>JANNHT010000001.1:0-2189 GCA_031404555.1 Gammaproteobacteria bacterium
AGCGGCATCAGTGACAGGAAAGCGGCGTTCAGCAGCTCGCCCGGCACGTTGCCCTGCAACTCGACCAGGCGATCGACGTCGAGGTCCTGCACCCATTTCGACAGGAGATTGTCTTCGGTACGGAAGTCGACCGGCGTCACCATGGTCACGAGGTTCCGCACGCTTCCCGGATGGAGCGCCGCATGGCAGATCGAGAGCGTGCCGCCCTGGCAGACGCCGAGCAGGTTGACCGCATCGATCGCGTGCACGCGGCGCACGTGATCGAGGCAGCCGCCGAGCAGGCGATTGATGTAGTCGTCGAGCGTGAGCCCGCGGTCGCCGCGGTCCGGGTAGCCCCAGTCGATCAGATACACGTCGAGACCGCGCGCGAGCAGGCCGCGGATCAGCGAGCGATCCGGCTGCAGATCCATCATGTAAGGCCGGTTCACCAGCGCATAACAGATGACGAGCGGCGCGATCGCGGAATTGCGCGCCTCACCCCGGTAGCGCCACAGCACGGCCTTGCCGTCGCGATGCACGGCCTCGCGCGGCGTGCAGCCCTCCCCTTCGAACTGGAGCGAGGTCAACGCAGCGGCTGCCCGGCCCATGCGCTGGCTGAACTCCGCCATCTCGGCAGCCGCCTTCGCAGGATCGATCCGGAGCCGGTTCATGGCGCGTCCGTTTGCGTTGCAGCACGGAGTTCGACGAACGCGGACAGGAGCTCCGCCTGCGCGGCGGCGAACGGCCGGCTGTGCGCGACCTCCGCGTAGGCCGCTTCGCCGCAGTCGACCCAGAGGTCGTGCAGTTCGGCGAGCGTCGTGATCGGTTGAGCCGCGGGATCGGTCGACGCGAGTGCCGCTGTAAACCGCGCGTAGGCATCGATGCCGATGGCGGTCGCGAGCGCCCCGGCGGAAGACATCGCGCCCTGCCAGCGCTGCCATGCCGCGCCGGCGCCTGCACCGGGCATTCCGGCGAGCGCCGCCTGGGCCGACTGCGGGAGGAAGAGCTGTCGATAGCGTTCGATGATCGGCGCAGCGTTCGAACCGGGAGCAGCGGCTGATTGGAGGAGCGCCTGCCAGTCGCGTGCCTGGGCCACGAGCCAGTCGCTTACCCAGGCCGGCAGGGGGGGTGAATCGGTCATCGGGCTCGACCCTGCGGGAGGACCGTGCGCCGCAAAAGAATGGGGGGCCGGCAGGCTCCCGGATTGATCTCGCCGTATGATTCTAAGTTATTGATAATAATAACTATTAATCAATCTTTTGCCGACCAGCGCAGCATCACAAGAAATCTTGTTGCGCTGCAACATAAGCATCGGTAAGATGCGCCCATTGCAACCGCACTCCCGCTTTTTTCAAGGATGCCAGAAATGACCAACCCGACCTTCGATTTCAACACGTTCATGGACGCCGGCAAGAAGGCGTTCGCGCCGGCTGCCAAGTTCAACGAACTGTCGCTCCAGGGCTTCGAGCGCATCGCGCGCCAGCAGTTTGCCTTCGCGGGCGAAGTGCTCGAGTTCTCGCTGCAGCAGATCCAGCTCGCGACGACCGTCCGTGACTTCAACGACCTGACCGCGCGTCAGGTTGAGCTCTCGACCCAGTTCGCCGAGCGTGCGACCCAGCGTTCGCAGGACCTGGTCAAGCTCACGACCGAGCACCAGGCCGAGCTGACGAAGTGGTTCGACCAGACCGTTTCCGAGTCCGCCAAGGTTGCCAAGAAAGCCGCCTGACCGGATTCCGACCCTCCCCCCTCGGGACGGCGCGCCTACGGGCCGCCGTCCTTTTTTTTGGCACTGCGGCATGATCCGGTACACTGCGGGCATGACCAAGGAACGGCTGATCAAGAAGTACGCCAACCGGCGGCTTTACGACGCTTCGATCAGCAAGCACGTCACCCTCGAGGACATCCGCGACCTGATCGTGAAGGGCGAGAAGATCCGCGTGGTCGAGGACAAGACCGGCGAGGACATCACCCGGCTGATCCTGCTCCAGGTCATCGCCGAGCAGGAACAGTTTGGCAAGCCGATCCTGACGACCCAGCTGCTCGAATCGATCATCCGCTACTACGGCGGCCCGATGCAGGACTTCATGGCGGGCTACCTCGAGCAGAGCGTGGCCGCGTTCATGCGCCAGCAGGAATCGGTCCAACAGCAGATCTCGCAGGTGCTGACGAGCGCGCCGCCGCCGATGAATGCGATGGCGGAACTGACGCGC
>JANNHT010000002.1:0-5588 GCA_031404555.1 Gammaproteobacteria bacterium
GGCGAGCCACATCAGCAGGCCGAAGAGCGACAGCGTGCCGGCGACGAAGAGCGGGTTGCGCAGGTTGTCCTCGATCCAGCCGCCGAGCGCGAGGCCGACGATGCCGACCGGGATCGTGCCGAGCAGGACGCACCAGGCGAGCCGCGCATCGGGCGTGAGCCCGTGGCCTGCGAAGCTGCCGAACCAGGCAACCGCCATGGCCAGCAGCTGCCGACGGAAATAGGCGACGACGGCGAACAGCGTGCCAACGTGCACCGCGACGTCGAAGGCGAGGCCCTGGTCCTGCCAGCCGAGGAAGTGCGGCACCAGGATCAGGTGACCGGAGCTTGATATCGGCAGGAACTCGGAGAGTCCCTGCACGATCGCGAGCACGATGGCCTGGATCGGATCCATCGGCGGCATCTTATAGGCTTTCGGAAAGGTCGCGGAAACGGAACGCCGACAGCGTCGCGTCGATGCCGCGCGTCAGCGCGATCACCTTGAAGCGCTCGCCCATCTCGCCCGGCAGCATCAGCGTCTGCGCGGCCTGCGCGAGCCGGAGCCGGCGCGATTCGCTCACGCCTTCCTGGAGGGCCGCGAGCTCGCGCTCGACGCCGAGCGAGACCATCGCATGCGCCTGGGTCGCGAAGCCGGCGACCTCGAAGCCGTTCGCGCGCCCCACGTCCGCGATCACGGAAAAGTCCACCCAGGCGCTCAGGTCCTGGATGCCGGCCCGCGCCAGCAGGCTCGGCGCGTCGAAGTGCCGATGGATCGCGCACAGCGTGCCTTCCGGGCGCGACGGGTGATAGTAATGAGTGCGCGGCAGGCCATAGTCGGCGATCAGCAGCGCGCCGCGCTCGAGCGACGCGCCGATCCCCGCCGTCCAGGCCGGAAGCGCCGGACACCATTCGGAGACGAAACCTTCCGCCATCGGCTCCGGCAATCGCGCGTTCAGCGCGGCGACGACCGCCGCGAGTGCCGCGTCGGCCGGGCGCGCCGCCCAGCCGAAGGCGTCGCCCTGCGCCACGATGCCCATGGCCTCGCAGCCGTCCTTCGTGACCCGGAAGCGATCGACCGGCAATGCATCCGCGACTTCGTTCGCGACGACGACACCGCGCCAGGGTTCCGGCGGCGGCGCCTCGAGCCAGTCCACCGGCACCGGCGCACCCGCGAGCAGTTGTTTCTGGTCGGCGCGCAGCGCCGGACTCACATCGACGATGCGATAGCGGCGCGGCAGCGCACCCATGCGCTCCAGCGCCTCCAGCAGGTCGAATGCGAGGCGGCCGCTGCCGGCGCCGTGCTCGATCAGGTCGCCGCCGCCCGTCCGTTCGAAAATCTCCGCGATCTGCACGGCGAGGCAGCGCGCGAAGAGCGGCGACAGCTCGGGCGAGGTCGTGAAATCCCCGGACGAGCCGAACCGATCGCGGTTCGTCATGTAATAGCCGAGGCCCGGCGCGTAGAGCGCAGCCTGCATGAACCGCGAGAACGGTATCCAGCCGCCGGCCTCGGCGATCAGCGCGCGCAGGTGCCCGGCGACCTTCTCGCCATGAATGGCCTCCTCCGGCGTCAACGGTTCCAGCGCTGCCTGCATCATCCGCTCCATGCTCCGTGATATCGTCGCCACCCGCCATGATGACCGACGCCCCAATGCCGCTCGCAGGCCAGGTCGTGCTGGTCACCGGGGCCGCGCGGCGCATCGGCGCCGCGATCGCCGGCCGCTTTCACGCCGCCGGCGCCTCGGTCGCCGTGCACTGCCATCGCTCCGCGAAGGAAGGCGCCGCACTCGTCGCCGGCTTCAATGCCGCGCGGCCCGGCTCCGCCGAATTGTTCCGCGGCGACCTCAACCTGCCGGATGTCTGGACCGCCCTGCCGGCCTCCGCGATCCGCGCCTTCGGCCGGCTCGACGTGCTGGTCAATAATGCCTCGACTTTCTATCCGACGCCGGTCGGCGAGATCACGCCGGCCCAGTTCGACGATCTCGTCGGCAGCAACCTGCGCGCACCGCTCTTCCTGTCGCAGGCGGCGGCGCCGGAACTGCGGCGTCGCCAGGGCCTGATCCTCAACATCGCCGACATCCACGGCCTGCGGCCGCTCGCCGGTCACGCCGTGTACAGCGCCGCGAAAGCCGCGCTCGTGATGCTGACCCGGTCGCTCGCCCGTGAACTCGGTCCCGAGATCCGCGTCAACGCGATCGCGCCGGGGCCCGTGCTCTGGCCCGAGAATGGCATGGACGAGTCGCGGAAGCAGGACATCATCGCCCGCACGGCGTTAAAGCGCGCGGGCTCGCCGGATGACGTCGCGAAGGCGGCACTCTTCTTCGCAACCGGCGCGCCGTATGTCACGGGCGAAGTGCTCGCGGTGGACGGCGGTCGCCTGGCCAGCGGGGAGCGGCGCTAGCCGCCTCAAGCGTCGGCGCCGTCGAGCGACGCCGGCGTGAGCGGGTGCGCGCGCTGGTCGAAGCGCCGCCACAGCTCGCCAATGCGTTCACCCAGCACCGGGTGCCGGAGTTCCGGCGCAAGCTCGGCGAGCGGCCCGAGCACCCAGGAGCGCGTCGCGATGTCCGGATGCGGCAGCCGCGCGCCGGCATGCATTCCCGACAGGTCTCCAACCAGCAGCAGGTCGAGGTCGAGCTCGCGCGGTCCCCATTTGGGCGCACCGGGCTCGCGCCCGCTGTCCCGCTCGAGCGACTTCAAGCGCTCGCGCAGCGCCGCGACCGGCAGCGTGGACTCGAACCGGATCACCAGGTTGATGAAGTCGTCGCCCTCGAAGCCGACCGCCGCGTTCGACCAGGCGCGCGAGGCAGCGAGACCCGGGAAATCGGCGGCGAGCGCCGCGATCGCGCGCTTCAGGTTGGCGCGCGGCCGGACGTTGCTGCCGGCCGCGACAAAGACGTCAGGCATCGCGGGCACGCTCGATGACGACACCGACGTCTTTCGAGTGGCGGATGGCGCCCGGCTTGTGCACGGTCACGCGCACCCGGGACACGCTGAATTCCGCCAGCACGATGCCGGCGATGCCGGCCGCCAGCGCCTCGACCAGCTTGAACCGGCTCTCCTCGACAAAGGCGAGCACGCGTTTCGCGACCGACTTGTAGTTCAGCGTGTCCTCGATCGCATCGCTCGCGCCCGCGGCGGCGAGGTCAATCTCCATCTCGAGGTCGATCTCGATGCGCTGGCGGACCTCGCGCTCCCAGTCGTAGATCCCGATGATCGCTTCGGCCGAGAGTGCGGTGAGAAAAATTCGATCCACTAGCTTCTCCAGAGGGGACGCATCCCTTTGAAACGGGTGTGTCCCTTTTTCAAAGGGATGCGTCCCCTCTACCTGGGGCGCGGAGTTCGTCGAGCGGCCAGCGCGCGCGGGCGCGCACCGGCAGTTCCTCGCGCTCGCCCGCCGCGAGCCGCGCATGGCCCACAAGCGCAATCATCGCCGCATTGTCGGTGCAGAACTCGGGCCGCGGGAAGTGCACGCGCGCACCGGCCTTCGCGACCGCGCGCGTGAGCGCCGCGCGCAGGCTCCGGTTCGCGCCGACGCCGCCCGCGACCACGAGTGCCGGGATGCGGACCTGGTCGAGCGCGCGCAGGGACTTCGTCACGAGCGTCTCGACCATCGCGTTCTCGAAGCCACGCGCGACATCGGCGCGCGCCTGGTCATCGAGCGTGCGCCCTCGCACCGCGACGACCACCGCTGTCTTGAGCCCGCTGAAGCTGAAGTCGAGGCCGGGCCGGTCGAGCATCGGGCGCGGAAACTCGAATACGCCGTCCCGGCCGCGCTCGGCGAGCGCGGCGAGCGCAGGCCCGCCGGGATATCCGAGGCCGAGCAGTTTCGCGGTCTTGTCGAAGGCCTCGCCCGCGGCATCGTCCTGGGTCTCGCCGAGCACCCGGTAGAGGCCGATGCCCCGGACCTCGACCAGCATCGTGTGGCCACCCGATACCAGGAGCGCCACGAACGGGAATTCCGGCGCGTCGGGTTCGAGCGCCGGGGCCAGCAAGTGGCCCTCGAGGTGGTGCACGCCGATCACCGGCAGCCCGCGCGCATAGCCGTAGGAACGCGCGACCGTGGCCCCGACCAAAAGCGCGCCGATCAGCCCCGGACCGGCGGTATAGGCAATCCCATCAATGAGTTGCGCGCTCATTCCGCTGTCCGCGAGGGCGCCGTCGATCATCGGCAGCAGGCGCGCGATATGGTCGCGCGACGCGAGTTCCGGCACGACGCCGCCGTGCGGTGCATGCAGGGCGATCTGGCTGTGCACCCGGTTCGCAAGCAGGCCCCGCTCACCGCTGTAGACGGCGACTGCGGTCTCATCGCAGGAGGTTTCGATGCCAAGGACCATCATGAACGTATGCTTTTGATTTTCCGGGGGCAGATCACTACAATTCCGGGCCCTTTCCCCGGGCTGTTCCGGGGCAGCGCAGGCCAGTGACGAGGTTTGAATGCCGAGTGTCCGTATCCGCGAGAACGAGTATTTCGATGCCGCCCTGCGTCGTTTCAAGCGCGCCTGCGAAAAGGCCGGTGTCCTGACCGAACTGCGCCGCCGGGAATTCTACGAGAAGCCCACCCAGGAACGGAAACGCAAGAAGGCCGCTGCGATCAAGCGGCACCTCAAGCGCGCTTCCCGCGACGGCGGCGTGCCCCCGCACCGCGCTGATCCCGGGATGAGCCTGAAGGCGCGCATCACGGAAGACATGAAAGCGGCGATGCGATCGGGCGACAAGGATCGCCTGTCCTGCATCCGCATGCTCCAGGCCGGCATCCAGCAGCGCGAGGTCGACGAGCGCATCACGCTCGACGACGCCCAGGTGCTCGCGGTCATCGACAAGATGGTCAAGCAGCGCCGCGAATCCGTGGTCCAGTTCGAAGCCGGCAAACGTGCCGATCTGGTCGCGAAAGAATCCGCCGAGATCGCACTCCTCACCAGTTACCTCCCCGCCCAGCTCGGCGACGCCGAGCTCGACGCGATGATCAAGGAAGCGATCGCAGCAACCGCCGCCGCCACCATGAAAGACATGGGCAAAGTCATGGGCGTGCTGAAGCCGAAGGTGCAGGGCCGCACCGACATCGGCGCGCTGTCGGCGCGCATCAAGTCCGTACTCGGCGGCTGACATGAGCCCGAGCCGCGTCCCGGACGGCGAAACGCGCGGCTCGATCGTGCCGATCGGCGGCGCCGAGAACAAGGAAAACGACCCGAAGATCCTCGGCCGCTTCGTGCGCGAATCCGGCGGCGAGATGGCGGACATTGTCGTGATCCCGACTGCGAGCCGCTCGCACGAGACCGGCCCGCGCTACGAGAAGCTGTTCCGCGACCTCGGCGCGCGCCGCGTGGACGTGATGGACTTCGACACGCGCCGCGACTGCCAGGAATCCGGCCGACTCACGCGCCTCGCCGAATCGACCGGCATCTTCTTCACCGGCGGCAACCAGCTCCGCCTCACGACGCTGCTCGGCGGCACGCCGGTCGCGAAGCTGATCCGCACGCTGAACGCGCGCGGCGTCACGGTCGGTGGCACGAGCGCGGGCGCCTCGATCCTGTCCGAGCACATGATCGCCTATGGCGACGACGGCGCGACCGCGATCGCGGGAAGCGTCCGCCTCGCGCCAGGGCTCGGGCTCAC
>JANNHT010000003.1:0-6959 GCA_031404555.1 Gammaproteobacteria bacterium
ATTTCATTTAGCCCAACCCACCGCGCCAAACGTCATAAGCCATGTATTGCAGTTCGTGGCAGGCCATATAATGAAGGCAGGAGAATGCTATGACCGATTACAGTTACACTGTGATCATAGAGCGCGAAGAAGACGCTTCAAGGTGCCGGCCGGTGGCATCGTGGGCATCATCGGCCCCAACGGCGCGGGCAAGTCGACGCTGTTCCGCATGCTCACTGGGCGCGAGAAGCCCGATGCCGGGGAAATCATCATCGGCTCCACCGTGCAGATGGTGGCGGTGGACCAGACTCGCGAATCGCTGCCCAACGACAAGACCGTGTTCGAGGCCATTTCCAACGGCCAGGATATCCTCACCGTCGGGCGCTTCGAGATGCCGTCGCGCGCGTATCTCGGCCGCTTCAACTTCCGCGGCAACCAGCAGCAGCAGCAGATCGGCGAGCTGTCGGGCGGCGAGCGCAACCGCGTGCACCTGGCAAAAGTCCTGAGGAGCGGCGCCAACGTGCTGTTCCTCGACGAACCGACCAACGACCTCGATGTCGAGACCCTGCGTGCCCTCGAGGAAGCCGTGCTGAACTTCCCGGGCTGTGCGGTCGTGATCTCGCACGATCGCTGGTTCCTGGACCGCATCGCGACCCACATCCTAGCGTTCGAGGGCGACAGCGAGGTCGTCTGGTTCGAGGGCAACTACCAGGACTACGTCGTCGATCTCCGCCGCCGCAAGGGCGAGCTCGCCGACCAGCCGCACCGGTTGCGCTACAAGCCGCTGCACGCCTAAGGTAGGGGCATGGCGGTTTTCATCGACTCATCGGGCCGGCTGCACCACGACCAGGACACGGGGCTCGCCCTGCACTGCCCGCACTGCTCGGTGCTCGCCCACATCACGCCGGTGTCGGTGCCGGACTTCAACTCGTTGCAGCAGCACAAGCCCGCGCAGGTCGGGCTCGTCTACCGCTGCGCGTCCTGCAACGCGCCGATCTTCCTGCGCTTCTCGGTGAAGCTCTATGGCGGCAGCCGGGTCGAGCTCGCGCCGAACTTCGTCGAGCTCGAGCGGCCCCGCGAGCGGTTCAACTTCACCTACCTGCCCGAAGAGGCGGAACAGCTCCTGAAAGAAGCCTTCACCTGCTTCTCCAACGCCTGCTACAACGCCTTCGCCTCGATGTGCCGGCGCCTCGCGCAGTGCGTGTTCGCGGACCTCGGCGAGGGCGGCAAGCTCATGCTCTACGACGAGCTCGGCAACATCCGCAAGCTCGCCGAAATCGACGACGAGTCGTTCACGGCGGTCCAGAAGGTGCTGTTCGACATCGACGTGCCCGGGCGCCAGGCCCTGCCGGCGATCGACGCATTCCAGGCCGGCGTGCTGCTCGAGGTCGTCAAGGACCTGCTGTACCAGGCCTACGTTCGCCGCGGCCGCCTGCAGCAGGCAATGATGGTGCGGCGCTACTTCGCGGACGACACGTCGAAAGTCACGCCGCTGCCGGGGCGCGCGCCCGTCGCCTGAGCCTCAGCCGACGGAACGCCGAGCGTTTCGGAACATCCGCATCCATCCGCTGTCCTCGCCGGCATCCGCCGGGCGCCAGGAATTCTGCGCACTGCGGAACACCCGCTCCGGATGCGGCATCACGATCGTGACGCGCCCGTCCGCGGATGTGAGCCCCGCGATGCCCCGCGGCGAGCCGTTGGGATTTGCCGGATACCTTTCCGCGACGCGCCCGCTGCCGTCGACGTAGCGGAGCACTGTCAGTGCCTCGACGGCCGCCGCGTCTGCGGCATTGCGGAATTCCGCGCGTCCCTCGCCGTGGGCGACCGCAATCGGCAGCCGCGAGCCCGCCATGCCTGCGAACAAGGGCGAGCGGGATTCGCCGATCTCGACCATGGCGAGCCGGCCCTCGAACTGCTCGGAACGGTTCCGCCGGAAACGCGGCCAGGCCCCGGCCCCCGGAATCAGCTCGGCGAGCGCGGCGAGCATCTGGCAGCCGTTGCAGACGCCGAGCGTGAAGCGCCCCGGTGCATCGAACCAGCGCTCGAAGGCTGCGCGCGCTTCTGCATTGAACAGGATGGACTTGGCCCAGCCCTCGCCGGCGCCGAGCACGTCGCCATAGCTGAAACCGCCGCAGGCGACGAGCCCGTGGAATCCGTCGAGCGATGCGCCGCGCTCGATCACGTCGGTCATGTGCAGGTCGACCGCCGAGAAACCCGCGCGGTCGAATGCCGCCGCCATCTCGACCTGGCTGTTGACACCCTGCTCCCGCAGGATGGCGACCCTGGGCCGCGCGCCGGTCGCGATCATCGGCGCCGCGACGTCCTCGTCCGGATCAAACGTGAGCTGCCAGGCGAGGCCCGGATCGCTCTCGTCGAGGCGCGCATCGCGCTCCTCGTCGGCGCAGGCGGGATCGTCGCGCAGCCGCTGCATGCGCCAGCTCGTCTCCGACCAGATCTCGCGCAGCCGCATCCGGTCGTTGTCGACGAGTGTCCGTTTCCCCGCCGTGATGCGGATGCGCCGCCCGGCCGTGACCTGCCCGATGCGCCGGCAGCAATCCGCGAGTCCGTGTCTTGCAAATGCGCCGGCGACAGTCTCGACGTCCCGCGCGCGGACCTGCACGACGGCGCCGAGTTCCTCGCTGAAAGCCGCGGCCACCGGATCCGCGACGGCGCCAAGATCGACGTCGAGTCCCGTGCGACCGGCAAACGCCATCTCGAGCAGCGTGATGGCGAGCCCGCCATCGGAGCGATCGTGGTACGCGAGCAGGAGGTCCGCATCCGCGAGCTCGCGGATCGCGGCGAAGAAACCCGCGAGCCGCCGCGGATTGTCGAGGTCGGGCGGCACGTCGCCGATCCGGCCGTGCACCTGCGCGAGGCAGGATCCGCCGAGCCGGTCGCGACCGCCACCGAGATCGACCAGCAGGAGCGCGCTGTCGCCGGGCTCGAGCACGGGCGTCAACGTGCGCCGCGCATCGCCGACCGGCGCGAAAGCCGAGACGACGAGCGACAGCGGCGCGATCACCGATCGTGCATCACCCTTGACGCTCCACTGCGTGCGCATCGACAGCGAGTCCTTGCCGACCGGGATCGCGATGCCGAGCGCCGGGCAGAGATCCTCGCCGAGGGCGCGCACCGCGTCGAACAGGTCGGCGTCCTCGCCCGGCTCGCCGCAGGCCGCCATCCAGTTCGCGGAGAGCTTGATGTCGCCGATCCTGCGCACGTCCGCGGCCGCGATGTTCGTGATGGCCTCGCCGACCGCCATGCGCGCGGACGCCGCTGCGTCGAGGAGCGCGATGGCCGGCCGCTCGCCGATCGCCATCGCCTCCCCGGCGTGGCCGCGCAATCCCGACAGCGTCACAGCGACGTCGCTGACCGGCACCTGCCAGCGACCGACCAGCGGATCGCGGCTGATCAGGCCACCGACCGAGCGGTCGCCGATGGTGACGAGGACTCCCTTGTCCGCGATCGCCGGCAATCGCAGCAGCCGCGCGAGTGCGTCGGAGACGTCCAGGCCCGAGGCCTTGAAGCCATCGCCCGCGCGCGCGCGGCGCCTCGCATCCCGGCGCATGCGCGGCGGCAGGCCGAGCAAGGAAGCGATCGGCATGTCGACCGCACACGCACCGCTCCTGCGGTCGTCGACGACCAGCACGCCGTCGGCCGAGGCGTGCCCGATCACGGCCTGCGGGCAGCGTTCGCGCCGGCACACTGCGGTGAATTCGTCGAGGCGCTCGGGCGCGAGCGCGATGACGTAGCGTTCCTGCGCCTCGTTGCACCAGATCTCGAGCGGCGACATGCCGGCCTCGTCGCTCGGCACCGCGGCGAGCTCGATGCGCCCGCCCCCGCCGCCCGCGGCCACGACCTCGGGTACCGCGTTCGACAGCCCGCCGGCGCCCACGTCGTGGATCATCAGGATCGGATTCCGGTCGCCCATCGCCCAGCAGGCGTCGATCACCTGCTGCGCGCGCCGCTGCATCTCCGGGTTGCCGCGCTGCACCGAGGCGAAGTCGAGCTGTTCGCTGCCGGCGCCGCTGCCCTGCGACGAGGCGGCGCCGCCGCCGAGCCCGATCAGCATGGCGGGACCGCCGAGCAGCACGAGCGGCGCACCCGCGGGCACGGCGCGCTTCTCGACGTGCGCGCGCCGCACGTTGCCAAGTCCGCCCGCGATCATGATTGGCTTGTGATAACCGCGCACGACCCCCGCCGGATCCGCGTCGATGCGCTGTTCGAAGGTGCGGAAGTAGCCGAGGATGCCCGGCCGTCCGAACTCGTTGTTGAAGGCCGCGGCGCCGATCGGCCCGTCCAGCATGATGTCGAGCGCCGATGCGATGCGCGCCGGCCGTCCGTGGTCGGCCTCCCAGGGTTGCACGAATCCGGGGATGCGCAGGTTCGACACGGTAAAACCGACGAGCCCTGCCTTCGGCTTCGCGCCGCACCCGGTCGCGCCCTCGTCGCGGATCTCGCCGCCGGATCCGGTCGCCGCACCGGGAAACGGCGAGATGGCGGTCGGATGGTTGTGGGTCTCAACCTTGATCAGGATATCGATCGGTTCCTCGTGCCAGGCATAGTCATGCTCGCGGCCCGCAGCGAAGAAACGCGAGCCGACCGGACCTGCGAGCACCGCCGCATTGTCGCTGTAGGCGGACAGCACGCCCTGCGGGCTCACCGCATGGGTGTTGCGGATCATCGCGAACAGCGATCGCGGCGCCGTCACGCCATCCACGGTCCACTCGGCATTGAAGATCTTGTGGCGGCAGTGTTCGCTGTTGGCCTGCGCGAACATCATGACCTCGACATCCGTCGGGTCGCGGCCTAGGCGCAGGAACACGTCCGCGAGATAGTCGATCTCTCCCGTCACGAGCGCGAGCCCAAGGCGCGTGTTGGCGGCCGCGAGCGCCGCGGCGGGATCCGTGCCGAGCGGGATGTGCCCGAGGCTGCCTGCCGGCTGCGACTCGAACAGCCGTGCAGCTTCGCCCGGCGTCGCGAGCGCGGCTTCCGTCATCGGGTCGTGCAATGCCGCCGCGATGGCGGCGCGCGAAGTTGCCGCGAGCGAGCGCTCCGACGTGATCCGGATAGTGCGGCCGCGCTCGATGCGCCGCACCGCCTCGAGCCCGCAGACATGCGCGATGTCGGTCGCTTTCGAGGACCAGGGCGAGATCGTGCCGGGCCGCGGCACGACCAGGAACTCGAGGCCCTGCACGTCCGGGCTGCGATCGCCATCCGGCGCGACATCGAGCAATCGCTCGAGCACGCGCGTCTCGGCAGCGACGAGCGGCCGCGACAGGTCGACGAAGTGGAGGTATTCGGCCCGCACGCCGCGGATCGCGGCCTCGATGCCGGTGAGTGTCGCGAGCAGCCTCTCGATACGGAACGGCGAGAGTGCGGCCGCGCCCCGGAATTGCAGCATTGCGCCTTAGCGCTTCACGCCCGGATCGTTCCCGGCGGGGTACAGGGTGACCGGAAACTGGGTGATGTTACCGCCCTCCAGCACGCTGATCTTGCTGACGCCTTGCTTGCGCACCTCGTCGATGCGGATGACGGCGTGCAGCGGGAGGAAGCTGCGCTTGACCCCCGCGAACTCCGCCTGGATGCGCTCCTCGGCCGGGTCCACGACGACGCTCGAACGCTCGCCGAAGACGAGTTCCTCGACCTCGATGAAGCCGAGCAGCCCGCCATGGCTGACTTTGCGGGCGTAGATCTCGTAGACCTTGCCCTGATTGATGAACACAATCCGGAAAATGTGACTTGCGGCCATGTATCGAGTGGAGGTCGTCCCTGCGTGAGCGCGCTATTATAACGGTGATGGCGCTCAAGCTGAAAATCGTCAGCGAAAATGCGGCGGCAGCGGGCCCGAATCCGCGCTGGACATTTGGCGTCAATGGCGGGCGTATTGGCCGCCACGAGACCAATGACTGGGTGCTGCGCGATGCGGATCGCTACGTGTCCGGCCGACACGCCGAGGTCGAGCATCGCGGCGGCACCTGGTGGCTCCGCGACACGAGCACCAACGGCACGTTCGTCAACGACTCGGAAGAGGCGCTCGGCCCGGAGCAGCTGCACCAGCTCGCGCCCGGCGACCGCATCCGCATCGGCGAGTACGAGATCGAGGTCGAGATCAGCGGCAGCAACGACTTCCCTCCGCGCGAATCGCTGCCGCTCAGCGTGGCTGACCTCGACTCGTCGTTCGAGATCAAGTCGTTCATCTCGACCACGCGGCACGAGCGCGAACCGCGTCCGCCTCCGCGCGCGGCACCGGCGCAGAAACCCGCGTCACAACCCGCGTCGCCCCCGGCGCGCGTGGTGCCACCGCAGGTACCGGCGCAACCCGCAGCCTCGGCGCGGGCGCGCGAAGAACAGGAACTCTGGCCGGGGATCGTCGCCTTCTGCAAGGGCGCCGGCATCGATCCGCTCGGTCTGCCGGCCGAGGTGCGCGCAAACGCGCTGCAGCATGCGGGACAGCTGCTCCGCGAGACTTTCGTCGGCTTTACCGAACTGGCGCGCACGCGCGCCGATTTCGCCGGGGAGTTCGGGATCTCCTCCGGAGCCCGGCGGCGCGATGCGACGAGTCCGCTGGTGCAGTTTGCGGCGGTCGAACAGGTGCTGGAACTGATGCTGGCCGGCCGCGGGCCCAGCGACACGCGCGCGATCGACGAGATCCGCGGCCAGTTCTTCCGCGCCCGCCACCACGAGATCGCGGTCGCGGCGGCGCTGCGCGAAGCGCTGTCGGCGGTGCTCCAGAAACTCGACCCCGATGTGCTCGAGGAACAGCTCGGCCGGCGCGCGGCCGCCGGCGGCGGGCCGGACGTCCAGGCGCGGCTCTGGAACCGCTACCGCGAACTGTTTCGCGCGACGGTACAGTCGGGAGACTCGGGATTGCCGGCGGCCTTCCTAGTCGCGTTCGTGCGCGCCTATGAATCGGTCACCGCAGGCGGCCAGAAGCGCGATCCCGGCGACCGCGAAGACTAAGAGGGGACGCATCCCTT
>JANNHT010000004.1:0-35773 GCA_031404555.1 Gammaproteobacteria bacterium
GCCCTGGCGGATGCGTCCGCATGGCTGCGGCAGCTGCTCACCGGACCGGGGGCGGGGGCGGGACCTTGAGCGCGTGGCCTGATCGCGACGGTATCCGACCCTGCCTCGAAATGCGAAAGCTGCGGCGGGGACTAGATTGAATGGAAAGGGGGGCTACGCCATGGATTCCACACGCTCATTGGCCTTACTGATCGGCGCCGCATTGGCGGGGCCGGGAATCGCGCAGGCCCAGGACGAACTCGGTGCCGTCGTCGTCACCGCGCCGCGTTACGTGTCCACCGAAGGCAACTCCGCCTCCAAGTCGGACATCCCGCTGGTGGAAATGCCGCAATCGGTCAGCGTCGTCTCGCGCGACATGATCGACCTGCTGAACTGGACCAGTCTCAACGAGTCGGTCCGCTATTCGGCGGGCGCAACGGGCGAGGCCTTCGGGCCCGACGAGCGCTATGACTGGCTCCAGATACGCGGCTTTGATCCGGTGCAGTTCATCGACGGCACGCAGGCGCCGATCGGCTCGGTCAACAACACGGGCACGGATCTCTACGGCTCCGAAGCCGTCGAGGTGCTGAAGGGGCCGGCCGCGGTGCTCTACGGCCAGTCGCCCCCGGGAGGCATCGTGAACATGGTGAGCCGCCGTCCGCGCGACGAATTCGGCGGCGAGCTCGAATTGCAGGCCGGCGAGAACAACATGTGGCAGGTCGCCGGCGACTTGACCGGACCCCTCGGCGAGCGGACCAGCGGGCGCATCACCGCGCTCTACCGCGACCGCGAGACCCAGGTGGATTTCCTGACCTCGAAGCGGCTTTTCATCTCGCCCGCCTTCACGTTCCATATCGGCGACGACACGGACCTGACGCTGCTCGCCAACTACCAGGACGACGACCTGGAAAACCAGAGCACGGGGTTCCTGCCGATCTTCGGCACGGCACTGCCCAATCCGCTCGGCACGGTGCCGGTCGGGCGGAATCTCGGCGAGACGGGCTTCAACTTCTTCAAGCGCGAGCAATGGAGCGCGGGCTACGACTTCACGCACCGCTTCAGTGACACGTTCCGCATCCAGCAGAACCTTAAGTACTACGACGTCAAGGTCGATTCGCGTGCGATATTCGGCGCCGGCCTCGTCGATTCCGACTTCAACGGCGTGCCGGACGACTTCCGCACGGTCAATCGCTTCGATTTCCCGTTCAACGAGCGGATCGATTCGATGACGGTGGACACGCGCGGTTACTTCGACCTCATCGGTGACACCGTCGAACAGTCGCTGCTGGTCGGCGTGGACTACCGCACGTATGACGGCTTCTCCGAGTTCGGCTTTGCCTCGGTCCCGTCCATCGACCTGTTCGCCCCGGTGTACAACGCGGTCATTCCGCCAGCAAGCTTCTTCCCCCCATTCATCAACGAAACGCGCGAGCAAGTCGGCATCTACTTCCAGGACCAGATCAAGGCCGGGAACTTCATCCTGACCTTGAACGCGCGCAACGACTGGGTGGAGCGCAGCCCGGCGGGCGGCGGTTCCTCGCAGGACGACGAGGAGTTCACCTACCGCGTCGGCGCCAACTACGTGTTCGACAACGGGTTCGCGCCGTATATCCAGACGGCGACGTCGTTCCAGCCCGTGAGCGGCGCGACCTTCGGTGGCGTGCCGTTCGTGCCGACCACCGGCGACCAGTTCGAGGCCGGCGTCAAGTACGACGGCCGCAACCTGGGTTCCGGTGTGCGGCTGTTCGGCTCGCTCGCGGCTTACGAGATCGTGCAGAAGAACGTGCTGACGCCGGATCCGGTCAACCTGTTCTTCAGCGTCCAGGAGGGCGAGGTCGAGGTCACGGGCGTGGAGCTCGAAGTCGGTGCCCGCATCCGCGAGCGGCTGACCTTCAACCTGGCCTTCACCAGCATCGACACCGAGATCACGGAGACGAGCGGCAGCGACCTCGGCAACGAGCTCCCGGCCGTGCCGGATATGCTGTTCTCGGGACTCGTCGACTACACCTGGCAGGACGGCCCGCTGGCCGGCTTCGGGTTCGGCCTTGGCGCGCGCCACCGCGGCCAGCTGTACGGCGACGGCGCCAACCAGTTCCAGAGCGATTCGGTGACCATGTACGACGCGATTCTGCATTACGATACGCAGAACTGGCGTATCGCGGTGAACGCCAGCAATTTCACCGACGAAATCTTCGTGGACCGATGCAGCAGCACGTCGAACTGTTTCTACGGGACGAGGCGTCTGATCACGGGCAGCGTCACGCGCAAGTTCTGATCGCCACGACCGTGAGGGCGACGCTGGTCATTGTTGCGCTCGCGTTCTGTGGACACGCGAGCGCAGGGCCCGTCGCCCCGCTGCCTTTCGATCACATCCTGCGCTACGACGAACTGACCACGCTCCTGCAGCAGTGGGCCGACGAACGCCCGAATCTCGTCAAGCTCGAAAGCATCGGTACGACGCCGCAGGGCCGCCCGATCTGGTTTCTGACGTTGACCAGCGACGCCACCGGGCCCGCGCAGGAAAAGCCCGCGCTGGTCGTCGACGGCAACATGCACGCCACCGAATGGGCCGGCGGCGTGGCGGCGCTGCACTTTGTGCGCAGGCTGCTGGACACCTACGGCAGCGACGAGCGCGTGACACGCCTGCTCGACACTCGCACCGTCTATGTCCTGCCACGCATGACCCCCGATGGCGTCGACGCGACGCTGGATCAGGGGAGATTCATCCGCTCTGTCGATCGCCCGTATCCGACCGCGACCCCGCTGCCGGGAATTCATCCGCGCGACGTGAATGGTGACGGCCGATCACTGTTCATGCGCTTTCGCGACCCGAACGGTCCGTGGAAGCCCTACGCGCGCGATCCCCGCCTGCTCGTGCCCCGGACCCCCGATGAGACGGGCGGCGACTACTGGCGGGTACTGCCCGAAGGCATGATCGAAGGCTACGACGGCGTGACGATCGCCAATGAACCGGAGCATGAGGCGCTGGATTTTGGCGCCAACTTTCCGTCCGATCTCGGGAATACGGCCAGCCAGACCGCCGGCCCGCACCCCACGTCCGAGCCCGAAGTCGCGGCCTATGTCGGCGCCATCGCGCGCCGCCCCAACATCGTCGCGCACGTTACCTGCCACACCTTTGGTGGCCTGGTGCTGACGCCGCCGGTGAACGTCAGCGAGCGGCTGCCAGAATCGGATCGCCTCGCGTATGAAACGCTTGCCGGGCGGGCGGCGGCGCTGACCGGGTATCGCGCGATCTCCTATCTCGACCTGCGCAGTGTCGGTCGTGAGCGGCAAATCCCGAGCGCGTTCGGCTGGCTCTACAACCGGCGCGGAATCTACTCGTTCATCACTGAATTCTGGGATCCGCTCAAGGCAGCCGGCATCAACCTCGAGAACACGACAGCGTCGGCCTGGCTGTGGGGGTTTCATGCGGTCGAAGACGAGCTCAAGCTGCTGCGCTGGAGCGACCAGGAGCTGGACGGCGACGGATTCGTCGCCTGGCGAAAGTTCGATCATCCGCAACTGGGGTCGGTGGAGATCGGAGGATTCGACCTGATCCGCTACTGGTTCAACGTCCCCTTCGATCGCCTGGAGAAAGAAGTCGCGCCGCACAGCGAGTGGCTCCTCGAGCTTGGCCTCGCCACGCCGCGGCTGGCCATCCGCTCATTCGCGGCTGAACCGGCTGGCGAGAACCTGTGGCGACTGCAGCTGGTCGTCGAGAACAGTGGCTGGCTCCCGACCCAGGGATCACAGCAGGCTCTCGATCAGCTGGTGGTCGGTGGCGTATCGGTTGAACTGAATCTGCCGATCGGTGCGCGGTTGGTCGAAGGTGAATCTTCGCAGCAGCTCGGTCAGCTCGAGGGACGCACCGCGCAACGTTCAACGGCGAGCTGGTGGGGATACACACCGGGCACACCCGATCGCGCGGTCGCCGCGTGGATCATCGCGGCACCTGCCGGCACGGCATTCACCGCCAAGGCGAGCCATGAGCGTGCCGGAAGCGCTCACGCCGGACTGGTACTCGGAGCAAAGACAGAGTGAATTTGGAGCAGCAGCATGAATAGGCGATTCATCGTTCCCCTTCTGGTCTCAGGCGTGCTCGCGAGTGCGCTCGCGTTCGCCGACTCGAAGGAGATGGTCATCGAGATCTACCAGGTGGCGCCGGGCAAGCATGAAGAGTTCCTGCGCCAGATCGCGCTCTATGACCAGGCGAACGCGGAGGCTGGCCTGCTGCCGCCGCGGCAGCTGTTCGTGCATCAGGGTGGGGCATCGTGGGACTTCCTGATCCTGCAGCCGGCGCATCACACGGACGAGGAAAGCGACAAGCTGGACGCAGCATTCAAGAAGCTCGGCATCCCGCAGGGCGCGAAGTTCTTCGTCAGCTTCCGTCAGCTGATCGCCGAGCACACGGACACGAGTGTCGAGGCCACGACCGCGGCCGAGTACCTCAAAAAGCTGGACTGACCTGCCGGCAGCGCGCAGACGCGAAGGATTCCACTCCGCACGGCGTCTCATCCATGGCAGGACAACCATTGGAGGATACGCCATGATTAGACATATTGGATCGATTAGCTCGGCCGTCGTGGCCGGTATTGCGCTCGCGGCGACCACGACGCCCGCCTCGGCCGCCCCGCCAGTACCGTTCAAGCAGACGAACATCCACTTCGAGACGAACGCGTCGGCTTGCGACATGGGCATTCAGATCAGCTTCGATACGGACGGCATCACCGAGGGTGAGGTCGAGGGTCCGTTCGAACAGCAGGTCTTCACCCTGGGAGCCGTCCCGGGCCTGGAGAACACGCACGACATCACCGAAATGTTCCACGAACGCGTCGAGCCGCCGATCACCGACCTCGAGATCGCGCTCGGGTGCGAGCCTTCCGAGGACGCGATCTCGCTGGCCGAACTCCTGGGCAACTGGCCTGCCGGCTGGTACGAATTCGATGGCGAGAGCGGGCGGCAGGAATTCGAAAGCAGGGCCAGGCTCACGCACAAGATCCCCGCCGGCCCTGAAATCCTCGCGCCGGAAGACGGCGCCATCGTCGCCCACGACGCGAACCTGACCATCCGGTGGAACAAGGTGACAGGACCGATCGTTCCTTACCTTGGGCCGGTCGAGGTCGTGGGTTACCACATCGTGGTCGTCGACATTACGAACCCGGTGCTGGCTCCGGGAAAGACGAAGACCTCGTTCAACGCCGACGTCTCCAAGGGAGAGACCACCTTTCTGGTGCCGAAGCAGTACCTGGAGCCGGACCGGATTTATGAATTCGAGGTCCTGGCGACCGAGAAGGGCGGCAACCAGACGATCACCGAGGGCGGTGTCTTCTGTACTCGTCCGCGGACTGCCGCGAATTGCGAGGCGCCGTAACGCTTACGCCGGCGTGATGAGCCGCCACGCCTGCGCTGAACGCTGTATACGCCGATCAGTTCGGGATGGGGCCGACGGACTTCAGGGTGACAGGGTGATAGTAGGCGTTCGCCGGCTGACCCACGTGGGTCATCGCGTACACCGCGTAGCAGTCGCCGACGACCTTGACCTGCTTCACTGCGAGGGACTGCTTGGTGAGGTGCAGCTTCAGCGCATCCGTCGATTTCCAGCCCGACCTGGGACCCGAGTTGCAGGCGGGAGTGGCGGGGGCATCGGCCGACCAGGCTGGGCCGGCGATCGCCAGCGCCATGGCCACGAGCACGATTCTTGCGAGCTTCATGGAATGAACTCCTGTCAGGAGCGAAGGGGCGCCGGTGCGGATCGTAGCACCGAATCCCGCCTCGGTTCATGGAAGGTAGGTCGCATTCATGCTGGACAGCTCGGCGTCCGTGACGTCCCGGTTCGCCGGCGCAAAGCGGGTGCCGTTCCAGGTCCAGACCGGAAAGGAGAATCCGGGGCCGCCGTCAGCGATATCGCGCACATCGCTGGTGGAAGTCGGCAGGATGATCAGCATGCGCCCGCGCGCCGAATAGATTTCGCGCCACCCCGTGTCTGCGCGCATGAACAGGTGGAGATCGGGTCCGTCTCCGTAGCACGTGGCCAGTTCCGGGCCGCCGGAGATCGCGAACAGTATGGCGGTGCCGACGCGGCCGCCAAGCTCCGCCGGCAGAAACTGCGGAACCGTGAGTTCTCCGCACTCGTTCGTCACCCGACCATCGGTGTTGGCCGTCAGGCGCAGCGTCTCGAGGATGGCTGCGCGATCCGCCTCGGTGAACGAGTGGGGAGCGGGGTCGGCGACGGGCCCGCCGCAGGCGACAAGCACGAGCGAGAGCAGGGCAGTGGCGGCGTGGTTCACGCCGGCAGGATGTTGGCGTTCAGCCGGAACATGTTCTGCGGATCGTACTGGCGCTTGAGCTGACGCAGGCGCCCGATGTTGCCGCGGTAGTTCTCGTCGATCTTCGGCTGGTGCTCGTCGGCCACCTCGTTCGTGTAGTAGCCGTCGGTGAACGGCAGGAGCTTCGACCAGTACTCTTTGACGTAGTCCGTGTGCCGCTTTCCGTCGGCGCCGAGATCCCAGGACACGAGGGCGAATAGCTCAAGGGTGGTGCGGCGATGCGGGAACGCCGTCGCATCCGCCGCAACGCGGCCGATGGCGCCGCCCGCATGCTGGGTGAAGAAGGCGGTGCCTCTCGCGGGGTCCGGCTGGAATCCGTCGAGGACGGCGTCGACGAGACCTGCCGGGTAGCCGACGATGAAGCCGGACTTGAGGTATTCGCCGTTGTTCCGGGCGTCGGTCGTATCCCAGCTGCGCTGGATCGCGACGTAATCCTGCGCCTTGATCGTGTCCTCGATCGGATTGCCGAGCTTGCGCAACGGCGCCAGCACGCGCTCGGCATCCGCGGCCGGCCCGGAATACGTCGTCTGGATCGTGAAACTCCCGGGCTTGCCGCCCGCGGGCGCGGCCATGTAGGCGTCGACATACATCTCTTCGGGTACGTTGTGGCTGTACTCGCCGAAGAACTCGAGCAGCTCGCGGGCCCGCTCGATCGGAAAGACCAGGTCGCCGCCGATGATCTGCCGTTGCATCGGATGCAGGCCGAACTCGAAGCCCGTCACGATGCCGAAGTTGCCGCCGCCGCCACGCACCGCCCAGTACAGGTCGGGGTTTTCCTCCGCACTCGCATGGCGGAGCTGGCCGTCCGCGGTCACGATATCCACGGCTTTCACGTTGTCGAGCGCGAGACCGAAGCGCCGCGCGAGGCGGCCAAAGCCGCCGCCGAGCGTGAGGCCGCCGACCCCGGTGTGAGACACGGTGCCGGCCGTCGTCACCAGGCCGTGCGACATCGTCTCGTGATCCAGTTCCCCCAGCAGGCTGCCGCCTTCGACGTAGGCCCGACGTGCGGTGGGATCGACCCGCACACCGCGCAGCCGCGACAAGTCGATCTGTATGCCACCGTCGCAGGTGGACTTGCCCGAGAAGCTGTGGCCACCGCACTTCACGGCGACCAGCAACTCGCGCTCGCGCGCGAAAGTGACCGCGCTGCGGACATCCGCGGCGCCGGTCGGCTGCACGATGAGCGCCGGGTGCTTGTCGAATTGCGGGTGCAGGATGCGGCGCGCCGAGTCGTAACCCGGATCGCCGGCGAGCATGAGCGGCCCGCGCAGGCTCGACTTGAGCTCGGCGACAGCCGCCTGCTCAATGACCGTCGCGGTGCCGTCGAGCTTGACTGCGGCGAGACCGCCCGCGGCCTGTGAGGCCGCCTGGTCGAGCGCATACAGCCGTGGAGTCGGGAGCGCATAGGCGACTGCGGCGCCGAGCGAGGACTGGAAGAAACGACGGCGGTTCAGCATGTGCAATCCCCCTGTCAGTGCCGCACTTTGTTACCAAACGCGTGAGCAGGCAAGCCGGCGTATTATCCCTGCTCATCCAGGACCGTTTCCCAAGGAGTGCGCGCCATGACCCTGAGCCGCCGCGAATTTGTAGCAACCGTCGGCCTCTCGCTGGCCGGGACCATGTCAGCGCGCACGGCAGCGGCGAACGAAGCGGTCGCCATCCCCGCCGTGGACAGCAGCTCCGACTGGGCCGCGGTCCGGGCGCAATTCAACCTGGCGCCGGACTGGATGCACTTTTCTCAGTTCTACATCGTTTCCCACCCGAAACCGGTGCGGGACGCGATCGAGCGCTTTCGCAACATGCTCGACGCCCATCCCTTCACGACGGTCGAGCACGGCATGGGCTTCACGTCGTTCCTGGGGGACCAGGCGCAACAGGACCCGTACCCGGTCCGCGTGCAGCAGGCGGCCGCGGCGTACGCCGGCTGCAAGCCTGAGGAAATAGCCCTGACCGACAGCACGACCCAGGGGCTCGCGCTGGTCTATCAGGGCCTGACGCTGAAGCCCGGCGACGAGGTGCTCTGCACGACGCACGATCACTACGCCTCCCATGAGTCCATACGCCTCGCGGTCGAGAAGGTCGGCGCGAGCTGGCGGCGCGTTCCTCTCTACGACGATCCCGTCCACGCATCTGCCGACGAAATGGTCAGTCGTCTGAAGCGCGCGATCGGTCCCAACACGCGGGTCGTCGGCCTCACCTGGGTGCACTCGAGCAGCGGCGTCCGGATTCCGGCGCGGAAGCTCGCAGAGGCCGTGGCGGAGATCAATGCTGATCGCGGGAAGCACGAGCAGATTCTCGTCGTCTTGGATGCGGTGCATGGCTTCGGCAACCAGGAAGAGCCGCTCGCACATCTCGGCGTCGATTTCGCGGCGGCCGGCACGCACAAGTGGATCTTCGCACCTAGAGGCACGGGCATCCTCTGGGTGCCGGAACGGAACTGGGGAAAGATCCGCCCGACGATCCCGACCTTCTACGATCTTGAGCCGTACGCCGCGTGGGAGAACGAACGCCCGCCGGCTGCGCCAACGAGCATCGCACCGATTTCTCCCGGCGGATTCAAGGCGTACGAACATCAATGGGCGATGGCCGAGGCGTTCGAATTCCACCAGCGCATCGGTCGCAAGCGCGTCGCGGAGCGCATCGCCGCGCTCAACACGCAATGCAAGGAAGGACTGGCGAAGATCCCGAAGGTCAAAGTGCTGACACCGATGGATCCGGCCCTGTCGGCCGGCCTCGTCGCATTCGAGGTGGAAGGGCAAAGCGCGAGCGAAACCGTGCACAAGCTGTACGCGAAGCGGGTCGTGGCCTCGTCCTCTCCGTACAAGATCTCGAAGGCGCGGCTCGCGCCGAGCCTTGTCAATGACGAGCGCGAGGTCGAAGCCGCATTGCGCGCGGTGCGGGAGATTGCTTAAATGGCGTCATGATCTGTCACATCACGACGCGTGCCGCCTGGGAGGCGGCGCAGGGAAGCGGCGAGTTCTTCTCGCCCGAGTTCGATGTCCACGGGTTCATTCACTGCTCGACGCCCGAACAGGTGCAGCTGGTCGCAAACGCCTTCTTTCGAGGGCGGACCGGGCTCATCTTGCTCGTCATCGATCTCGCCCGGCTCAAGTCTCCCGTGCGCTGGGAGCCGCCGCATTCGACTGAGAGATTGCCGGATTTCACGCTGGGCGCCGTGTTTCCGCACGTTTACGGGCCCATCAACCTCGACGCCGTCGTGCGGACGACCAACCTGGACCCGACTGACACGGGCAGTTTTGTCCTGCCCCGGCCGGCGTAAATACTCAGGGTCTTTCAACCTCGATCTTCCAGGTCGAATCGGCCTTGAACGGCAACACGGACATCGCGCCGGTCTGCGTTGCGGAATCGGCGGTGAAGTCCTCGTAGACCAGCAGGCCTTTCTTCGGTATCACGATGACGTAGTGTCCCTCGGCCTGCGTCCAGCGCGCGTCGTTGAGCGGCAGGAAAGGCGGCTTGCCGTAGTCGCGTTCGATCAGGTCGAGACAGTCATCTGTCGGCGTCACGGTAGCGGGCCCGGCCGTCTCGAAAATGAGCGCGAGATACCCGCCGTCCGGCTCGCCGGTGCTCGCCGCCTGGTCGTAGACGATGGTCTGCGCTCCGCCGAGCGCGCCCCAGACCTGGCCGGTGACCTTCAGCTCCTGCGTGCCGGTAAAAGTCCTTTCCGGGCAACTCTGCCCGAGTCCCTGCAGGCGCTGCGTCATGTTGATGGTCGCGGTCACCGTGCCTTCCCACGATCCATCGGGCAGTTCTTCGAGTGAGCCCTCCGCGAGGTCGGTGCCGTTGCGCTTGCCGTTGCCGAGAAAGCCGAGGTCCATCGTGGCGACGTAGGTGTTCTCGATGCGGATGCGCATGCCCTTCTCGTGCCACGCGACGACCATCACGCCCGGCGCGACGCGATCTCCCAGCACAAAGCCGCGGAGCATCGGAGGCATGTCGTATTGCGAAGTCAGGAGATCCCATTGACCGATGCGCGCGCTGGCGCTCGCCGACTGCGAGAAGTTGGAGCCCTGGCCGTTGGCGTTCTCCTTCTTCGGCGTGTATCGGAGGCGCGCGATGCCGGTGACGTCCGTACGAACCGGCACGCCCGCGGGGACATCGAAGCTGCCGTGGCGTTCCATGGCCGAGCGATCGCGCACGTCCCAGTTGATCACGCGGTTGCTGCGATCCGCAGCGAGCGGCCGCAGCAGCACGCCGCCGCTCGGGCCTGTCCGAATAACGGGATTGACGCCGATGCGCGCTTCGATCGCGACCTGGCGGCCAAGCCCGCCGTGGCCCTCGTGCGCCTGTGTCGAGAATGGTGTCACGTCGAACGGGAGGTCGTACGCGAGCGCGGGCAGGATGGCAATCAGATGCTGGAAGTCCATCAGGTCCAGGCCCGGGATGGGCGATGGCAACTGCGTCATGGACAGGCTGGCCGTGCCGTAGCTCGGGCCCGAAGACTGCGCCAGCACCGCAGGCGCAAGCTGCGCGAGTCGCGGCGCGACCGCCGGCGGCGCGAATCCGTCCACGATCAGGAACCAGATCTGCGCGCGCGTGAGCGGCGTGTCGGGCGCTAGCGGCCTGCCCTGCATCACCTGCGCTGCGAGCGACTCAGGCGCGGCGGGGTAGGCATCGTTGTAATGCCCGGCGAGCGCATCGATCGAGAGCTCCGGCAGGAGGGCGTGAATCGCCTCGTGCAGGTTGCGGAATGACCAGGGCAGGCGGCCGTCATCCGCGTTCGCGAGATCGTCCCGGCTCATCTCGATCAGGCCGCGGACCAGGTTGTCGTTCAACCGGATGCCCATGCGCGCGACGAGCGAGACGACGGCCTGATCCACGCGCGCGGGGTCCAGCAGCGCTTCGCCGATAGCGAAGGGTTCGGTCAGTTCGGGTTCCGGAAGCGGCGCCGGCTCGGATGCGAGCGCGGCCTGGGCGAACAATACGCCCGCCGTGGCGATTGCGAGTCCGATGAGACGGTGCCGAGTCCGAGTCACTGCCGGTTGTCGACGATGAACGAGCGGTTGATCTCGGCGACACGGCGAGTCCCCGCCTGCCGCATGGCGATTAGCAGCTCCGCCCGCAGGATATCGAGCACTTTCTCCACGCCTTCCTGCCCGAAGGATGCGAGCCCCCAGATATACGGCCGCCCGATGCCGACCGCGGTCGCCCCCAGCGCGAGCGCCTTGAACACATCCGTGCCACGCCGGAAGCCTCCGTCCACCAGCACCGGGGCGCGGCCGCGCACGCCCGCGACCACTTCCACCAGGCTGTCGATTGCGGCACGGCCGCTGTCTTCGGCGCGCCCGCCGTGATTGGAGACCAGCACGCCATCCACGCCGTGATCGATGGCGAGCTCGGCGTCCTCGCGCGTGACGATCCCCTTGATGATCAGTTGCCGCGGCCAGATGTCGCGCAGCCGCTTGATGTAGTCCCAGCTCATCGAGAGCGGAGTCAGGTCGGTGGCCTTCGAGATGTCGAGGTCAGCGAACATCGGCTTGCCGGTGATGAAGCCGCTGAGTTTCTTGCGATCAGTCTTGTGACACAGCGTGCAGTCGCGGGAATCGCGCGGGATCGAGCGCGCACCGGTCACGCGGTTCGAACCGCCCTGCAGGTCAATCGTCAGCGCGAGCACCGGGCAACCCGCTGCCTCGGCGCGGCGAACCAGCGCCTCCGTGATGGGCCAGTGGTTGGTCGGGTAGAGCTGATACCAGATCGGCGCGCCGCGCTCGGCCGTGACGTCTTCGACGCCCGTGGATGAAACCGTGGAAAGGACCTGAAGATGCTTTTTCGAGCGGGCCGCGCGGGCCGTCGCCAACTCGCCGTCCGGATGAAACGCACGCTGGCTGCCGACCGGGTCGAGGAAGATGGGCGTCTCCCAGGTGGTGCCGAACAGGTTGACGGACATGTCGGTCCTGCTCAGGTCGACCATTCGTCGAACCCGCAGGCTGTAGTTGTAAAAGCCCGCGGCATTGGCATGCAGCGTCGCATCGCCATCCACGCCGGTCGCGAGATAGCCCCAGTGCGCGGGCGGAAGGTTCGCGCGCGCGACGCGTTCGAAGTCGAATACGTCGAGCGCCTGGTCGGCGCTCGTGATGAGCGGGTCCGAGTCCAGCACGGTCGCCTTGATCGCGGGGCCGAGCCCCGCCAGCACCGGGCCCGCAAGGATGGTTTGCAGGACGCGCCTGCGCGTCTGCCGGGTGATTGTCATGGTTGGTTTCTCCCCAGCACGAGCATACGCCCGACCTGCAGGATGGATCGAAGCGTTGTGCGCATGTCTTCCTCGGTTGTGGCCCATCCGCTGACGCTAATGCGCATGGCTTCCCTGCCATGCCACCGTGTCCCGCCGCACCAGCAGTCGCGCGCCTCCTGCAAGGCCGCGATCACCCGTTTTGTGCGCTCGGCGTCACCGAAGGATACGACGATCTGGTTCAGCACGACGTCGTTGAGAACTTCAACACCGGCCGCTGACAGCTGCTCAGCGAGCCATTTCGCCTGATCGCAATTCCGGTCGATCATCGCGGCGAGCCCTTCTCGTCCGAGCGACTGCAGAGCGGCCCAGACTTCGATGGCACGCGCGCGCCTTGAGCCGTCGGTCGTGATGTCGATGGCATCCTGGTGCTTGCCGAGCAGCAGGTAGTCCGCGCTGATGGACATCGCCGCCCGCAGGGCGCCGGGATGGCGTACGAAGGCGACGCCGCAGTCGTAGGGAACGTTCAGCCACTTGTGCGCGTCGGTCCCCCAGGAATCCGCGCGTTCGTAACCGTGCATCAGGTGTCGGCGCTGGTCGGAGGCCGCAGCCCAGAGGCCGAACGCACCGTCCACGTGCACCCAGGCGCCGCCCGCCTGCGCCCAGTCAATGATCGCAGGCGCGGGATCGAACGCTCCGGAGTTCACGTTGCCCGCCTGGATGCAGACGATCGTCGGTCCTTTGATCGGCGGCAGCCGGTCCGCGCGCATGCGCCCCTGGTCATCCGCCGGAACGCGAACGATGGCGGCGCGGCCGAAGCCGAGCAGCGGCAGGATCTTGAAAATCGTGGCGTGCGCTTCCGCGCCGACGATCACCGTGACTTCGGGCGAGCCGCGAACGCCCTGTTCTTCGACATTCCAGCCGGCCTGCGCGAGCACGGAGTGGCGTGCTGCCGCAAGGCCGGTGAAGTTCGCCGCCGTGTCGCCGAGCACGAAGGCACCGAGGGTTTCGGCGGGCATCCCGAAGATTGCCTTCAGCCAACGCAGCGCTGCTTCGTCGAAAAGCGCGGCCGCGGGCGAGCTGATGAAGCTGAAACTGTTCTGGTCCCAGGCGGTCGCGAGGATGTGCGAGGCGACGGTGGCGGGGAGCGAGCCGCCCGTGACGAAGCCGAAGTAACGGCCGCCGGCGGAGGCGACGGTCGCGGGCGATCCGTGGCTGTCGAGGAAAGCGAGGACCTCGGCGGCGGGCGTCGGCCCGGCGGGCATTTCGCCGCGCAATGCATCACGCAGTCGTTCGACGTCCGCCTCGCGCGGGAACACGGGTCGCGTCTCCAGCGATTCGAGGTAGTTTGCGCCGCGGGTGGCGGCGTCTTCCAACAGTTCGCGCGTGGAATCCTTCATGCAAGCCGCCACCGCCTATTGATTGCGGCGCTGGACTTCGTCCTTGAGCTCTTCGTTCCGCTTCTGGTACTCGACGAACAGTTTTGCGAATTCTTCTTCCGATCCCGCGAAGTAGCCGATCTGGCGGATGCGGACCACGCCTTCTTCCTCGTACATCTGCCGCGTGATCAACGCCGGATGCGCGGGATGGTCTTTCATGGTGAAGACCCAGAAGGTGCGCGTGCGCCGGTCCGTGAATGCGATGAGCTGCTTGTCCTTGAAGACCTCGAGACTGTCCCCGTGGTACAGGCGCACTTCCGCGCCGTACTTCGCCCATTGTTCCGGCGTGATCTGGGGGGCCGGGTAGGGCTGGTATTCCTGGGCTAGGGCTGTGGTGGCAATCAGCCAAAGTGCCCCGGCGACGAGAGATGACTGGAACCTCTGCATGGTCAAATTATCGCACCGTCGGCTCACGGAAGGACACCCGCGCGGTGGAGGCCGTAGAATCGGGGGCAGATGCCCACGACACTGATCACGGGCGCAAACCGCGGCCTCGGTCTCGAGTTCGCACGCCAGTACGCGGCCGATGGATGGCAGGTCGTCGCTGCCTGCCGGGCGCCGGACTCCGCCACGGACCTGAAGGCGCTCGCCGCCGAAAGCGGCGGGCGCATCCGCGTCCTCGAGCTGGACGTCACGGACACGGCGAGTGCCCGAAAGGCCGCCGCCGGACTGAAAGGCGAAGCCATCGATCTCCTGCTGAACAACGCGGGCGTCGGCGGGCCGCCCGGCCAGAAGCTCGGCAGCCTCGACTACACAGCCTGGGCCAAGGTGCTGGACGCCAATTCACTCGGCCCCATGCGCGTCGCCGAGGCTTTCCTCGAACACGTCGCGAAGAGCGGGCTCAAGCGGATCGTCACGATCACGAGCGGCATGGGATCGATCGAGGACAACACCTCCGGCGGCCGCTATGCCTATCGCAGCTCCAAGGCCGCGGTGAACATGGTGATGAAGAGCCTGGCGGTCGATCTCGCGCCGCGCGGCATCACCTGCGTCGTCATGAATCCCGGCTGGGTGCGAACGGACATGGGCGGATCGGGCGGCACGCTTGCGCCGGCAGAAAGCATCAAGGCCATGCGCTCCGTGATCGCCGCGCTCAAGCCGGAAGACTCCGGCAAGTTCCTGAACTACACCGGCAAACGCTATCCCTGGTAGGTCGCACCCCGACGCCGCCGATACGGTGGCGCTGGCTCAGTGCGCATACTCACAGGGCGAGCACCAGCCTCAGGCCATTGTCGACGCGCATCATGGTGGCCGCGGCCTCAGGGAAGCAAGCGCCCGACTGCAATCAGGTGACGCTGGTAATAGGGTGAGTCAATGCGCGCGACGCGCACGGTGTCGCCGTTTGACGGCGCGTGGACGAACTGGCCGTCGCCCAGGTAGATGCCGACGTGCGAGAGTTTCTCCTGATCCCGAAAGAACAGCAGGTCGCCTTCCACGGCTTCCTCGAGGGGAATCTTGAGTGCGGCGTCGAACTGCGCCTGCGAGGTGCGCGGCACGGCGTGGCCGTTCGACGTATACGAGTAGTAGACAAGGCCGCTGCAGTCGAAGCCCGTGCCCGGATCGGCGCCGCCATAACGGTATTGCACGCCGACCATCGAAAGCGCCAGTTGCGCGATGGGACCGCGCGCTTCACTCAACTCCGGTCGTGGCTCGGTGGGTTCGGGCGCGGGCACGACGGGCGTCCCCGCGCATCCTGCCGCAAGCAGCAGAATTGCCGCGATGCCGGAGAGTCCCGCCGCCTGGTCGCTTCGCATGGCCCGCATGATTGGCGTCCCCGAATGAATCGGCACTGAACGATCGCAAGAGCCTGACTGCGCGGGGTGGCTGTGTCGTCTCAGCGCATCACAAAACGCGGCGAAGCCCAACTTGCAATCCGGGGGGTCAGGGCAAGACCCCAAGTTCATCAAGCGACCGGTGCAGCTCCGCCGCATCGCGATACACACGATACGCCCCCGCGGCGAGCAGCTCGTCTTCGCCGTAGCCGCCGCTCAGGAGCCCGACGCTCAGCATATTGGCCCGGCGCGCGGCGAGCAGGTCCCAGACGGCATCGCCGACGACGTAGCACTCGCCGGCCGGCACGCCGAGCTTCGCCTGGCAGGCGAGGAACAGATCCGGTTCCGGCTTTGCGCGCTTGACGTCGCGCCGCTCGATCACGACGGTCTCCGGGCCGATGCCAAGCGCAACGAGCGACAGGTCGATCTCCGGGCGGCTGCCGGAAGTTGCGATGCCAAACGGGATTTTCTGGGCGCGCAGGGTGCGGATCAGCTCGACGGCACCGGGGAGAGGGCGGCGCTCCGGCAGGAGCTGCCGGAACAGCTCGCCGTGACGCTTCAATAGCGTTTCTTCCTCGGCGGCGGTGATCTCGCGTCCAAGCTCGCGGGCGGCCGCGCGCGCGGAGAGTCCGCCGCTCATGCCGATGCGCCGATGGATGCGCCAGCCATCGATGGCGAGGCCGCTTTCCGCGAACGCGCGCTGCCAGGCGAAGACGTGCGCGTAAACGGTATCGATGAGCGTGCCGTCGAGGTCGAAGATCAGTGCTTGCATAGGTGCCTGGCCGGGTTCATGGATCGGCAGTTTCGCACACAGCTTGCGGATCCATCAGCAGCGTTTCGCTCCATTCGCCACAGCCGCAGCCGTCGCAGGGTCGCATTCGCACTAAAGTCGGGGCATCCACATCGGTCGTGCACTGATGGATTTGTCCGGCAGCCACGGTGTGCGTGAACGCCCAGCCGAGCTCAGTCGGCGCGCTGATCACATGATATTGGGACGCTCCCGGAATCCTCGGCCAGATGAGCCGGAAGCTGTTGGTGCATCCGATGCGCGTAGCGATCAGCCGCGGCCGCACCGATGACCCCGAGCACGACGAACTGTACGGCGCGTCACCGAGCAGTGGATGCGGCTCGCTTTCGCAGTCGGCTTGCTCGAGCTCCTCAGCCTGGCAGGGACCCGGCGACGTGATGTACGAGATCGTTGACCGGCGACCGGCGATGGCGCCGTCGATCGCGTCGATCCACACGAGTTCATAGTCCTGTCGCCCCGTCGGACAGGTGAAGGTGATTTCCACTTGCCACACGAGCTGCGGGCGATCCGCTTCCGGCCCTACGCCGAAGTACGCGAGTGCGGGCTTCGCGTTCTCCTGTACCGTGCCGGGCTTTGCATCGCCGCTCGCTTCGAACGCCCGCACCATGGCCTGCCACGCCTGCTTGGCGGACAGCTCAGCCTTGGTCGGCAGGTTGCGGTCCGGGAGAAACCAACCTCCGAAGTAGCGTACTCGACCCGTCTCTTCGTTCATTGTCAGTGCGACGAGGCCGTTAACCACGGGGATGCCACGGATGCTCTGATCAAAACGAATGTCCCGGCCCTGGGACGAGGAATGACTTCGCCTGACGGTCAGCGTCTCAGTGCTGGTGGCGAGCAGTACCGTGCGAAACGCGTCGAGCACGGCTGGCGCGGAGTCACCGACCTCCAGCTTACGGACACTCGCCGGCAACACCACGCCGGTATCGCCGCTGACCGACCACACCGAGCCGTAGTTGGAGTACTTAACTTCCACGCCCGGCATGGCCGACAGCGCCGCGTATTGCTCTTGCAGCGCTTCCGCCGCCACCGGCACCGACAGGTTCGCAGACTTCTGAAGTGCAGGCGGTCCAGCCGGCCGTTCGCCCGCCGAGGCGGCGACTGCGAGGAGGATTAACGCTGTTGCGCTGAGTCTGCGCATGAACTCCTTCCACTTAAAGGGATGCGACCCCTTTAGTCTATAAAGGGATGCGTCCCCTTTTAGCCTTCGTAGGGCGTCGCGAGGTCCTCGCCGCAGCCGCGGAACGTCCGCCCGTTCAGGGTGATGGTCACGGTTGCGGCGAACAGCTTTCCGCTCATGCTGTCGTTGCATCGCACCGGCACAATCACGACGCGCAGGTCATTGGCGCCGGTCGAGGCGTGGAAGATCCGCGTGCCGCCGTCCGCATCCACCTGCGGCGCGGGAACCGGCGTGACGGCCATGCCCTTGCCGTAGTCATAGGTGAGGCGCATCTCCGCGCCTTTCCGGATGTCGAGCTGCCAGCCGGGTTCCTGCCCGACGGCGTGGAAGTCGCGATCGCGCGCCAGCTCGAAGAACACGCCGTCCCGGGGCGCGAGCGCGCGATCCCGGTCGATCCCGAGCAACACGCCACCGAATGCGGTCCACGGCGTGCCGGCGCACGACGCCTTCATGACCTCGATCTGCGCGCGCCCTGCGAGCGGCTTCAGGCTGCCGCGCGGCAGGTCGTATTCGCTCGCGAGCCAGGAATCCGCCGGCACGCGGCTCGTCGCGTAGTGCGGTTCGCGGCAGCGTTCGTCGGCTGAAGTCGCCGTGCTCGCGGTCAGTCGCAGCGTCCGGCCGTAGCGCGATCGCGCCTGTTCATGGGTCAGCGCGCTGGTGCCGGGGATGTGATGCCCGACCACGGTCCAGAGGCCGGTCAACGCCGGCAGCGTTCCGGACATCGGCGCGATGGATTTACCAGGTCGTTCCGGGGTCGCCTCTGCGGCAATGAACCGAAGCGGCGCGGAACCGCCGGTCGTGTGGATCAGGAGCGACTCGCCGGCGATCTCGAAGCGGTCGGCGACCTCGAGCGCGGCGAAGTACGCGCCTTCCTGGTTCATCACGGCATCGGAGCAGGCCATCTGCGTCGCAGCGATGCCGCCGAAGCGGATCGCGTCGCCGTCCACGGTCACGACACCATTGTAGTTGTTGCAGGAGCCACTCCCGCTCGCGCGGCCATCGGCCGAAAACTGGAGCGTTACCTGCGAGGTATCCAGCACAACCTTGCCGGCGAGATCTTCCAGGCGCCAGGCCGTTCCTTCGAGCGCGGAGGGCGTCGGCGCCGCGGGCTCGGCATCGGCGGACAGCGGCGCAGTGGGTACCGCGACGAGGCCCGGGCGCTTCCGGATCCGCAGCAGTTCGACGATCGTTCCGACCATGCCGATCGACATCGTGTCGTCGCGACGGCGCGCTTCCGCGTCGATAGCGAGTCCGTCGACCTTGAACTCGTCCGGCAGGTTGAGCGGATTGTATTGTGTGCCGTCGGCGATCCGGATGACGAACAATCCGCCCTCGAGATCGATGTGGCGGATCGTCCCGGAGAGGTGAAGCGGTGACGCAATGGCGGCCCCGCTCGAAAGCTCCGTCCAGACCGGCGCTTCGGCCTGTGCGCTCGAGGTCGCTTCCGCCTTGGCGGGCGCTTCCTGTTTTGCCGGCTCGAAACGGATCTCGACCGGCTCACCAGGACTGTGCATCCGGATGCGGAACGAGTTGTCGGTCAGCTCGAGGATGTCGGTGTCGTAGCGGAGCCCTTCTTCCGTGATCGTCAGGCCTTCGCCGTCGCGACTCCAGGTGCCGAACGCCGGCGTCGAGTTCGGCGAAGCCATGACGAGCGTGCCATCGGAGAGAAAGACACGAAGCGATCCGATCTCGACCTGCCGCGATTCGGCGACCGACCAGACCTTGTTGACGAACAGCGACGAGATGCCTGCGGGCACAGGGTTCGTGGCGGGCGCTGTTTCTGCGGCCGGCGGTTTCGTGGCTGGCGAATCGCCCGACCGTTCGCAAGCGGCGAGCACGACCAGTGAGAGGATGGCAATCGCGAAAGTTCGAACATCCATGTGAACTCCTCGAACGATGGCGGACATCACACCTAGGATAGCCGCGCCACGGCGGATCTCAAAAGAATTCGCGAATACAGCTTATGAAAGCCGAGCAGCGCGCTGAACACGAATCCGAGACGGCCCCTGCCCGGGCTTGCGCCGCGCCTCGGCACGACGGCGGATCCGAAGTAAAGCCGCGTTCCGGTTTCCGGGCCTTCCGCCGGCGCGACCATCAGCCACGACTTCGTGCGCCCCGAGAAATCGCCGAGCAGCAGCTGATCGGGCGCGCGCGCCTCGACGGTCCAGGCGGCGAACGAATCGCGCTCTCCTGCCGCGAGCTGGCGGGCCTCGGCATCCGTGGATGGGCGTGAGACGAAGAGCCGCAGGATCAGCCGCTCGAGCTTGAATACCGCCGTGGTGTAGAAAGCCTCCACGTACTCGGCGTGCGAAACCGCTCGCGGAATCGTCGCGATGTAGCAGTCAGCGTAGGCACCGGATCCTGAATGGCGGTTCAGGAGCGCGTCGGCCGGCAATTCGCAACGCCCGTCAGCCACCCGGCGCCTGTTGGGTCCATCCCGGCATCAGGGAACGACAGCCAGGAACAGGAACACGGCGAACAGGACGAGGTGCACCGCGCCTTGCAGCACGGTCGCCCGTCCGCGCGACAAGGTCATTACCGAGATCACGAGCGTCAGCGCGAGGAGCGCGATCTCCTTGTCCGGCAGGCCGAGATCGAGCGAAAGCCCGAGCAACAACGACGTGGCCGCGACCACTGGGATCGTGAGCCCGATCGTCGCGAGCGCCGAACCGAGTGCCAGGTTGAAACTCGTCTGCATGCGGTTTCGCAGCGCCGCGCGCGCGGCCGCCCAGGTTTCCGGCAGCAGCACCATCAGCGCGATCGCGATGCCGACGACCGCGTGCGGGACGGAGGCATTCTCGACCGCGGCGCTGATCGCGGGCGAGAGGCTCTTCGCGAGCCCGACCACAGCGACCAGCGAGAACAACAGCAGCACGAAACTCGTCCACGCCGCGGACGTGGAGGGCATCTCGAGCTGCGGCTCCTCGACACCGGCCGCCTCGACCGGCAGGAAATACTCCCGGTGGCGCACGGTCTGCACGAACACGAACACCGCGTAGAGCGCGAGCGAAACAATGCCGATGAACACGAGCTGCGAGGTTGAGAGCGTCGGACCGGGCGTCGTGGTCGTGTAGGTCGGCAGCACCAGCGTGAGGATCGCGAGGGTTGCGAGCACCGACAGCGCCGGGTTCGTGCCCTCGACCCGGAATTCGAGCACGCGATAGCGGAGCGCGCCGAGCAGCAGGCAGAGCCCCACGACGCCGTTGCAGATGATCATCACCGTCGCGTAGACCGTGTCGCGGGCGAGCGCGCTCGTGGCCTCGCCGCCGGCAAGCATCAGCGCGACGATCAGCGAGGCCTCGATCACCGTGACCGCGAGCGCGAGCACCAGCGTGCCGAATGGCTCGCCGAGGCGGAGCGCAATGATCTCGGCGTGGTGGACGGCGGCGAACACGGCGGCGATCAGCGTGACCACCACGAAGCTGACGAGCGTCAGGCCGAGCGGGCGTTCCCAGATCGCGGCCAGCACGATGCACGCGACGACCGGCAGGGCGATGCTCCAGATGGGTACGCCGGCCAGCGCTCTGCGACGCATGTATTCCTCCGCTGACCGTCAGTATGCATTAGCCCGTCGCAAATCGGCATGCCGCCGGCCCGGCCGGGTTGCCCGCGGAATCGGCATGGCGGATACTCATTCGGTCATCGGAGGCCGCCGCTCTGTCGAGACGTCGAATCAGCCTGATCGCGCGACTGCTGTCGCTCGCGCTCCTCATGGGCCAGTTCGCTGCCCAGGCGCACGCGTATTCGCATCTTTCCGACAACCCGGACAGCCTGCCGGGAACCGCGCAGGGTTGCCGCGCCTGCCTGTCGTTCGCGCCGCTCGAGAGCGCGGTCGGCGGCTCGCCGTCCGTTTTCATCGTGGCCCGGTGCGAAGCCGAGGCTTTCGTTCCGCCGGAATCCACCCTCATCGCCCAAGGCCCGGCACACCGGGCATTCCAGTCCCGCGCTCCACCCGCACTCCTCTGACACGCGCAATGAACTCACGGCCGCGCGATGGCGCGCCCGTGCTCGTTGACTTCAGAGGAGGAATTTCTCATGACGATCTTGAAGCACGCTGCGGCGTTTTTGGCGCTCGCGAGCGTTTTGTTGCCCTCGATCGGCCAGGCCGATGACAGCGTCGCGTCACTGCGCGCCGAACTCGATGCGCTGCGGGCTGACTACGCCGCGCGCCTCGGCGCGCTTGAGGCGCGGATCGCGGAACTCGATTCCACGGTCGCCGCGCGCGATGCGGCGCTCATAGCCGCGCCGGAGGCGACCGTCGCCGACAGCGCGCCGCCCTCGGGCTCCGGCTCATCGCCTTCCGCGCTCAATCCCGCGATCTCGCTGATCCTCGCCGGCAATTACAGCCACCTCTCCGAGGATCCGGAAACCTGGCGCATCGCCGGCTTCATGCCGAGCGGCGGTGAAGTCGGACCGGGCGAGCGCAGTTTCAATCTCGGCGAGTCCGAGCTGATCCTGAGCGCGAGCGTGGACCCGTACTTCTCCGCGACGCTGACCGCGGCGATCACGGGCGAGGACGAGATCGAGGTGGAGGAGGCGTTCTTCCAGACGCTCGCCTTGCCCGCGGGCTTCACCGCCCGCGGCGGGCGATTCTTCTCTGGCCTCGGCTACTTGAACGATAGGCATGCCCACGTTTGGGATTTCACGGACCAGCCGCTCGTTTATCAGGCACTCTTCGGCAACCAGATGGGCCAGGACGGCCTCCAGGTGAAATGGCTTGCGCCCACCGATCTCTTCATCGAGCTCGGCGCCGAGTCCGGCAATGGCGGCGCGTTTCCCGGCACACGGCGAAGCGGCAACGGCCTGAACGGCACCACGCTTTTCGCGCACGTCGGCGGCGACATCGGTCAGTCCACGAGCTGGCGCATGGGCGCCTCGTGGCTGGACCTCGAAGCTGAGGACCGTACCTACGACGACGTGGACGATCTCGACCAGCCGGTCGTCAACGCCTTCACCGGCGATTCGGAAACCTGGGGCGTGGACGCGGTGCTGAAGTGGGCGCCCTACGGCAGCACGACGCGCCAGCAGCTCAAGCTCCAGGGCGAGTACTTCCATCGCAAGGAATCGGGAGAACTCGCGTTCGACGTCGAGGGCCTGGGCTTGAGCGATTCGTTCACGAGCAAGCAGTCCGGCTGGTACCTCCAGAGCGTGTATCAGTTCCGACCGCGCTGGCGCGCGGGGCTGCGCTACGACGCACTCGATTCCGGAACGCCCGTCATCGGGCTGGTGGAATCCGGCGCGCTCGAAGCGGAGGCATTCCCGGCGCTGCTCTCGGGCAGCCCAGAACGCATCTCGCTGATGCTCGACTGGAGCCCAACGGAGTTCTCGCGCCTGCGTGCGCAGTACGCCTGGGACGAGGCGCGCGACGACGGCGATCGCGACGGCCAGTTCTTCCTCCAGTACCTCTACGGAATCGGCGCGCACGGCGCCCACAAATACTAGGAACCGCCAGCATGAAGACTTTCATTCGCGGCTGGCTCGCGGCGCTCGCGCTCTGCGCGGCGCTGCCGGCACAGGCCGAACTCAAGATCCTCGCAACGACGGCCGACTGGGGCGCGCTCGCGTCCGAGCTCGGCGGCGATCGCGTCAACGTGTACACGGCGACCGGCGCGCTCCAGGACGTGCACCGCGTCGAGGCGAAGCCGAGCCTCGTCGCCCGCGCGCGCACGGCAGACCTCCTGGTCGCGAACGGCGCCGAGCTGGAGAGCGGCTGGTTGCCAATCCTCGTTCGGGAGTCCGGGAACAGGCGGATCCAGCCGGGCGGCACGGGCTATTTCGAGGCGGCCGCGCAGGTGGCGCTCCTCGAGAAGCCCGCGAAGCTCGATCGCGCGATGGGCGACATCCACCCGCAGGGCAATCCGCATCTGCATCTGAACCCGCGGAACATCGGGCCCGTGGCGAAGGCGTTGACCGCGCGGCTCGTCGCGCTCGATGCCGCGAACGCGGCGGTGTACCAGCAGCGTGGCGCAGACTTCGCCGCGCGCTGGGCGCAGGCGATCGCGCGCTGGGAGGCGAAGGCAGCGCCTTTAAAGGGCGTACCGGTCGTCGTGATGCATCGTGACCAGGCGTATCTGTGCAACTGGCTGGGGTTGAAGGAGGTGGCCGCGATCGAGCCGAAGCCCGGCGTGCCGCCGAGCGCCGGCTATCTCGGCCAGCTGGTGACCCAGCTCGGAGCCAGTCCCGCCCGCATGATCCTCCGAAACGCCTACAACGATTCGAAGGCGGCCGACTGGCTGTCGAAGCGCACGAACACACCGGTCGTGCTGCTGCCGTACTCTGTCGGCGGCACCGACGGCGCGAGAGACCTCATCTCCCTCTTCGACGACACCCTCGATCGTCTGCTGGCGGTGAAACCATGAGCCTGTTCACGACGGATCTCAGCATCCTGTGGCCCGCGTTGATCGCGGGCCTGCTGGTCTCGATCTCGCACGTGCCGCTCGGACAGCAGGTGCTGTCGCGCGGCATCGTGTTCATCGACCTCGCGATCGCGCAGGTCGCGGGGCTCGGCGTGATCGCGGCGAGCGGGTTCGGGTTGCCGATCGAGGGCTGGGGCGCGCAGGCGGCCGCGGGCACGGCGGCGCTCGCGGGCGCGCTGCTCCTGACCTGGACCGAGCGCAAGCGGCCGGAGGTGCAGGAGGCGCTGATCGGCATCCTGTTCGTGCTGGCCTCTACCGCGCAAATCCTCGTGCTCGCGAACGATCCGCACGGCGGCGAGAACCTGAAGGACCTGCTCGCTGGGCAGATCCTCTGGGTGTCCACGGAGCAGCTCGTCCGCACCGCGGTGCTGACGGCGCTGTTCTCGGTCGTGTGGTTCCTGTGGCGCGAGAAGATCGGCCGGATCGGCTTCTACGTGCTGTTCGCGGTGGTGGTCACCGCGTCCGTGCAGCTCGTCGGCGTCTATCTCGTGTTCACGACGCTGATCGTGCCGGCGGTCGCGACCTACCGCAACGCGGCGAATCGCCAGCTCGTACTCGGCTACGCACTGACGATCGGGAGTTACCTTGCGGGGCTCGCCGTCTCGGTCGTGACCGACCTGCCGTCGAGCGCAGTCATCGTCTGGACGATGGCGCTGCTCGGGCTGTTCCTGCACCTGGCGACGAAGGCGACGCCCCGACCGGCCGAAGCATAGAATAACCGGCGAACCTCCCGTCGGTCCGCACGAAGGAGTGCCGGGATGAAGGGGATCATCTTCAACCTCCTCGAGGAGGTCGTCAGCACCCACGTCGGCGAGGACGCGTGGGATGCGATCCTCGATGCCGCGCGAGCCGAGGGTGCCTACACGTCGCTCGGCAACTACCCGGACGAAGAGTTCTCGAGGCTGGTGGGCGCCTTGTCGGAGCGAACCGGCCAGAGCAGCCGTGACGCTCTGAAATGGTACGGCCACCTCGCCATGCCCTTCCTGGCGCGGCGCTACCCGGAGTTTTTCGCTCCGCACATCGGCATGCGCCCGTTCCTCCTTTCCCTGAACGACGTGATCCACGCGGAGGTGAGGAAGCTCTACCCCGGCGCCGACGTGCCGGTATTCGACTTCGAGACGCCGGAAGGCTCCGCTTCACGCAACACGCTGATCATCCACTACCGCTCGAAGCGGCGGCTGTGCCCGCTCGCCGAGGGCTTCATCACCGGCGCCTCCGATCACTACGGCGAGAAGGTCGCCATCGAACGGCCGAGCTGCATGCTGGACGGCGCCGCGGAATGCGTGCTCGTCTGCCATTTCGAGAAGCCCGCCTGACCATGGACGAAGAGGCGCAGCGCGAGATCGATCGCTGGCGGCGCAAGTACGAGCGCGAACGCAAGGCGCGCCACCAGGCAGAGGAGATCGCCGAGCGGTTCACGCGCGATGCGCTGCACGATCCGCTGACGGGCCTCGCGAACCGCGCGCTCTTCCTTGACCGCCTGCAACACGCGCTGTCCTCGACCGGCCGGCACCGGTTGCCGCTCGCGACCATCGTGATGGACCTGGATGGCTTCAAGGAGATCAACGACAGCTACGGCCACGCGGTCGGCGACGAACTGCTTTGCGCGGTGGCGAAGCGGCTGACCGAGGCGGTGCGCTCGATCGACACCGTGGCGCGCCTCGGCGGCGACGAGTTTGCGATCCTGATCGAAGACGTGGACGAGACCGGACGCGATCTCGTGCTCAAGCGCATCAAGGGGGCGCTCGACGCGCCATTCCTGATCCAGGGGTTGCCGCGGCAGGTCGGGGGCAGCATCGGCGTCGTGCTGAGCCGCGGGAACATCGACACGCCAAGTGACATGCTGCGCCGGGCGGACATGGCGATGTACGCCGCGAAGCGCGAGGGCAAGGTCGGTCACGCCATGTTCGAGACGGGCATGCACACGGCCATGGTGTTCCGGCTCGAGATGAAGTCGGCGCTCCAGCGTGCGCTCACCGAGCGCGAGTTCGTGCTGCATTACCAGCCGATCGTCGAGTTGCCGGAGGGTCGCATCACCGGCATGGAGGCGCTCGTGCGCTGGAATCGCTTGGACGGCGGCATCGTGGCGCCGGGCGAGTTCATCCCGCTTGCCGAGGAGACCGGCATGATCGTTGCGCTCGGCTGGTGGGTGCTGGAGGAGGCCTGCCGGCAGTTCAGCCTGTGGCAGGCGAAGCATCCGGAACTGTCGCTGCACGTGAACCTCTCGCCGCGTCAGCTGCACGATCCGCAGGCGACCGTGAAGGTGCTCGCTGCGCTCGGCAGCGCCGGACTGTCGGCGAACTGCCTGGTGCTGGAGCTGACGGAGGGCTCCATCATGCAGGACGTACAGTCGTCGCTGGTCGCGATGGAGAAGCTGACCGCGCTCGGCGTGCGCATGAGCGTCGACGATTTCGGCACGGGCTATTCGTCGCTGAGTTACCTGCAGAAACTGCCGGTTACCGTGCTGAAGATCGACAAGTCATTCGTGGACGACGTCGCCGTCGACAAGCAGGGCGCCGCGCTCGTCCGCGCCATCATCGGCGTTGGCGTGGCGCTCGACCTGCTGATCGTGGCGGAAGGCGTCGAGCGCGTGGAGCAGGTCGGACGGCTCCAGGCGCTCAACTGCCGGTACGCGCAGGGCTACTACTTCAGCCGGCCGCTGGACGCGGAGGCGATGGACAAGCACCTGCTGAAGGGCTAGCGGCCGGCTGCCCTCACGGCATCCCGAAATGCCGGGTCGCGGACAGCGTACCGATCTGGCGCCCCATGGCCATGCCGGCCTCCGTCGAACTGCGGTAGTGCACGCCGTCGTAGATGCGCGCGGCCGACACTTCCTGGATGAAGTCCTCGATCGCCGTCCAGCTCCGGGTCGCGCCATCAACGGTGTAGCTCGCGGTCTGCAGCTTCGGCGTTGGGCCGTGTCCCAGCTCGTATTGCACGACCGTTCCCACCGTGGCGGCGATGATGCAGTGCGCGCAGGGGTACTCCGGGTGCATCGGCGTGTCGATGAACGGAGTCCACGATGGATCGCGCGTGGTCGCGTCGTTGCCGTCCTGGTCGCCATTGCGGATCGCGGTGATGGGCCGCCAGAAACCGTAGTGGTATTTGGCGTCGAACACCGCGATCACCGCGTCGTCCGCGGCCTGCGTCACGGCCGCGAACAGGCGCGCGTTCTGCGTCACGTTGCGCATCGGCTGTTCGGCGACCGAGCGCACGACGCCGTGATAGATCGTCGGCAGCGTCGCTTCCCAGAATTTCGCGATCTCGGTCTGCTCCGCTGTGCGCGTCGAGCCCGACTTTGCGCCGAGCGATTTGACCTCGTTGTAGTCGCGCGCCCATTGCTCGCTCGCGAGCGCGGGCGGCGCGCCCGGGCGGAACTGCGACTGGCTGGTCATCAGCCAGGGCGTGCGCTGCGGCCACTGCGGCACGGCGGGGAGCGTGGTCGGCACGTAGCTGCCCGGTGTCGTGTGCGGCCGGTAGCTCTCAACGACGTTGGCACCATCCATGGCGCGCTGTGCCAGCACGAAGGCGGCGGCGCGCTCGCCGACCGAGATGCCGGCGTCTCGTTCCGGCCCGGCTGAAACGGAGGAAATCGCCGTCTGGTACCCGCGATCGATGGCGGCCTGCTGCGCCGGAAGCAAGTCGGACAGGGACGCGCGCCCGGCCGCGGCCACGGCCGCGTCGATCGAGGCGCCGGCGGCGGCTTCGCCCTTGAATGCCACGGCCGGGTAGCGGCCGCTGATTCGGTTGGCGGCTTCGTATATCGAGGTATGGAAGATCGCCAACACCCGGTTGGCGAGTGGCGTATTGATCCTGGCCTCGGCGATGATGTCGTTGGCCCGGATATTCCAGTCGGTGACGGCGTCGGCTCGCGCCATCGGCGCAAACGTGCTTGCCGTTGCGACGGCGATTGCGAGCGCGAGGCGCTGGTTGATTCGCCGCATGCGTCTACTCCTTCAGCCGCTGGGCGTCGCCGATTCCTTCTTGCTGCCCATGAACCAGAGCGCGGCGCCGACCACGAGCAGGCCACCGATGCTTTTCATGATTGTCCCCCTGATTGTCCCGACCCTGTCCCGATCCGGACAGGCGCATTATGCGCCCGCTGGTCACCGCCGCAACCTCTGGACCCGCTTGCGTTCGTACATGGCTCGGTCCGCGCGGGCCAGCAGTTCCTCGAGCGTGGCGTCGGCGGTCGGCGCCAGCTCTTCCACGCCGCAGCTCATCGCGAGCCGGTACGGACGCTCCGCCTGCCGGTTGAATTCCTCCACGTGCAGGCGCAGCCGCTCGGCGCCCGCGTTCGAGTTGTCCGATCCGTCCACGAGTTCGAGCACCGCGAACTCGTCGCCGCCGACGCGCCCGATCACGTCGGATTCCCGGAACACACGGTTCAGCACGCCCGCCGCGTCCACGAGGAGCGCGTCGCCCGCCTGGTGGCCCTGCGTGTCGTTGACTTCCTTCAGTCCGTCCAGGTCGATGAAGATCAGCAGGCAGCGAACGCGCGCGCGCTTGGCGAGGCGCCAGGTCTGGTCGGCGAGCAGCAGGAATCCGCGGCGATTGCGGACGCCAGTGAGCTCGTCGGTCAGCGCCAGCTCGCGCAGTTCGCGCGAGAGGTTCCGCAGCGTCGCGGTCGCGGCCTTGTGCCCGGTCACGGCGGAGGCAAGCGTCAGCGCCATCAGGGTTGAGATGCCGGTGAAGGTCTGGAGCAGCAGCAGGGAATCGTTGGCGGAATCGCGCACCAGCGGGCCAGAGCCGCTTGAGGTCGCAACGATCGCGATCGCCGACACGAGGCAGGTACCGAGTGCGACGCCACCGGCATTGGTACGGCAGGCGATCCAGGCGAGGCAGGGCAGCGGCAGGAAAGTCAGCGGATACGGCGCCTGGCCGAACGGCGGCTGATAGTAGAAGACGAATCCGGTGACGACCGCGAGGAGCGCGAGCGCGCCGAAGGTTTCGACGACGTAGGCGGGTGTGCTGTCGTTCGGGACGAACTGCTTCCAGGTGAGGAGCGCGGGCAGGATGATCAGGACGCCGGTCAGGTCGCCGAGCCACCAGGTCTGCCAGGACTCGCCGATCGACGACAGCTCGAGGACGCCCGCGAGGCTCAGCGTCGCGACGCCCCAGGTAGCGGCAACGATGCAGCAGATCGCGACGATCGCGGCGAACGCGAGCGTGGTGGACGCCGCGACAAACAGGTTCGCTACGCCCACGGATTTCCGGATGAGCCAGGCCGCGAGTACCGCCTGGAGCGTCGATCCGACGCCGATGCTCGCGGCGACGGCGAAGCTCGTGAAAGTGATGTCCGAAGGGGTCGCCGTAAAGGACACCCAGGCGTTCACGAGGAACGAGCCGATAAAGATGCCGGGCCAGACGCGCGGGCCCCAGACCAGCAGCCCCGCGAGCGCGATGCCGGAGGGCGGCCACACGGCGGTCGCGTAGCCGGGTGGGATCGCGAGCAGGAGTCCGAGCGCGCCGGTTCCCCAGTAACCGAGCGCGAGCACGAGGATCTTGCGCACGAGATCTGCCGACCAGCCATCCGGTCGGAGCGCGCGCAAGGTTTGCGTATCACCCGGCATGCGTGTCCCGCGAAAAATCCATGACCCAGTTCGTCTCCCAGGTCGCTCCGGAATCCGCCGAGAACGCCTGCTCCCAGCGCGGCTGGTCCTTGGCGGGCTGCGTCCACAGGAACCGGATCTTGACCGGTTTTCCGTTCAACTGGTCGTCGGCATGGAAAATGCCGACACCATCCCGGAAGCTGCCGACCATCGGCGTGTCGAGCGAGCCCGGATAGCGGCCGTCCAGCCACCAGATCGACCATTGCCCGGTCGCCGCGTTGAAAGAGCGGAGCGTCACCGCGCGATAGGCGCCGCCCGGCAGGTCAAGAAAATTGTCGTCCATGTTGCCGAGGCCGCCGAGGATCTTCTGCGTGATGCAGGTTCCCGCAAACTGTACCCATTCCTGGCTGCCCGCGAGCCGCTCCTTGAGGCGGCGATGCGACACGCGCCAGCGACCGATGAAGAAATCGAAATCGCCGGCGCCCGGGGGCAGGCTCATGCGCGCCGTGAACCCTTCCAGAGTCCGATGGCCACGAGCAGGGGAACGACGAACCCGATCCAGCTCGCCCACATCGGGATGACCGAGTCCGCGATCGTCACCTGCCAGCCGAAGACCAGGCGGCCGAGGTGGGCTAGCGAGACGGTGGCGAGCAGTAGTACGGCGATCAGGGTGGAGGGATTCATATGAGAATCGATCTATTCATGACGGGCTCCTTGCTGCCATCGGATGACGCCCAGTGTTACCAGAAGCACGGCCAGGTTCAACATGATCGATCGATTGAGCGCCGGCGCATAGCCCTGCTCGCTGATCGGGACGAAATAGAGCCAGATCATCCAGCCGACGCAGGGCAGGGCGCAGAGCGCGACCGCGCGCTGGGAGTCCTTCGAGAGCAGGACGGCAACCGCGATGCCGAGGAACACCGTGGCGAGCGCGCTCATCGGATAGGTCCAGAACAGCACCAGCGTCGCGAGCGTGACGGCGGCGGGCATCGCGAGCGCGAGTGCCGGGAGCAGGATGTAGGTGCGGGCCTTGCTCAAGCGCTACTCCAGCAGGCTGCGGGCGGAGAGGAACACGAAGAACCCGTAGAACAGGGCGATGGCAACGAGCGCTGCGCGCCGCCACATCGGCGGGCGCACGTGCGCGGGCAGTAGCCGCGTATTGATGTAGAGCAGGTGCAGGGAGGAGATGACGAAGACGACGCCCGCGACATTCGCCCCGAGTTTCAGCAGGAAGATCGGCGCTGCCAGGCTCATGGCGACAATGCCCCACGCGACGACGATGGCGAGCACGGCGTAGTACACGCCGCGCACGTCGCCGCCCCGCCAGCGCCGCACCCGGCTGCTGCCGGTCCAGAGCATGTCGGTGATCGCGCGCACCGTTCCCTCCAGGATGTCGAGCTGAACCTTGAACAGGATCCACGCCGCGAGGAAGGCGATCGCGAGGCCGAGCAAGGCCCCGGACTTCGCGCTGACACCGCTCGCGAGTTCGGCGCTGATGCCGAGGCCCTGGATGTCCGTTCCCGCCGGGATGAAGGTCACGTACAGGAGTGCCGGCAACACCATGCCGAGCACCGCGCCGACGAAGAACACGCCCCACTGGTCGGCGCGCACGACGCGCCACCAGCCGTGCCAGCGGCTCATGCCGTCGGCGCTGGGCGCAAACATGAAGCCGCTGTGGGCGAGGTGCACCTTCTTTCCGCCGATCGCGCAGGGGATGTAGCCCACACGTTCGCCCATGCCGTAGCCGCGATCGCGCGCCCAGTTCGAGAGCACCAGGTTGCCGACACCGCCGCAGCCGGAATAGGCGACGAGCGCCCCCAGCAGGAAGAAATCCACGCCTGATGGCAGGAAATCGAACTCGCCACTCGCAGTGTCGAATCCGCCGAACCCCGCGAGCGCCGCGAACCAGGTCTCTCCGGGGACGAGCGCGAGCGCGAGGATCAGGAAGCCGATCAGGATCGCGGCGACCAGGATCCAGTTGAGGATCTCGAGCGTGCGCTCGATGCGTTTTCCGAAAGACAGGATCGCAACGCAGACCAGGTAGGTGGCGACGCCGATGCCATAGATCATCGTCGCGTCCGCCGGTCCCGCGAGGCGCTGCGTGAACAGGAAGAAGACCGCCGAAGCTGCGACGCCCGCCCAGGCCGGCCAACCGCACTGAAGGAAATACAGCGCCGCGTAAACCCCGGCCCAGGCAGTCGAGGACGGTCGCGTGCGCATGAAGCCGGTGAAGACCGGCTCGCCGGTCGCGAGCGTGTAGCGCATGACTTCCGTGTTGAAGATGGTCTGCAGCAGGATCGCGACCATCGTCACCCATAGGAGCGTGAAGCCGTGCTTGACGAAGACCGCGGGGCCGAGCAGGAACTCGCCGCTGCCGATCGACAGGCCGAGCACGATGACGCCGGGCCCGACGACTGTCATCCAGCCGAAACCCGTCGGCGTCGGCGGCGCCGGCAGTTCCGCCTTCGCCCAGGGTTCCAGGCCGGAGCGCGATTCAGGAGCTGCGATGCTCGCCGTGCTCAAGACTCACTCGCAACCGTTCAGTTCGACTTCGTATGGGATGTAGAGCGTCAACTGCGAGATGTTGGAGCGCTGCCAGGACACGCGGTTGGAGAGTCCGGTGATGGCCACCTTGCAGCGCGAGCCGATGGCCGCCTGCAGCTTCTTCGCGTCGGCCGAAATCTCCGCGATGATCTCGTACCGATAGCGATCGGGATTCACGACGCTGAGCGCCACGTCGGCGAGCGGCTCGATTTCAGTTCGCCCGGCGAGCCGGGCCTTGCGGATGAATGCCGTCAGGGTCTCGAGCGCTTTGGACACGTCGTCGTTCGCACCGAGCGCCATCTTGACGTAGAGCGCGGTACTGCTGGTGTCGGGCCGCCGGAGGTTGTGCTCGAGCGGAATCTCGTGATCCTGCGGGGTGATGGGAATCAGGAACTCGTCACCGTAGCCGAAAGCGATGCCCGGCTTCTTTGCAGCATCGGCGAGGAGATCCCGGATCGTCTGGTAGAGCTCCTGGCGGCGCGCGTCCGCCGCGCGGGTATCGTTGGTCAGGCGGATCTGCTGGACCAGAAAGTCCGCGCGCTTCTCGACGGTGACCGCAGGAATGCCGGAGTAGTCGTCGCCGCTGATGCGGTTGCCCGTCACGACGATTTCGTTGGCCTGTGCGAGGGCTGATCCAGCCGAGAGCAAGCTGGCGATGCAGCAGCCCGGAAACCACCATCTGTTCATGTGCCCCCCTGTTGCTTGATCGAGCCAAGTCCGGCTTCCTGCCGAATGGCCTCGACATCCAGTTCGCTGATCCAGTCCGGCAAGTTACTCCAGATTCGGTGGAAGCCGTAGCCTCCGTCCTGCATCTCGCGCAGCGCCTCTTCCTTCGACCAGCCCTCGACCACGATGCGATAGATCGCGGACATCGTCCCGGTGCGGTCGGCGCCGTGCTGGCAGTGCACGAGGACCGGCGTGCGCCTCGAGTCGGTCACGATCTGGAGGAAACGGACGATCTCTTTCCGCTCCGGATGCCAGGCCTTCATAGTGAGGTGTTCGTATGCGAGACCGGTCGCTCCGATCTCGGCGCGATCCGAGTTGAACGATCTCAAGTTCACGACCGTGACGACCCCGAGATCCTTCAGGTTCTGGAATCCCTCGGCGGTCGGTTGCGCGCTGCGAAACAGCGTGTCGCTCACCTTGTGGAGATTCGGTGCGCCCGCGGCGGCGACTGGCTGTGCCCAGGTGTCGGGACGGGTTTCCGCGGCTTCCTCGGTCAGGGCGGCGCCGGCGAACGTCAACGCGAGCATTGCGAGGAACGCCTTCCATCTCATGAGAAGTCACCCGCAGAATCCAGGATCGCCAGCATCTTCGGCAGGATCGTCGCATGTTCCGGTTTCATCAGCACACTGCGAAGACAGGTGAGCTTCGCGCCGTCCAGGAATCCATCGCCGAGCGTCGGGAAGAATGTTGCCGGGAGGTCCGCAAGCGCCAGGTGCAGGTCTTCGCGGGCGCAGCGGTCAAACAGCTGGCGCGCGCGTTCGGAAGATGCCGCCGCGCCCCCCGCCTTCACGGCCCAAACGACGATGTCGAGTTCCGGCGGAAAGGCAACCGCGAAGCGCGGGTTCTCCGCGAGCCTGCGGTGCAGTTCGAGCGCCGCGGCCCGGCACGCGGTCAGGTTGGTCGCGAACTCGCCACCGCGCGCGAGCGGCAGCAGGCGCTGCGTCGCCCAGAGCGCGACCGCCGCCGCGCCCGCGCGCGAGCATTCCAGGCTGATCTCGCCGAGGTGCATGTCGTCCGAAGTGAAATACGTGTACGGCGAGTCGTGCTTGTAGTGCCGGCCAACCTCGGGATCGCGAAACAGCACGCAGCCGCAGCCATAGGGCTGCAGCCCGTGCTTGTGCGGATCGATGACGATCGAGTCCACCTCGCCGAGGCGATCGAATGCGGCGCGCGCGGGCGCAGCGAGATTCGAGGCCAGGCCGAAATAGCCGCCGTAGGCGCAGTCCGCGTGCAGACGAAATTTGTAGCGCTCGCGAAGCGCGAGGATCTCCGGGAGCGGATCGACCGAACCGACCGCGGTCGTGCCGAGCGTCGCGACCACGGTTCCGACGCCACCGTGGCGCAGGCGATCCTCGAGCGCGTTCAGGTCCATGCGGGCGAAGCGATCGGTCGCGACGCTCTCGAACGGGATCTTGAGGACGCCGCTGATGCGGCTGTGCGTGTAATGCGCCTGGTCGGAGGCGAGGAGCGTCGCGTCGGGCTTCATCTGGCCCGAGATCCAGAGCGCCTCCAGGTTCGCGATCGTGCCGCTGCTCGTCAGGTGGCCGAGGTGCGTCTTCCATCCGAATAGGGCGGCGATCTCGGCGACTGCCTCTTTCTCCATCGGCGAACTCGCGCGGCTGCCGTCGAGCGCGTGGTTGTTGGGGTTGATCCACATCGCGAGTGCGTAGGCGAGTCGCGCCACCGGATGCGGCGGCTTCAGCATCTGCCCCGCGTACTGCGGGTGGAAGTACGGGTAGTTGTCCCGCATGCGCTCGGCGACGTCCTGCAGCACGCGGCGCAGGTTGGCATCGTCGTGGCTCGCACCCGCCGGGGGTGGTACCGGACTCAGATGAGAAAAGCCCTGTTCGAGTCGTTCGAGCGCTTCGGCGAGAAGCGCGACGGAGCCCCGGTCGAACCGGAAACCGTTCGAATCGGTCATTGGCCGGAAAAGCGGCCGGGTTTTATCCGAGGCCGGGCGACGATGACCCGGGCGATGACGCGCCGGCGAGGATGGATTTCCACGTCACCTCGAGACCATTGCGCTTGCCCTTGGGCACGATCTTCAGCCCTTCCGGCGAGAAGGTGAGCATGTACGGCGCGTCGTTGATCATGAGTTCGCGCTTCAGGGGCTTCTCGAGTTTCGTTGCCATGGACCCTCCGCGGTCGGTTGAGACTGACAGGATACGCCAGGCCGGTGCATACTGGCTCGTCGGGAGGTGCCAACATGCTTCGATTCATCTGGATCGCATTGGCGCTGGCGCTGCCGGGTCTGGCAGCCGCCCAGGACGCCGACACCCAGGAAATCAACCACTACGTCCTGACCGAAGCCGGTCTCGCCAAGTACACCGCGGCGACGCAGAAGCTGGGCGCCCTGGCAGACCAGCTCTCGGCCTGCGATGAGGGCGAAGAAACGCAGTCGCTCGATGAGGCCGTCGCCGGTGTCGACGAGAATGCTGCTGCGAAAGCGGCGATCCAGTCCACCGGCCTGACGACCCGCGAATACCTGGTCTTCGGCATGGCGGCGTTCCAGAGCGGCATGGCGGCCTGGGCGCTCAGCCAGCCCGGCGGCAAGCTGCCGCCCGGCGTGACCATGGCGAACGTGAAGTTCTACCGGGACCACGAGGCCGAGATCCAGGACCTGAATGAACTGACGACTCCGGCTTGCGATTCCGGCGACGAGGAAGAAGCGCCCGAAGAAAACTGACGGGGCGGGGATGCATGACGAATCGGGGGATGCGTAGCCTGATATCCGCGGGCCTGCTGGCGACGCTCGCGCAGGCGGCGTCTGCGCAGCAGGAGTCGCTCGGCATTACGGTCGGCGATTCCGCTTCCAACTTCAGCCGCGAGACCGGGCGGCGACTCACC
>JANNHT010000005.1:0-19932 GCA_031404555.1 Gammaproteobacteria bacterium
GGCAAGCTGTGAGACTGTTACGCGGCATCCTGAATCGCGCCAGACTACGAAACTACGACCCGGCACCATAGGGGGACCGGCATGGCGGACACGCAATCGCGACAGCCGCTTTCGCGCATTCTGCTGAAGATCAGCGGCGAGGCGCTCCTCGGCAGTGCGGATTACGGCATCGACCCGGCGATCCTGAAGCGCATCGCCGGCGAGATCCGGGACGTCCTGGCGCGCAACGTCCAGGTCGCGGTCGTGATCGGCGGCGGCAACATCTTCCGCGGCGCGGGCCTCGCGCGCGCCGGCATGGACCGGGTCACCGCCGACCACATGGGCATGCTTGCGACCGTGATGAACGGGCTCGCCCTGCAGGACGCCCTCGAGTCGCTCGGCAGCTACGCGCGCGTGATGTCCGCGGTGCGGGTCCAGGAAGTGTGCGAGGACTACATCCGCCGTCGCGCCGTGCGCCACCTCGAGAAGGGCCGCTGCGTCATCTTCGCGGCCGGCACCGGCAATCCCTTTTTCACCACCGACACGGCCGCGTCGCTGCGCGCCATCGAGATCGGTGCGGACCTGCTGCTGAAGGCGACCAAGGTCAACGGCATCTACGACGACGATCCAGTCCGCAACCCGAAGGCGAAGCGCTATCGGACGCTGTCGTTCGACAAGGTGCTGGACGACCGCCTCGGCGTCATGGACGCAACCGCGATCGTGATGTGCCGGGACAACGGACTGCCGCTTCGGGTCTTCAACCTGATGAACGAGGGCGACCTGATGCGCATCGTCAATGGCGAGGACGTCGGCACCCTCGTTGCCAACGGCCTGTAACGGACGCCCGGGGAGCGCAGCGATGCAAGACGACATGAGCCGCGACGCGACGCAACGCATGTCGAAATGCGTCGCGACGCTCAGGGAACACTTCCGCAAGATGCGCACCGGCCGCGCCAATGCCGGCCTGCTGGACGGCCTCAAGGTCGAGTACTACGGCAGCGAAGTGCCGCTCAACCAGATTGCAAGCGTGAGCGTCGAGGATGCGCGCACGATCGTCGTGAGTCCCTGGGACCGGTCGGCAGTCAGCGCGGTCGAAAAGGCGATCCTGAAGTCGGACCTTGGCCTGACGCCCAACACCGCCGGCCAGGTGATCCGCCTGCCGCTGCCGCCGATGACCGAGGAGCGGCGCAAGGAGCTGACCAAGGTCGCGCGCCACGAGGCCGAGAACGCGCGCGTCGCGGTGCGGGCCGTGCGCCGCGACCTGATGAACGAGCTCAAGGAGATGCTCAAGGAGAAGCTCATTTCCGAGGACGACGACCGGCGCGCCCAGGAAGAGATCCAGAAGCTCACCGACCGCCATGTGCACGACATTGACGCGGTGCTCGGCGAAAAAGAAAAAGAGCTGCTGCAGGTCTGACATGTCAGCCACCGCCACCGCGAATCCCGGCGGCGGCCCGGTGCCCCGTCATGTCGCCGTGATCATGGACGGCAACGGCCGCTGGGCCGAGCAGCGCTCGCTGCCGCGCGCCGCCGGCCATCGCGCGGGCGCCAAGGCGGTGCGCGCCACCATCGAACAATCGGTCAGCCACGGCATCGGGTACCTGACCCTGTTCGCGTTCTCGAGCGAGAACTGGCAGCGCCCGGCGGAAGAGGTCGGCGTGCTGATGCAGCTGTTCCTCGAATCGCTCGACCGCGAGGTCGATGAACTCGCGGCGAATGGCGTGCGGATCCGCTTCATCGGCGATCGCACGCGCCTCGCGCCCGCGCTCGTGGAACGCATGGTGGCGGCCGAGGAGCGCACTGCATCCCGCGCGCACCTCGATCTCGTGGTCGCGGTCGCCTACGGCGGTCGCTGGGATATCGGGCGCGCGGCCCGCTTGCTGGCCGAAGAGGCGGTCGCCGGGCGTTGCCGGCCCGCGGACATCGACGAGTCGCTGCTGTCGGCACGGCTGGCGACGGCCGGCCGCCCGGACCCGGATCTCTTCATCCGCACCGGCGGCGAACGGCGCGTCAGCAATTTCGTGCTGTGGAATCTCGCCTACACGGAGCTGTGGTTCACGGACACGCTGTGGCCGGATTTCGACGCGGCCTGCTTCGCTGCGGCCCTCGCTGACTTCGGCAGCCGACAACGCCGCTACGGCCGCACGGCCGGACAGCTGGAGGCCGGCTGATGCTGATGCAGCGTGTCGTGACGGCGATCGGCATCGTGCTGGCGCTTGCACTCGTGCTGGTGGTGCTGCCCGAGCCCTACGCCATCGCGGGACTCGCGCTTTTCATGCTGGCCGGCGCCTGGGAATGGAGCCTGCTCGCCGGCATCGTCCGCCCGGCGGGGCGGATCCTGTACGTCGCCGCGACCGCGGCCGCGATGGCTGCGCTCTGGTACGTGACGGCAGAGTCCGCGATGTTCGAGCGCGCGATGCAGGTCACGATGATCGGCTGGATCGCACTCTTCGGCTGGGTTGTCCTTGCGCCCGACCGCGTGGTCCCGCTCCTCGCGGCGATCGCCGGGATCTGGGCGCTGGTGCCGACCTGGCTCGCGCTCGCGCGGCTCTATGGCCAGGACGCGAACGGCAGCGAACTCGTCATCTTCGTCCTGGTGCTCGCCTGGGCCGCGGACATCGGCGCCTACTTCGCCGGGCGCACGTTCGGGCGGCTCAAGCTCGCGCCCCGCGTGAGCCCGAACAAGACCTGGGAAGGCGTGCTCGGTGGCCTGGTCGCAGGCGCAATCGTCGCGGTGGCTGGCCACGCCTGGTTCGACCTGGAGGCCACCGGATTCCTGTCGCTCTGCATCGCCGCGGTGCTGGTGTCTATCGTCGGCGACCTGCTGGAAAGCATGTTCAAGCGTCAGCGTGGCCTGAAGGACAGCGGCAGCCTGTTGCCGGGGCACGGCGGCATGCTCGATCGCATCGACAGCCTGACCTCATCCGTGCCGCTGCTCGCGCTCGGGTTCAGCTGGCTGGGACTCGTGGCATGAAGAACCTGGTCGTGCTCGGTTCGACCGGAACCATCGGCGAGAACACGCTCGCCGTCGCCGCGCTGCACCCGGACCGCTTCCGGGTCATCGCACTCGCCGCGCGCGCGAACCACGAGACACTGTTCGAGCAATGCCGCCGCTTCCAGCCGGCGTTCGCCGTACTGGTGGATCGTGCGGCTGCGGACCTGCTCGGCAGGAAACTGGCCGCGGCGGGATTGCCGACGCGGGTGCTCGCGGGCAGCAAAGCGCTCTCGGAGGTCGCGCGGCTGCCGGAGGCCGATCTCGTGATGGCGGCGATCGTCGGCGCCGCGGGTCTTGCGCCCACGCTCGCGGCGGCTTCCGCCGGCAAGCAGCTCCTGCTCGCCAACAAGGAAGCGCTGGTGCTCGCGGGCACGCTCCTGATCGACGCGGCGCGGGCCTCCGGCGCGCGCATCCTGCCGATCGACAGCGAACACAACGCGATCTTCCAGTGCCTGCCGGAGGAGCGCTCGGGCGACCTTGCGACGAAGGGCGTGCGCCGCATCCTGCTGACGGCGTCGGGCGGACCCTTCCTGAAGACCCGGCGCGAGGAACTTGCCGCGGTGACGCCGGAACAGGCGGTCGCGCACCCGAACTGGCGCATGGGCCCGAAGATCTCGGTGGACTCGGCGACGCTGATGAACAAGGGCCTCGAGCTGATCGAGGCCTGCCACCTGTTTGCGGTCACGCCGGACCGGATCGAGGTGATCGTGCATCCGCAGAGCATCGTGCACTCGCTGGTCGAATTCGAGGACGGCTCGGTGATCGCGGAGATGAGCCAGCCCGACATGCGCGTGCCGATCGCGCACGCGCTCGGCTGGCCGGAGCGGATCACCTCGGGTGTCGCCCCGCTCGACCTCGTGAAGATTGGCAAGTTGTCATTCGAAGTACCTGATCTTGAACGTTTTCCTTGCCTCGCTCTGGCGGGCGAAGCCGCCCGAGCCGGCGGCACCGCGCCGGCGGTCCTGAATGCGGCGAATGAAGTCGCGGTCGCGGCATTCCTTGCCAGGCGCTTGAACTTTGACCGCATCGCGGCAGTCATTGAAAGCGTGTTGCAACAGCATGAGACGGGGCCGGTCGGTTGTCTGGACGACGCGCTGGCCGCGGATGCCTGGGCACGCGAACTGGCCGAAGCCACCCTGGGCTCGCGGTGCACGGCCGGCGCATGAACCTCACCCTCACCTCGATCCTCGCGTTCATCCTCGCGATCGGCGTGCTGGTCTCGGTGCACGAGTTCGGCCACTACTGGGTGGCGCGCCGCCTCGGGTTCAAGGTCCTTCGTTTCTCGGTCGGATTCGGCAGGCCGATCGCCAAGCGCATCGGCCGCGATCCGGACCGGATCGAATACGTGCTGGCCGCGATCCCGCTCGGCGGTTATGTGCGCCTGCTCGACGAGCGCGAGGGGCCGGTGCCACCGGAAGACCTTCATCGCGCGTTCAACCGGCGGCCGCCGCTCGCGCGCATCGTCGTGCTGCTCGCCGGTCCCGCGGCCAATTTCGTGTTCGCCATCGCCGCGTACTGGCTGCTGTTCCTCCAGGGCGTTCCGGGACTGAAGCCCGTGATCGGCGAGGTGGCGCCCGGTTCTTTCGCGGCCACCGCGGATCTCCGGCCGCTCGACGAGATCGTGAGCGTGAACGGCGAGCCGACCGCGACACGCCAGGCGGCCATGCTCGGGATCCTCGACCAGCTGGTCGCCGACGGTCGCGTGCCGCTCGCCGTCCAGGGCGAACGGGGCGGGCGGAGGGAACTCCTGATCGAGGTGCCGGAAGACGGACGTCGCGCGCTGACCGAACCGGGCACGCTCCTGCAGGGACTCGGATTCGCGTTCTGGTATCCGCCGCAGCCGATCGTGGTCGGCGAGCTGACGGCGGGCCTGCCTGCCGAGCGCGCGGGACTCCAGGTCGGCGACCGCATCGACGCGGTGGACGGTGTGGTGGTCGACGACTTCTCGACGTTCATCGGCATGATCCGGGAACGCGCGGAACGGCCGACCACGCTGATCGCGTCGCGGGACGGCGCACGGATCGTGATCGTGCTGGTGCCGGACCGGGTGCTCGAGGACGGCGAAAGCGTCGGCAAGATCGGCCTCGGCGCGACCGCCGGCCGCTCCGTCGGGTTCCCGTCCTCGATGCAGACCATCGAGCGTTACGGGCCGGTCGGCGCGGTCGTCCCGGCGATCCGGGAGACCTGGCACAAGAGCGCGCTGACCGTGCGGTTCCTGTGGCGCATGGTCACCGGCGACGTGTCCACCAAGAACATCTCCGGCCCGATCAACATCGCGCAGTACGCCGGACTGACGGCGAACGAGGGCTTCCTTTACTATCTCGGTTTCCTGGCGCTGGTGTCGATCTCACTCGCGGTGCTGAATCTGCTGCCGGTGCCGGTGCTGGACGGCGGCCAGATCGCATTTCAGCTGGTCGAGCTGGCGAAAGGCAGCCCGCTCTCCATGGAAGCGCAGGTGCTCGGCCAGAAGGTCGGCATCGCCATGCTGGCGGTGTTGATGGGTTTCGCTTTCTACAACGACATCACGCGGCTCTTCGGATGAAGGGTCGGGGGTTCAACGGCAACATGCTTCGACAGCTGATCGGCGGCATCCTGCTCGCGCAGGCAAGCATCGCGCTCGCGCAGGGCGCGGGCGACTTTGTCGTCGGCGACATCCGCGTCGAGGGGCTGCAGCGCATCTCCGAGGGCACGGTCTACAACTACCTGCCGGTCAACATCGGCGACCGGATGGACCAGCGCCGGGTGCAGGAGGCAGTGCGCGCGCTGTTCGCCACCGGCTTCTTCAGCGACATCGAAATGCGCCGCGACGGCGGCACGCTGATCATCGCCGTGCTGGAACGTCCGTCGATCGAGAGCTTTGACATCACGGGCAACAAGGACATCAAGACCGAGGACCTGCAGAAGTCGCTGCGCGCGGTCGGGCTTGCAACTGGCAAGACCTTCGACCGGTCGGTGCTCGAGGAAGTCCAGGGCTACATGACGGACCAGTACTTCAGCCGCGGCAAGTACGCGGTGCGCATCGACACGCGCGTCGAGGAAGTGCCGGGCAACAAGGTCCGCATCCGCATCGAGGTGGTCGAGGGCAAGCGCGCGCGGATCCGCCAGATCAACCTGGTCGGCAACGAGGCATACGACGACGAGGAACTGCTCGAGGTATTCGAGTTGCGCACGCCCAACTGGCTGTCCTGGTACCGCCAGGATGACCGCTATTCGCGTGAGTCGCTCCAGGGCGACATCGAGAAACTGCTGTCGTACTACCAGGACCGCGGTTACGCGAATTTCGACGTTGAATCGACGCAGGTCGCGATCGCACCCGAGAAGGACGACATCTTCATCACGCTAAACCTGCGCGAGGGCGAGGTCTACAAGGTCGGCGAGGTCAAGGTCGCGGGCACGCTCAAGGTGCCGGAGGCGGAACTCACGCGGCTCCTGCTGGTGAAGCCGGGCCAGGTGTACTCGCGCAAGCTGATCACGCAGACCCAGGAACTGCTGGCGCTCAGGCTCGGCGTCGAGGGCTATGCCTTCGCGAAGATCGACCCGGTGCCGCAGGCGAACGAGGAGGCGAAGACGGTCGACCTGACGTTCTTCGTCGACCCGGGCAACCGCGCCTACGTGCGGCGGGTCAATTTCATCAACACGAACGCGATCGACGACGAGGTACTGCGCCGCGAGATGCGGCAGATGGAGGGCTCCTACCTGTCGAACTCGCTGCTCGAGCGCTCCAAGGAGCGCCTGCAGCGGCTGCCGTACATCGAGAGCGTCGAGTTCGAGACGACGCCGGTCGCCGGCTCGCCGGACCTGGTGGATGTGGACTTTGACATCAAGGAGGGCCTGCCCGGCCAGTTCAGCGGCGGCATCGGCTACTCGGAGTCGCAGGCGTTCATCCTGAACGGCAGCTTCGTGCACTCGAACTTCATGGGCTCGGGCGAGCGGCTTGCAGTCGAGCTGCTGTCGGGCCGCTACTCGCAGTCGTACAGCGTCTCGCACACCGACCCCTACACGAACGTCGACGGCCTGTCGCGCACTCTCGGTTTCCAGTTCCGCGACGTCACCCAGTACGTCTCCGCGGCCTCCGACTTCTCGACGCAGACGATGTCCACGACGATCGAGTTCGGCTACCCGATCACAGAATTCCAGGGCATACGCTTCGGACTCGTCGCGCAGCAGTCGGACCTGATCGTGAACCCGGTGAACAGCGCGCCGGAAGCGGTCGCCTGGGTGCAGAACAACGGCAATCCGTACACGCGCGTGATCGAGCGCGAGATACCCGATGGGTCCGATCCGGGCACGGAACCGGACATCATCACGACCACGCTCTATGGCAGCAAGTACAACACCTTCGAGCTGGTCGGCGGATGGTTCTACGATTCGCGCAACCGCGCGATATTCGCGGACCGCGGCATGCGCCACTCGCTGTCGCTATCGCTCGCGTCGCCCGGCAGCGACATCAGCTACTACGTCGTCAACTACGAGGGCCTGCATCTCGTACCGCTGTACAAGCAGTGGGGCGTCGCGCTCTCCGCCGAGATCGGCTACGGCAATGCGCTCGGCGACGAAACCACGGCCCTGCCGCCGTACCGCCAGTTCTTCGCGGGCGGCCCGGACTCGATCCGCGGCTTCAGCGAGAGCCGGCTCGGCCCGAAGGATGGCTTCGGCAATCCCTACGGCGGCAACTTCAAGGTGATCGGGCGCGCAGAGCTCCTGTTTCCGGTCCCGGAAAAGTGGCGCGCCAGCACGCGCATGAGCGCGTTTTTTGACGTCGGCAACGTCTTTTCGCAGGGCGCTGGCATCAACTTCGTCGGCATCGACGGGGTCACGCCGGTCGATTACGAGTTCGATTACAATGAACTGAGGCAGTCCGCGGGCCTTGCCGTGCAGTGGCTCGCGCCGCTCGGCGTGTTCCGGTTCAGCTATGCGTTGCCGCTGAACGAGTACAAGGGCGACAGTGTTCGCTATCCGGACGAGGTCGAGCGATTCCAGTTCACGATCGGTTCCGCATTCTGATATCCGAGGCTAGATGACACCCATGACCCGACATTTCGCAACCGGTGCCCTGTTGCTGGGCGCCGCCCTGATGGTGGCACCGGCCGCGCAGGCCGCCGAACTCAAGATCGGCTACGTCAATTTCGGCCGGCTGCTCGAAGAGTCGCCGCAGGCGAAGGCTGCGCAGACCTTGCTCGAAGGCGAGTTCCTGCCGCGCCAGCGCGATGTTGCCGCGCAGCAGAAGTCGCTGGAGGAGAAGGCCGACCGGCTGAAGCGTGACGCGGCCGTGATGTCCGAGGCCGACCGTACCAAGACCGAGCGCGAGGTCCGCGACCTGGAACTCGCGGTGCAGCGCCGCTTCAAGGAACTGCAGGAGGACCTGAACCTGCGCCGGAACGAGGAAGTCGGCCGCATGCAGCGCTCGCTGCTGCAGGAAGTGCAGGCTTTCGCGCGCGCCAACGGCTACCAGCTCGTCGTCAGCGAGGGCGTGCTGTTCGCGGCGGAGGGCGTCGACATCACGCCGCAGGTGGTCGCGGCGCTCAAGGCCAAGACCCCGGCTGCACCGGCGGCGAAGCCGCCCGGGACCTGAAGCTCGGACGACCGCCAGGGGGGCGCATGGCGATCACGCTCGGCGAGATTGCGGTCCGCTACGGGCTGGAACTCGCCGGCGATCCCGGACAGAGCGTGCACGGCGTCGCGGCGCTCGCGACGGCGACGCCCGGCACGCTGACTTTCTGCACCGGCGCGAAATACCGGCGCCAGCTCGCCGTGACCCGCGCAACCGCCGTCGTCCTGCCGCGCGAGATGGTGGCCGAATGCCCGGTCGCGGCCCTCGTCAGCGCCAGGCCCTATGCGAGCTACGCGCGCATCGCGGCCGCGATGCATCCCGCAGCCCCCGTCCGTCCTGGCATTGCGCCGGGCGCGTGCGTCGCCGCCTCCGCCACCGTGCCTGCGACCTGCCAGCTTGGGCCGAACAGCGTAATCGGTGAGCGTGTCCGGCTCGGCGAGCGCTGCGCGATCGGGCCGAATTGCGTGATCGAGGACGATGCGGTCCTCGGCGACGACTGCCGGCTCCAGGCCGGCGTCACGATTTGTTGCGGCGCGCGGCTCGGCGCGCGCTGCCTCGTCAAGCCTGGCGCGGTGATCGGCACGGATGGATTCGGATTCGCGCCGGACGCAGACGGCTTCGTCAAGGTGCCGCACCTCGGCGGCATACGGCTCGGCGACGACGTCGAAGTCGGCGCAAACACGACAATCGATCGCGGCACCATCGAGGACACGGTGATCGGCGACGGCGTCAAGCTGGACAACCAGGTTCAGGTCGGCCATAACTGCCGCGTCGGCGCGCATACGGTCATCGCCGGCTGCACGGGCATCTCGGGCAGCACGATCATCGGCAGCCGCTGCATGATCGGCGGCGCGGTCGGCGTCGCCGGGCACCTCGAGATCGGCGACGACGTGATCGTCACGGGCTACTCGCTCGTCACGCATTCGCTGCCGGGGCCGGGCACGTTTTCGTCGGGGATGCCGGCGATACCCGCCGCCGAGTGGCGCCGTGCGGTCGCGCAGCTGCACCGGCTCGATGCGCGCAGGAAGAAGAGTGCGCGCGGCACGGGCGGCGAGGGGCAAGGGGGCGGCGAATGACCGAAGGTTTCCCGATGGACATCCAGGCGGTGATCGCGCAGCTGCCACACCGCTACCCGTTCCTGCTCGTCGATCGCGTCATCGAATGCGTGCCGGGCAAGCGAATCCATGCGATCAAGAATGTCACGGTCAACGAGCCGTTCTTCACAGGCCATTTTCCGGGCCGTCCGACGATGCCGGGCGTCATGATCCTCGAGGCGCTCGCCCAGGCCGCGGGCATCCTCGCGTTCAAGACCGCGGGAGTCGTCCCGGACGACAAGTCGCGCTTCTATTTCGTCGGCATCGACCGCGCGCGCTTCCGGCGTCCGGTCGTGCCGGGAGACCAGCTCGCGCTGAAGGCGACCTTCGACCGCGCGATGCGCGGCATCTGGAAATTTTCGACCGTCGCCGAGGTGGACGGCCAGGAAGTGGCATCGGCCACGATGATGGTGGCGCCGGAGGTGAAGCCTTGATCGACCCGCGGGCGATCGTCGCGCCCGATGCGAAGATCGGCGCCGGCGTCGAGATCGGCGCATTCACCGTGATCGGTGCCGGCGTGACGATCGGCGAGGGCACCTGGATCGGCCCGCACGCGGTGATCAACGGACCGACCACGCTCGGCCGCGAAAACAAGGTGTTCCAGTTCGCCTCGATCGGCGACGCGCCGCAGGACAAGAAATACGCCGGCGAGCCGACCCGGCTCGAAGTCGGCGACCGCAACGTGTTCCGCGAGTTCTGCACGATCAACCGCGGCACGGTCGGCGGCCGCCAGGTCACCCGCATCGCGGATGAATGCCTGTTCATGGCCTATTCCCACGTCGCGCACGACTGCATCGTCGGCAGCCGCTGTATTTTGTCGAACTGCACTGCACTGGCGGGACACGTCGAGCTCGGCGACTGGGTGATCCTGTCGGGCTATGCGGGCGTCCACCAGTTCTGCCGGATCGGCGCCCACGCCTTCCTCGCGAACAATGCGGCCGTCACCCGTGACGTGCCGCCCTACCTGCTGGTCGCCGGATCGCCGGCCGAGCCCAGGGGGATCAACAGCGAGGGATTGAAGCGCCGCGGTTTCGATGCCGCGCAGATCTCGAACATCAAGGGTGCCTATCGCCTGCTGTACCGGTCGGGCCTGAAGCTCGCGGAGGCGACCCAGCAGCTCGGGGAGCTCGCGGCGAGCCAGCCCGAGCTGAAACCGTTCGTCGAATTCCTGGCGAACAGCGAACGCAGCATCATCCGCTGATGCGACCGGACCGTCCGTTGACGATCGGCCTGGTCGCCGGCGAAGCCTCCGGCGACAACCTCGGCGCGGCGCTGATCCGCGCGATCCGCGCGCGCGAGCCCGGCGCGCAGTTCGCGGGCGTCGCCGGGCCCGCGATGCAGGCTGCGGGCTGCGAGGCCTGGGCGGAATCCGGCGAACTCGCGGTGATGGGAATCGTCGAGGTGCTGCATCACCTGCCGCGGCTCTGGCGACTGCGCGGCCGCATCCGCAAGCGGATGCAGGCACTGCGGCCCGACGTGTTCGTCGGTATCGACGCACCGGAATTCAACCTGAACCTCGCCCCGTCGCTGCATGCGGCCGGCATCCGCACGGTGCAGTACGTGAGCCCGCAGGTGTGGGCCTGGCGGCAGGGGCGCGCGCGGCGCATGGCGCAGTTCCTCGATCTCGTGCTGTGCGTGCTGCCATTCGAACGGGGCGTCTACGACGGCGTGGGGCTGCGCTCCGTGTTCGTCGGCCACCCGCTCGCCGACCAGCTGCCGCTCGCGCCGGATCGCGCGGCCGCGCGCGCGGAGCTCGGCCTGCCGGCGGAAGGCGCCGTCATCGCCGTGCTTCCCGGCAGCCGCGTCGGTGAAGTCTCGCGCCTCGCGGATGCGTTTGCCGGTGCCGTGGCCTGGCTGGCGGAGCGCCGTCCGGGCCTGCGATTCGTGGCCCCGATGGCGGACGCAGGTGTGCGCGCGATCTTCGAGCGGGCGATCGCGAAGCAGGCGCCGGATGCTGGCCTGCTGCTGATCGAAGGCAGGGCGCGCGCTGCGCTCACGGCCGCGAACGTCGTCCTGGTCGCCTCCGGCACGGCGACCCTCGAGACGCTCCTGTGCAAGCGCCCGATGGTCGTCGCCTACCGGGTCGGCATGCTGACCGAAGCGTTGCTGCGCGGCCTGAGGCTCCTGAAGACGGCGCATTTCGCCCAGCCGAACCTGCTGGCCGGGCGCCAGGTTGTGCCGGAGCTGTCCCAGGGCGAAGTGACGCCCGAGCGGCTCGGCCGTGAACTCGAACGCTGGCTGGACGAGCCGGAGGCGGTCTCGGAGCTCGAGACCCTGTTTGCGGCCATCCACCGGCAGCTGCGCCTCGGCGCGAGCGAGCAGGCGGCCGCCGCGATCATCGGGCTCGCCCGTGGGCAGGCCCCGTGATCGGTTCTACGGCGTTGTCGGCCCGGCCCTGTCCCGGGCTCGCTGCGGGCGTCGACGAGGCCGGGCGGGGGCCGCTCGCCGGTCCCGTCTTCGCAGCTGCGGTCATCCTGGACCCGCAAAGGCCCATCGCAGGACTCGGCGACTCCAAGACGATTCCAGCCGCGCGCCGCGAGGCGCTGGCCGGCGCCATCCGCGAACGCGCGCTCGCCTGGGCCGTCGGCTGGTCGGATGCCGCCGAAGTGGACGTGCTGGACGTCCTCCAGGCCAGCCTCCTGGCCATGCGCCGCGCGCTGCAGGGCCTGGCGCTCCAGCCGGCGACCGTCCAGGTGGACGGCAACCGCTGTCCGTCGACGGCGATGCTCGGCTTTTCCTGCCGGATCGAGGCCATCGTGCGCGGGGACGCCCGGGTGCCCGCGATCAGCGCTGCGTCGATTCTCGCGAAAGTCGACCGGGATGCATGGATGGCGGCTGCCGCTGTCGCCTACCCGCAGTACCGATTCGAGCGCCACCGCGGCTACCCGACGCCGGAGCACCTCGGGCTGCTCGCGCAATTCGGTCCCTGCCGCCTGCACCGGGCGAGCTTCGCACCGGTAAAATCCCGGCATGGGCCGGACTGAGTCCCGAACGACGCCGCCATTCGTCCACCTGCGGCTGCACACCGAGTATTCGTTGGTGGACGGCATCGTGCGCGTGCCGCGGCTGATGCAGGCGGTCGCAGCGGCCGGCATGCCGTCGGTCGCGCTGACCGATCACGGCAACCTGTTCGCAATGGTCAAGTTTCACCGCGAGGCGGAGCGCCGCGGCATCAAGCCGGTCATCGGCGCCGATCTGTGGCTGACCGACGGGGGCGAGCGCGCCGAGCCTTCGCGCCTCACGCTGCTCGCGCAGGGCGCGGCGGGATTCCGGAACCTCACGGCGCTGATCTCGCGCAGTTACCGCGAAGGGCAGCAGACCGGACGCGCGCTGGTCGCGCGCGACTGGCTCGATGCCGGATCCACGGCGGGACTGATCGCGCTCTCGGGCGCCGGCGAAGGGGATGTCGGGCGCGCGCTCGTCGCGGGCCGCCTGGCGGAGGCGAGGGCGCTCCTCGACGGATGGTTCGCGCTCTTCGGCGACCGCTACTACCTCGAGATCCAGCGCACGGACCGGCCGGGCGACGAGACACATCTCGCGGCCGCGCTCACGCTGATCGAGGACCGGCCGGTGCCGGTCGTTGCGACCAACGACGTGCGCTTCCTCGAGCGCGACGAATTCGAGGCGCACGAGGCGCGAGTCTGTATCCACGAGGGCCAGCGGCTCGACGATCCCGCACGGCCGCGCGCCTATTCCGCCGAGCAGTACCTGAAGTCGCCGGCCGAGATGGCTGAGCTCTTCGCCGACCTGCCGGAGGCGCTCGCGAACAGCGTCGAGATCGCGCGCCGCTGCTCGCTGCCGCTCGCGCACGGGCGGATCTTCATGCCGGCGTTTGAGACGCCGGACGGCACGACGGCAGGCGCGCACCTGCGCGCGCTGGCCGAGGCCGGCCTGCGGGAGCGGCTCGCCGCGGCGGTGCCGGTGCCGGCGGATGACGCCAGCCATCGGCAGCGCCTCGACCGGGAACTCGAGGTGATCGGCGGCATGGGCTTCGAGGGCTATTTCCTCGTGGTCGCCGACTTCATCCGCTGGGCGCGCAGCGAAGACATCCCGGTCGGCCCCGGCCGCGGTTCCGGCGCGGGTTCGCTGGTCGCCTGGGCGCTTGGCATCACCGACCTCGACCCGCTCCAGCACGAGCTGCTGTTCGAACGGTTCCTGAATCCGGAACGCGTGTCGTTGCCGGATTTCGACATCGACTTCTGCATGTCGCGCCGCGACCGCGTCATCGACTACGTCGCCGGCCGCTACGGGCGCGACCGCGTGTCGCAGATCATCACCTTCGGATCGCTCGCGGCCCGCGCCGTCGTGCGCGACGTCGGCCGCGTGCTCGGACTGCCCTACGGCCTGGTCGACGGCGTCGCCAAGTTGATCCCGTTCGAGCTCGGCATCACGCTCGCGGACGCGCTCGGGAAAGAGCCGGAGCTCGCCCGCCGCTATCGTGCCGAAGATGAAGTGCGGGACCTCATCGACCTCGCGCAGCGGCTGGAAGGCCTCGCCCGCAATGCCGGAACGCACGCGGGCGGCGTCGTGATCGCGCCGAGCCCGCTGACCGACTTCACGGCGCTCTACTGCGAACCGGGCGGATCGAGCGTCGTCACCCAGTTCGACAAGGACGACGTCGAGCAAGTGGGGCTGGTCAAGTTCGATTTCCTCGGGCTCCGCACCCTCACGATCATCGACTGGACCGTCAAGCGCATCAACGAGGACCGGCGGGCGGCCGGCGAGGCCCCGCTCGACCTCGCGCGACTGCCGCTCGACGATGCGGAAACCTACAGGCTCCTGAAGACCTGCCGCACGACCGCGATCTTCCAGCTCGAGTCGCGCGGAATGAAGGACCTGGTGCGCAAGCTCCAGCCGGACTGCTTCGACGACATCGTGGCGCTCGTCGCGCTGTTCCGGCCGGGTCCGCTGCAGTCCGGCATGGTCGACGATTTCATGGCGCGCAAGCACGGGCGCAACCTCGGCGCGATCGACTACCTGCACCCGAGCCTGGCCAGCATCCTGAAGCCGACCTACGGCGTGATCCTGTACCAGGAACAGGTCATGCAGATCGCGCAGACGCTCGCGGGTTACACGCTGGGCGGCGCCGACCTGCTGCGGCGCGCGATGGGAAAGAAAAAACCCGAGGAGATGGCGACGCAGCGCTCGGTGTTCATCGAGGGCGCGGTCACGCGCGGCGTGTCGGGGCTGCGCGCCGGGCAGATCTTCGACCTGATCGAGAAGTTCGCGGGCTATGGCTTCAACAAGTCGCATTCCGCGGCCTACGCGATGCTCGCGTACCAGACCGCCTGGCTCAAGGCGCACTACCCCGAGGCTTTCATGGCGGCGGTGCTGTCATCCGACATGGAGCACACGGACAAGGTCGTCTCGTTCATCGACGAGTGCGCGGGCATCGGCCTCGAGGTGCTGCCGCCGGACATCAATCATTCGATGTACGCCTTCACGGTCGCGGGCCAGGGCACGATCCGCTACGGCCTCGGCGCCGTGAAGGGCGTCGGCGAGGGCGCGGTGGACGCGATCATCGAGGAACGCGCCCGCGGCGGGCCGTTCGCAAACCTCGCGGACCTGTGCCGGCGCGTGGATCTGAAGGTCACCGGGCGGCGCACGCTCGAGGCGATGGTGAAATCCGGCTGCTTCGATGGCTTTGGCCAGAACCGCGCGACGCTAGCAAACGCGCTGCCGGCGGCCATGCAGCTCGGCGAGCAGCGCACGCGCGCCGTCGCCGCCGGCCAGGATGACCTGTTCGGCGGCCTCGCCGTGTCGGCGGAAGCGCATGCGCCGTCCGCACTCGATCTCGCGGCGGTGCCGGAATGGAGCGACGCCGTGCGCCTGCAGGGCGAGCGCGACACGCTCGGGCTGTTCCTGACCGGGCACCCGATCGCGGAATACGAGGCGGAGCTGCGCCAGCTCGTGCCGGCACGCATTGCAGACCTCGGCGGTCCGCGACCGACCGCGGACACGCGCGGCTTCGACCGCGGCAAGAGCGTGACCATCGCCGGGCTCGTGCTCGAGATCCGGCGGCGCGGCCCGCGCATGACTCTGCTGCTCGACGATCGCAGCGGCCGCATCGAGGTCAGCCTGTTCGACGACATCTGGCAGCAGCACCGCGCGATCATCGCGCGCGACGCGATCCTGATCGTCGAGGGCCAGCTGCGCTTCGACGAGTTCATCGAGGATTGGCGAATCAACGCGAAGAAGCTGATGCCGATCGATGAACTGCGGGCGCGCGAGGCGCGCCGCCTCGTCATCCGCCTGCCGGCCGCCGACGGCGACCTGCGATTCATGCAGAAGCTGGAGGCGACGCTGCGGCCCTGCCGCGGCGGGCAGTGCGGCGTCGCGGTCCACTATGTCGGCGACCAGGCCCGCGCGACATTCGCGCTCGGCGAGGAGTGGTCGGTGCGCCCGACTCGTGCGCTGCTCGACGAACTCGGGCAGCTGGTCGGCCGTGACGGCGTGCGCCTGATGTACGGCCCGCGCGCGGACTGAGCCACTATACTGCCGCCATGGCCCTGCAATTCCTGGACTTCGAACAGCCGATCGCGGAACTCGAGGCGAAGATCGAGGAACTGCGCTTCCTAGGCGACGACACCGATCTCAACATCGAGGAGGAGATCGAGAAGCTCCGCGCCAAGAGCCGCACGCTGACGACCAGCATCTTCGCGAGCCTGACGTCCTGGCAGATCACTCAGCTCGCCCGCCATCCGCAGCGGCCCTACACTCTCGACTACCTGCCGCTGGTCTTCACGGAATTCCAGGAACTGCACGGCGACCGCATGTATGCGGACGACCAGGCGATCGTCGGCGGCCTCGCGCGCCTCGCCGGCGTGCCCGTGATGGTGATCGGCCAGCAGAAGGGCCGCGACACCAAGGAACGCGTGCGCCGCAATTACGGCATGCCGAAGCCGGAGGGCTACCGCAAGGCGCGGCGGCTGATGCAGACCGCAGCACGCTTCGGGCTGCCGCTGATCACGCTGATCGACACGCCGGGCGCGTACCCGGGCGTCGGCTCGGAGGAGCGCAACCAGAGCGAGGCCATCGCGAGGAATCTGTTCGAGATGTCCGAGCTCGGCGTGCCGATCGTGAGCTGCGTGATCGGCGAGGGCGGATCGGGCGGCGCGCTTGCGATCGGCGTCTGCGACCGCCTGCTGATGCTCCAGTACAGCGTCTATTCGGTCATCTCGCCGGAGGGCTGCGCCTCGATCCTGTGGAAGAGCGCGGACCGGCGTGAGCTCGCGGCGGAGGCGATGGGCATCACCGCCGAACGGCTGACGCGGCTCAACCTGGTGGACGAAGTGATCCCGGAACCGCTCGGCGGCGCGCACCGCGAGCCGCAGGTGATGGCGGATGCGCTGCGCGATGCGCTCGGGCGGCAGCTCGCCCCGCTGATCGCGCAGCCCTTGCCGGAGCTGCTGGCAGAGCGCCAGCGCCGCCTGCGCGGCTTCGGGGTTTACGGCGGCGACTGAGATGCCATTCGGCGCCCTGCGCCTCGCGGCCTGCCTCGCAGAACTCACGGCCGACTGGCGGAGCGCAGGGTTCTGCGTCGCCTATTCGGGTGGCCTCGATTCCACCGTGCTGCTGCACGCGCTCGTCGGCCTGTCGCGTTCGCATCCGGAAATGGCAGTTCGCGCCGTGCATGTCGATCACGGCTGGCAGCCCGGATCGGGTGCCTGGGCGGAATCCGCGGCTCGCGCCTGCGAGGCACTGGGCATCGCGCTCTCGATCCGGCCGCTCGACTTCACGCCACCGCCGGGCGCGAGCCCGGAGGCGGCGCTTCGCGGCGCGCGCTACGCCGCGCTCGCAGGCGGACTCGCGGCCGGCGAATGGCTGCTGACCGCGCACCATCGGGACGACCAGCTCGAGACGGTCCTGATCCAGCTGATGCGCGGTGCCGGTGTCGCTGGACTCGCGGCGATGCCGGCACGGGCGCGGTTCGGCGCGGGTTGGCACGGTCGGCCGCTCCTCGATGTCGATCGTGCATCGATCGCGGACTACGCCGCGCGGGAGCGGCTCGAGGCGGTGCAGGATCCGACCAACTTGTCCTCTCGCTTCGATCGCGGGTGGCTGCGCACCGCGGTCCTGCCGGCGCTCCGGTCACGCTGGCCGGCGGCGGCGGCGACCGTGTCGCGCAGCGCGCGCCATCTCGCCGAGGCGTCGCGGCTCCTCGCGGAGCTCGCCGAATCGGATGCGAAGGGACTGGCCGACGGCCACCGCCTGTCACTCGAGGGGCTGCGCGCGCTGGCGCCGGACCGGCGCAACAACGTGCTCCGCTGGTGGATCCGTTCCTGCGGCCTCGCGCCGCCGCCGGCTGCGCGGCTCGCTTCAGGCGCGTCGGCACTGCTCGATGCGGGACAGGGCGCGCAGCCGCTGTTGCGCTGGGCGGACGGCGAACTGCGTCGCTACCGAGACCGGATCTATGCGATGGCGCCGCTGCCGCCGGCACCGTGCCAGACGATCGCCTGCGGGCAGCCGGGGGATGTCGAGGTGTCGCTCGGCGCGGGGCTCGGGAGACTGCGCCTGGTGGCAAGCCAGGCCGGGGGCTTGCCGGGCGGGCCTGGCTCAATCGAGATCCGCTTTCGTTCCGGCGGCGAGACGCTGCGGCCGCACCCGGGCAGGCCGCGCAAGCGGCTGAAGGACCTGTTCCAGGAAGCGGGCATCGTGCCCTGGATGCGTGAGCGGCTGCCGCTCGTGTTCGTGGGTGGACAACTGGTCGCGGTCGGCGACCTGTGGATCGACGCGGACCTCGCGGTGCCGGCCGGTCAACCGGCATGGAAACCGGTGTGGCCGGGCCGGCCGGAAATTTACTGAGCGCTCAGCGCCAGCATTCCGCCGTGTTGTCGGTGCCGCCCGCGTTCTCGGCCGAGCGGATGCCGCGGTCCGTGATGGTGTACTCCCGGCACGCTTCGTCCTGGAACTGGTTTTCGCCGACCGCTGCGGTCGCGGTCGCCGTGTAGCTCACGGCATCGCCGTTGGTGACGAGCGTATACCAGCCGTTCTGGCTGGTCGCCGCGCCCTGCAGGGTCCCGGCGCCGGCGCAGCTCGGCGCGTTGCCGATCGCGTCCGCGTACATGTTGCACTGGAGGTAGAACTTCTCCTGCTGGGTCGCAAGCGCCAGCAGGGCTTCCTTCGCGTCCGTGCGCTGGCTCCGCATCACGTAGCTGCGGTACGTCGGAATCGCGATCGCCGCGAGGACGCCGACGATGATCATCACGACGATCAGTTCGAGCAGCGTGACGCCCTGCTGGTGCTTGTTCGAAGTCATGGCTCAGTTCACTCCGGTCTGCCGCCAGAAGGTGCGCACGGGCGCGAGGTTGACGCCGACGCCGCAGTTCTCGAGGCCGACCAGGCACCGCGGGGGCGGACGGCATTCGGCGCCGACGCAGCTCTGCGGGTTCTCCGGGCTCGGGAATAGCCAGACCACCTCAGGCGCGATGCCGCCCTGCGAGAGCTCGGTGTCGCGATCGTCGGCCGAATCCGGCGGCTGATAGCCCGGATCGTCGGGATCGGTCGGGCTCTCGCGATCGAACACGGGGGCGCCGGTGTAGGCGCTGACCGTGTAGAGGCGGTTCGTGCCGACGCCCGGAGCGCAGGACGTGCTCACGACGGTCGACGCGCCGTTCGGCTCGTAGGTCGTGAACTGGATCATGCTCTCGATGGTCCGCGCTTCCGACAGCGATTTCTCGCCGGTGAAACCGGTGCCGCTCGGGCGGCGCAGGTCCATGCGCCAGCCGGAGCCGCCCGGCGGGATGGTCGGCGCGATGTCCGTCGTCACGTCGATCAGGTTGACGTCGGCTTCCGTGATCACGGTCGCCGAGTCGTACTGGGCCTGGGTCAGGCGCGCGAACGGCTGGTGGTCGCGCAGGCTGTAGAAGCGGTCCTGCGTGTCCACGTTCAGCGGGTGCGCGCGATAGCCCGAACCCAGCGCCAGGTTCAGCCAGGTGCGGCCGCCATTCGCGAGGAACGACACGTCCGGCGCACTGAAGAAGCGCCGGGTCGTGGTCGCCGGGTGGGTGGCGAGGTGCGCGTTGCCGAGCGAGGCGAACACGCCGCCCGTCACCAGCGAGGCGCGCGGCTGGCCGTTGAAAATGTCGAAGCGCCACACGCGCCCGCCCATGTCGGCGGCGTACATGCGATCCGCATAACCGTCGCCAGTCAGGTCGAACACGCGCACATCGCCCGGGATGCCGTGGGTCAGCGAGGCATGGCGAAGATCCGCACCGGTGTCGGCCGAGGGGCCCGCATACCAGAGCACGTTGCCGCTGACAGCGTCCACCATGAAGACCTGCTGGCCGGCGCTGTCCACCGTGTACGGGCCG
>JANNHT010000006.1:0-30510 GCA_031404555.1 Gammaproteobacteria bacterium
GTCGTCGCCGATTGCAGCGCGCCGCGCAGGAAGGGATTCGGAACCGGCGCGCCGCCCTGCGCCTGGCGCGCGGCGAGCATGCCGCCGAGATACTGGTAGACCGGAGTCGGAAACAGCGCCTGGGTCACGATGCCCGCGAACTCGCGCGGGTCCACGCCCGCCGCGTGCACGATCTGCATCGAATCGCGCAGGCTCTCGACCACCGCCGCCATCAGGAAATTGCCGGCCGACTTCACGACATTCGCTGCGGCGGGATCCTCGCCGATGTGCTGGACTCGCCCGAGGACCTCAAGCAGGGGGCGCAGCCGCTCGACCACGGCGCGAGGGCCGCCCGCGATCACCAGCAGCCGGCCGGCCGCAGCGGCATCCGGCGGTCCGAACAGGGGCGCGGAGACGTATGCCTGGCCGCTCGCTTCGTGTGCGGCCGCGAGCCGTCGGGCCAGCCGGTCGCTGATCGTGCTGCAGCAGACGTGCACGAGCCCGGGCATGCCGCGGGTGATGAGCCGCTCGCCGTCGAACAGCACGGCTTCCACGGCCGCATCGTCGGACAGGAAGGTCAGGATGACCTCGGCCTGGCAGGCCTCCGCGGCACTTCCGACGCTGACTGCAGATTCCCGCGGGAGTCCTTCGGCGCGTCCCGGGGTGCGATTCCAGGCGAGGATTTCATGGCCGGCCCGGGCGATCCGCTGCGCAATGGGGCGGCCCATCGTGCCGAGGCCAATGATCCCGATTTTCAAGTCGGCTGCCCCCTGTCGGACGGTCTCAGCGTGGTTCGGCGCCAGGTTCCTGGTCCGCCATCGGATACGTGCGTGGCTCGGCCGGACGCTCTGGCGTCGCCTCCGATACCGGCACGGACTGGCTCGCCACTGGCTCGCCACCGGCGGACGTCAGCCGGGTGACCTCGGCGACCAGGTCGCCGGCCGGCACGGGCGGCGCTGCCTTGCTCGCGAAGATGACGCTCGCGCTTTCCTCGCCATCGTAAAAGCGGCGGTTGCCCTTCTTGCTGATGAAAATACCGTTGCCCTCGAGCGAGACGCCTGCGAACAGGCCCTTGGCCCGCGAGTACGCGTAGATCTCTGAATCGAAGCTCAGGCTGGTCGAGGCCATCGCCGTGCGGCCGACCGGGCCGGCCGCAACGGAGGCGTCCGCACCGAGCGTCAGCTTGCCGTCGGTGATGCCCTCGATGCTCTGGCGCGTGGTCATCACCAGGACGATGTCGGAAACCTGGCCACCGGCCTGGAAGCCGAAGCTGCCGCCGCCTGAGTTGACGAACACCGGGTTGCTCCAGCGCCGGTCGGCACCGCGGACGAGCAGCACGCCGCTACCAAATCGCGCGCCGAACCCAAAGCCGACCTTGACGTTCGCGGGCAGGATCACAATTCCCTCGGCCCGCGAAAGGAGCTGGTCGGGAATCTGGAGATCCGGCATCGATTGCAATTCGCGCAGCACGAGCATCGAAGTCTCAATCGTGGTCTCTTCGCGCGTCGCGGCGGATGCGGGCGCGGCGGCGACGGTCGCGGCGAGCGCCGCAATCAGGACCCATCGGGCAAGTGTCATGTCGGTATTTCCTGTTCTGGACCCGACCAGAGAGACCGCGGCGAGCGCGCCAGGTTCCCGGCCGGATCGGCCGTCGAGCGAAGTGTATCCGTTGTGCGACGGTTCATCGGGCTCATCGACAGCGCGACGCCGTTTCGTCCAAACTGGGAAACACATGATGCGCCGTTTCGCATGCGTGGTCACGCTGCTTCTGCTCCCGCTGGCCGGGGCGCGCGCCGACTGGCACGCGCGCGACGCCGCGATCATGGGCACTCGTATCTCGGTCGAGCTCTGGCACGACGACGCGGGAGCGGGCGAGGCCGCCGCCGACGCGGTGATCGCCGAGATGCACCGCATCGACCTGCTGATGTCCCACTACAAGCCGGAGAGCCAGCTGTCCCGCATCAACCGCGACGCGGCGGCCGCGCCGGTCGCCGTCGACCGGGAGCTTGTGGACCTGATCGCGAAGTCGCTTGAGTTCTCCGAGATGTCCGGCGGCGCCTTCGACATCACCTATGCGAGCGTCGGCTACCTCTACGACTATCGTGAGAAGCGCCACCCGAACGACGCCGAGAGCGAGGCGGCGCTGCCCGCGGTGAACTGGCGGTACGTCGTGGTCGATCGCGATGCCGCAACCGTGCGCTTCCTGAAGACTGGAGTGCGGATCGACCTCGGCGGCATCGCCAAGGGTTACGCGGTCGATCGCAGCATCGCGCTGCTGGCGGCGCGGGGCGTCACGAACGCCCGGGTCAGCGCGGGCGGCGATAGCCGGCTGCTCGGCGACCGGCGCGGCCGCCCCTGGATGGTCGGCATCCGGCATCCGGACGACGACGCGGAACGCGTCGTGCTGCGCATCCCGCTCGAAGACACGGCGATCTCGACCTCGGGGGACTACGAGCGTTTCTTCGACGAGGACGGCGTGCGCTACCACCACATCATCGACCCGAAGACCGGCAAGAGCCCGCATGCGGTCCGCAGTGTCACCGTCATCGGCCCGGATGCGACCTTGACCGAGGGCCTGACCAAGAGCCTCTTCATCCTCGGGCCGGAGCGGGGCCTCGCGCTCGTGAACGCGCGGGACGACGCCGATGCCGTCATCGTCGCGAGCGACGGAAGGGTCTGGTATTCGAAGGGGCTCGCGCCGCCCTAGGCTGGCCGCGGCTGGCGGGTGGCTAGCTAGAACCAGCCTGCGACTAGAACCAGCCCGAGAAGAACAGCCGGATCACGCTCGCATTGAAGTCATAGAGCGGCTCGGTGCCCGGCGCGACGCCGGTGACGCGCAGGTCCCTGAAGTCGTCGTACTTGAACAGGATGTAGTCGACCTTCAGGTTGAGCGCCGCCTTGCCGAGGAAATTCACCATGGACGGCTTGAACTCCCAGGCCACGCCGAAGCCGAGCGTGTGGCTCTGCATCGACGCGAGTTCCTTGTCGCGCGCGAGGAAGTTCTGGAAGTCCGCGCGCGGGAACAGGTCGGAGTAGAAGTCGGCGCCGTTCTGCATGTAGTAGCGGTAGTGCACGTCGACCGTCAGGTCATCGCGCACAGGTTGCGTGTAGGAGACCTCGGCCGTGCTCGCGTCGATGCCCCAGGTGTCGTTGTAGAAGCGATAGTCGCCCTGGAGTGCCGCGCGGTAGGGCAGGTACCAGCGCGCCCGCACCGAGAAGGCATTGCCGGTGCGGGTGCGCGGATAGCGCTCAAACTCGTAGTCGTAGCCGAGCGCCGCGCCCGGGTCGACGAAGCGCACCTGCCGGTACGGGTTGTTCAGGAAGCCTTCCTCGGTGATCGTCTCGATGGCGAGTCCGAGGATCAGCCGCTTGGTCGCGATCTGCGAGATGTCGACGCCATAGATACGGCGGTCGATCTCGTCGCGGAACACGTCGTCGTCGCGTCGAGTGACGTCATCCCAGCCACGGTTGAACGAGAGCGTGACCGTGGTCAGGTCGCCGAACATGTCCTGGCTGATCGAAAAGCCTGCCGTGTCCGCGTTGTAGTCGTTCTCGCTCGAGTTGCTGAACGAGGCGGCATAGGTGACCTTGCCGCGCAGGTATTCGAAGCCGACGCCGAGCTGCGTGCGCTCCTCGTCGTACGGGCTCGCGGTCGTGATCACGTCGATCGAGGCCGACGAAACCATGTCCATGTAGGCGCTTGCGCTGACCGCGTACTTCTCCGCGAACTTCTTGCGCACGAGGAGCGAGGGCCCGTCGATCGTGACGCCGCCGCCGTCGTAATAGTGGTACATCAGGTCGGCGCGATCCTCCGGCAGCACGCCGGCCAGCGCCGTCGCGGGCAGCAGGGCGAAGAGCGCCAGCGCGCGGATCAGTTGCATCCGCAGCCGCCGCCGGCCGCGCCGGCCGCGCCGCGCGCGCCCTCGCGGGATTCGTAAACGTGGCGCATGTAGGAGGATGCGACCGGGTCGCGCTCCCACGCCATGATCGGGTCGGCCAGGTCCTCGCGTTCGTACGGCTTGACCCAGGGCTCGATGCCAGAGCAGCCCGAGGCCGCGGCGAGCAGCAGGAGCAGGGCTGCGATGCGCGCGCGGGTCACGACTTTTCCCGGACCATCTGCCGGATCTGCTCGATGTACTTGGCCTCGTCGCCCGGCTTGTAGGCGCGGTGCTGCCAGCGCAGCCGCCCCTGGCGGTCGACCAGGACCGTGGTCGGCATGGCGCTGACGCCGTAGTTGCCGCTGACCTTGTTGTCGGGATCGAACAGGATCGGGAACGAAACCGGCCGCGCGCCGAGGAAGCGCTCGGCATCCGCCTTCTCGCTCTCGACGTTGATGCCGACCATCGTGAATCCCATCGGCTTGTACTTGCGATACATCTCGTCGAGCGCCGGGAATTCCTGGCGGCAGGGGCCGCACCAGCTCGCCCAGAAATTGATCATGACGACCTGGCCGCGGAGCGACGCGAGCGATAGCTGTCCGCCCGCGCGATTCACGAGGTTAAACTCCGGCGCCGGCACCGAGCCGTCCGTCGCGGCCGCCGGCCATGACAGGGCGACGAAAGCGGAGAGCATTGCAACAATCGGCAGTCGACGGATCGCGATCACGAGTCCTCCTCAGAAGAACGCCGTCAGCGACAGCGTCGCCTCGAAGTTGTGCGTCGTCTTGTTGTCGCCTAGTACGTCGACTTCGACGACGTGGTCGCGCATGTCCAGATGCACGGCCAGCCAGTCCTTCACCAGCACCCTTGCCCCGGCGCCTGCCGTGAGCGTGAACCGGTCGTCGCCGGCAAAACGTGTCCCGCCGGCCCCGAGCGTCAGGTAGATGGCGCTGTTGAGCGCGCGCCGTCCCCCGAGGAATATTTCGCCCGGTAGCGCATTCCAGCCGAATCCGAGGCTGTAGTAAGTGAATTGCCTCTCACTGTCGGTCAATAGGGGGGCACCTCCCGACAGGCGCTCGAAACTGGACAGCCCCGCGTCGCTGGTGCCGACGATGCCCTCGGCAAAGAAGTCCTCGTTGATGTGGTATGCGATGCGGCCGCCATAGATCACGTTGACCTCGAAATCCTCGACCGACAGCGAGCCGACGTAGGCGCCGGCCTCCCAGTTCTCGGTGTCGATCTTCGCGGGCTTGATCTCGCGCCGCTGCACGTTTGGATCGATCACGACCGGAGTCTCGCCGCTCGGCGGGTCGCCGACCGGCTCCACGGATTCGGGCGAGTCGTCGCGCCAGGGCATCGACGAACAGCCGGCAAGCGCGAGCAGTGCGCTCAGAAAAAGAAGGCGAATCCGATTTTCCATTCGTTTGCTTCCTCGTTCTCGTCGCGGTCCGTAAAGACCACGTACTCTTTGAATTCGGCGCGGATGATGAAGCGCCGAGCCAGGTACGCACGCGCCCCGATGCCGACATAGGCGAGCTGGTCGGTGCGGGAGGGCGTCTGGACCTGGGTCCCCTTGGGTTGAATCCGGATGATTCCGGTTCCTAGCGAAATGAACGGCTGGATGCGCCATTCCGGCACCGGCACGTGCGTCACGCCTAGCGCCGCGATCTGGCCGTCCGAGAAATTGCCGAGCAGGTGCGAAAGGGCGAACTCGCCCGACAGGTGCGCATTGAACGCGTAGGCGCCGTAGGCGGTGATGACGTTCGAGCCGCCGAAGTCGCCGAGCAGCAATCCGACCTCGCGACGGTGCGCAGTGAAGTCCTCGCGTGCCGGGTCGTCGATTTCCATGCGCGCGCCGGCCGGCACCAGCGTCTCCGACATCTGGTCGCGGTGCACCCAGCCCTCGCGGCCGTCGATGTCGACCACCTGGAACCAGTCGGTGCGGCGCTTCAATACGCGCACAGTTGCGCCGCGTTCCACCACGTGGACGATGGGGAAGCCGCGGCCGGGACCGGTGCGAAGCTCGAGGTAGGGATCGACGACGGTGACTTCGAGCCCTTCAGCGAGGGCGGTCGTGATTCCTGCCAGCAGCAACAGCAGAGCGCAGGCGAGCAGCCGCGCCATCGCCTCAGTTAACCGGTGCCATGAAGGGATCGTTGTAATACTGCCCACCGATGTCGAGCCACTCGGCGATCAGCCGCAGTTCCGCCGTGGTCAGCCAGCCCGCATGCGTGCCGCCCGCGTCGAAACGGCTGAAGAACGTCCCCGAGGCCCGGGCGCCGGCGCCACTCATCGAGGGAGCAACGGGCACCGGCACGAGCGTCGGCAGGCCTGTGACCGGATCCGGCGGACCCGGCACCAGGATGTCCTGCAGCGCGCCCATGTTAACTTCCTGCGCGTTGTCCGTGAACAGCAGTTCGCGATACGAGACGAAATGATCCGCCTCATCGGGCGAAGCGCCGCCCGAGAGATCGAGCTGGGCGGCCGGCACGCGCACCGTGCCGGCGGCATCCGCCGGGCTGTGGCAGCCGACGCAGGTGTTGTCCGCGATCACCGCGCCACCGGCATCCAGCACGAGCCGCGGTGTCACCCACAGCGGCTGCAGGTGGTCGGGGTAGTGGATCGTGATGCGGCAGAGCGCCGACCAGGCCGACTGGCAGGTCGCGCTCGTCGGCGCGGCCGTCGCGAGCTGGCCATAGCGGTAATTGAAGGCCGCGTCGGCCGGCCGGCCGGCCGGGACCGGGTCGGTCCAGACGTCCTCGTACAGCACGTCGACCGACGGAAGCTGCGCGGCGCAATCGGTCTGGCAGCTGACACGCGCGCGTGCCTCGGCCATCGTCTCGCCCTGGTTGGCGAAGAACGCCGGATTCGAGTTCGGGAACGGCAGCCCGGTGGTCGCCGCGCCGGCCCAGGCCGATGCAAAGAGTTCCTGGCGGCCGTGGGAAATGGCGGGCGGCGCGCTTGCTTGCGCGCCTGCCGGCACGTGGCAGCCATTGCAGTTCAGCACCTCGCCGGCGCGGATCTGCATCCAGTTGTTATGGCGCGGCGAGATGCGCCGCCCGTTGACGTCCAGCACGTCGAGCGCGAAGGGCACGCCGGCCGGAATCTTGATCTGCACCGAGCCATCCGGCTCGACCGGCGCGTAGCCCAGGATCTCGCGCATGCTGTTCGCGACACCGAAGGCGCTGTTGCGGAAGTCGCGCACCTCGTCGTCCGGCAGGCCGACCGCCTTCTGGATGCGCAGGAACCGCGCGGGACGTTCCGCCGCCGTCGACTGCGCGGGATCCACGAGTGCCGCGATGCTTCCGGGCGCCGTGTCCGTGCCGTCGAAGTCGTAGACGCTGCGGATGTTCAGGATGCCGACGTTCTCCGCCGCGAGCACCGGGTCGTAGTCGACGCCGGGCACAGCGTCCAGGATCACCGCCGGCAGCGGCGCGCGCGGCGCGAGCGTGATCACGTCCGAATAGCGAAGGCCCTCGGTCGGCTGCAGGATCGGCCGTTGCGTCAGGTCGCGCGCGTCGTAAAGCCACACACCATATAAAGGAGGGGCGGGCGTCAGCGCCGGGTCCGCGAGGTTCGCGGCCGTGCAGGGCAGCGTGCGGCCCTGCGCGTCGTTCAGCCGGCACATGGTCCAGCTGACGAGCAGCCGGCCGGTGCCGTCCCGGAGCGGGAACACCGAACTGTAGCGGCCGCCCGGCGACAGGCCGGGATCGGTGCGGACATCGTTGACCGACAGGCGCCGCTGGCCCGGACCGGCGAGTCCCGCATTCGCGAGATCCGACTGGCCGATCTCGACGAAGGCTTCCGTGTCGATCGCGACCGGGTCGCCGCCCTTTTCGGTGCCGGTGAACGGGCGCACCAGCGCGACGACGCTGCCGTCCTCGGCAGGTCGCGGCGCGAGGAACTGGATGTCGTCGACGCCGGTCCCGGTTGCGTGGCTGTTCGCGCCATACAGCAGCTGGAGGTTGCTGCCGTCCGGATGGACCGTATAGAGATGTATCGAGCTGCCGGCGGCGTTGTCCCAGCGGCTGAAGACGATGCGGCCGTCGTCGAGCACGGCGGGATCGAGGTCGTGGCTCTGGTTGAACGAGATCTGGCGGATGCCGCTGCCGTTCGCGTTCATCACGTGCAGCACGAAAGCATGCTCATTGCGGTCCTCGTCCTGGGCCGCGAACTGCGGCTTGCCCTCGTCGATCAGCACGGCCTTCGACTGGCGCTGGCGCGTCGACGAGAACACGATGCGACCGTCCGGCAGGTAGTGCGGCGCGATGTCGTGGCCTTCCGCTGCGACCAGGTCGGAGGCGATCACGCGGCGAAGCACGTCGGTCGTGCGGTCGTATTCCCAGATCTCCCAGCGCGGCTGATCCTCGTCGTCCGCGCCCGGGATGAGCGGCATGCGCATCGAGAAGACGATCTTGTTGCCGTCGTAGGATCCGTCGAGGTCGCGCACGTTCCACAGGCCGCCGGTCACCGGAAACGTGATGTTGCGCTCGGGCACATCCGGCGCCGCGCGGTCGCGCAGCCACAGGTCGGTTCCCGCCAGGAAGGTCTCGTTCTCGCGCACGTCGTCCGGGTCGTCATCCGGGTCGATGGGCAGCGCGCCCTTGATATAGGCGACCGGAATGTCGAGCACGACGGGATCCGGCCCCTGTCCGCCGCCGATGTTGATATCTCCATCGTGACCTGTCGCACATCCGGCGAGCGCCAGCACGCCAAGTGACAGAATCCATGATTGCGGAATCGTGACTCGCATCTCAATTCACTCCGGTGCCGACAGCAGTTTCTTCACGACAGAATGCAGTTGGACAACTGCGTCACGGACCCTGATACCCGCCTGAGTTCCCTTGGATACAAGGCATTTGCGCATCAACCAGCCTTCTGGGAAGTGAGCCTACCCCGGTCGGAGTCGTGCGTGAATGTCGCCGTTCAGAGACATTACCCGGCCGGATACCCGCCGATATATTCGCCCGCAGCCCGATTAACTGCGAGCGAGTGGAGCACGGAAATGCCCTGGTCGCCTAGAAACTTGAAATCGATCGTGAAGCGCGTCACCGCCGTTGCGGCCGTGAGCGCCATCGCTTTCGCCGCGCACGCGGGTCCCCGTGAGCAGGCCAAGCGCATGCACGATCGCCTGGCGGGCGTGCCGCCGACCGCGGCGGTGCTGAACGCGATGGAGACCGAGATCATCGCGGGGCGCATACAGCAGGCGGCGCTGATGGCGATGGACCATTCGGCGTTCTACGCGGTGACGATCAAGAACCTCGTGACGCCGTGGACCAACCGCGACCAGACCGTGTTCGCGCCGATGAACGACTACACGGCGACCGTCATCGGCATGGTGCGCGACGACGTCCCGTTCAACGAGCTGCTGACGGCCGACATCCTCTATGTCGGCAGCAATGGCCTCGGGCTGCCAGCGGCCTCTGCGACCAGCAACACCCACTACGAAGAGCTCGAGACGCGGGGCATCGACCTGCGCACCGGACTCACACGCACGACGCAGTCGGGTGTTTACGGCACGCCGCCCGCGGCGACCGCCGGCATCGTCACGACGCGCGCCGCGGCGCAGGCGTTCTTCGTCGCGGGCACGAACCGCGCGATGTTCCGCTTCACGCTGCTGAACCACATGTGCCGCGACTTGGAAGAGATCCAGGACACGTCGCGCCCGCCGGACCGCATCCGCCAGGACGTCAGCCGGAGCCCGGGTGGCGATGCCCGGCTGTTCCTGAACAACTGCGTCGGCTGCCATTCGGGCATGGACCCGATGGCGCAGGCTTTCGCGTTCTACACGTTCGACGAGGCGCAGGGCCGGCTGGTCTATACCGGCGGCGCGGTGCAGCCGAAGTATTTCAACAACGACACGACTTTCGCGTTCGGATTCCGCACGGCCGGTGACCAGTGGGAGAACCGCTGGCGCGCCGGGCAGAACGCGCTGCTGGGCTGGGACAGCAACCTGCCGGGTTCGGGCACGGGCGCGAAGTCGCTCGGCCAGGAATTCGGCGCGAGCGATGCGTTCGCGTCCTGCCAGGTCGAGAAAGTCTTCCGCACGGTCTGCCTGCGCACGCCCAACGATGCGCTCGACCGCAACCGGATCCAGACCATGACGAATTCGTTCCGCGCGAGCGGCTATCGGCTGAAACAGGCATTCGCCGATGCCGCCGCGTATTGCATGGGCGATTGAGGGGCAGCCGATGAACCGCAGCGCAGATCCCCGTATGCGACTTGTCGCGGCACTGGCACCGGCGCTCATCGCGCTCGTGCTCGCCGGCTGCGGAGGCGGAGCCTCGACCACCGAAAATCCGGTCACGCAGCCGCCGCCGCCTGCCGGCTATGCCGGCCCGCCGCCGGCGAGCCAGGACGTGCAGGCATTCAAGCTCAACGTCTGGGACAACCTGCAGGGCGGCAACCGCTGCGGCCAGTGCCACGGCACCGGCGGCCAGGTGCCGAGCTTCGTCCGCAACGACGACATCAACCTGGCCTACGAGGCCGCGAATGGCGTCGTCGACCTGTCGAACCCGGGCGGCTCGATGATGGTTTCCAAGGTCGGTGGCGGCCACAACTGCTGGCTCGCTGCCGATTCCGCCTGCGCCGACCAGCTCACGGTCTGGATCCGCAACTGGGCCGGCCAGACGCTCGGCGGCACCCGCGGCATCGACCTGCAGCCGCCGCCGATCCGCGACGTCGGCGCGAGCAAGTCCTTCCCGACGAGCAGCGCGCTGTTCGGCTCGACGGTGTATCCGCTGCTGACGCAGTACTGCTCGCGCTGCCACTCGTCGGCCGCGACGATCCCGCAGTCGCCGTTCTTCGCCGAGGGTGACGTCGACGTCGCCTATGCGGCCGTGCGCGCCAAGATCAATCTCGACACGCCGGCGGACTCGCGACTGGTCGTGCGCCTGCGCGAGGAATTCCACAACTGCTGGACCGATTGCGCCACCAGCGCCAATGCGATGCAGGCCGCAGTGCAGGCCTTCTCGAACGGCGTGCCGCTCACGCAGGTGGACCCGGACCTGGTGCTGTCGAAAGCGCTGACGCTCTATGACGGCACGGTCGCGAGCGGTGGCAACCGCTTCGACAACGCGGTCATCGCGCTCTATGAGTTCAAGACCGGCACCGGCTCGGTCGCCTACGACACGTCCGGCGTCGAGCCCGCGCTCAACCTGACGCTGTCGGGCGCCACGACCTGGGTCGGCGGCTGGGGTATCGACCTGCGCGGCGGCAAGGCGCAGGGCACGACCGCGGCCAGCCGCAAGCTGCACGACCTGATCCGCGCGACCGGGGAATACACGGTCGAGGCCTGGGTCGCGCCGGCGAACGTCGTGCAGGAAGAAGCGCACATCATCGGCTACTCCGGCGGCACGATGGTGCGGAACTTCACGATCGGCCAGACGATGTACAACTACGATTTCTTCAATCGCAGCACGACGACTTCCGGCAACGGCACGCCGGCGCTGGCGACGCCTGACGCGGCTGAAGTCCTCCAGGCAACTCTGCAACACGTGGTCGCGACCTACAGCGCGGTCGACGGGCGGCGCATCTACGTCAACGGCACGCTGGTCACCGGTCCGGACGGGCAGGGCGCGGGCCTGCTGACCGACTGGAACGACACCTTCGCGCTGGTGCTCGGCAACGAGGTCTCGAATGACCGCACCTGGCAGGGCGTGATCCGCCTCGCCGCGGTCCACAATCGCGCGCTGTCCCAGGCGCAGGTCCAGCAGAACTTCGACGCCGGCGTCGGCGAGCGCTTCTACCTGCTGTTCTCGGTCGCGCACTTGATCAACGTGCCGCAGAGCTACGTGATGTTCGAAGGTAGCCAGTTCGACAGCTATTCCTACCTGTTCAACGAGCCCGTTTTCATCAGCCTTGACGGCGCCCAGGACCCGGACCAGATCCGCATCCAGGGCGTGCGCATCGGCATCAATGGCGCTGAGGCGCGGGTCGGCCAGGCCTACTCGCCGCTCGACCGCACGGTCACGGCTGCGGGCTACGAGCCTGCGACCGGCTTCGACCTGTCCGACATCGGCACCGTCGTCGCGCTCGACAAGGGCCCGGCCGCGGACGAGTTCTTCCTGAGCTTCGAGCGGATCGGCACCAACACCAATCCGTTCAACGAGCCCACGCCGGATCCGCTGCCGGCGCCGCCGGACGGCGACCCGGCGTCGGAGATCGGGTTGCGCACCTTCCAGGAGATCTCGGCGTCAATGTCGGAGATGACGGGAGTGCCCGCGACCCACGCGCTGGTTGCGGATACCTACAACCGCCTGCGCGAGCAGCTGCCGACGATCGAGAACATCGAGGGCTTTCTGTCCTCGCACCAGGTCGGCACGGCCCAGCTCGCGATCGAGTACTGCAACGCGCTGGTGGACGACACGGGCCTGCGCGCGAGCTACTTCCCGACGCTGAACTTCACGGCGCCCGCCGCCCAGGCATTCGACACGCCTGGAGAACGCGCGCTGGTCACAGGACCGCTGATTTCGCGCGCAGTCGGCACGGGCATCGCGACCCAGCCGAACGCGGCCGAGATCACGACCGAGGTCGATGCGCTGATCGGCCGGCTCGCCGCCTGCGGCGGCAGCTGTTCCGCGGATCGCACGGAGATTATCGTCAAGTCCGCCTGCTCGGCGGTCGTCGGCAGCGCCAGCACGCTGCTGCAATGAGGTGATGGCAACGATGAGCAGAAAATCCCGTCGCGGCCCGCTTCATCCTGACGCGCCGCTGTTCCAGCAGGACCACCCGCGGCCGGTCACGCGCCGCCAGTTCGTGTCCCAGGGCTTCATGAGCGGAGCGGCGACGGTTATCGCGCCGACGATCTTCGGCCTGTTCGCGAATCCGCGTGCCGCACAGGCGGCGCTGTCGCCGGATCTCGAGGCCCTCAAGCAGAGCTGCGGCATTGCGGTCGCCGGCGCCGGCAAGATCCCGTTCATCTGCATCGACCTCGCCGGCGGCGCCAACATGGTCGGCTCCAACGTGCTGGTCGGCGCCCAGGGCGGCCAGCGGGACTTCCTGTCTGTGGCCGGTTACGGCCGCCTCGGACTGCCGGGCGACATGGTGCCGAACGCGCCGAATCCGGGCAGCCCGACCAACGACTTCATCGAGAGCCGGCTCGGCCTCGCTTTCCATTCGGACAGCGCGTTCGTGCGCGGCATCCTCGAGCGCGTCAGCGTGACAACGGCGGCTGCGACGAACGGCGCCGTGATCCCCGCGCGTTCCGAGAACGACACGGGCAACAATCCGCACAACCCGATGTACGGCATCTACCGTGCCGGCGCGGACGGCGAACTGCTGACGCTGATCGGCTCGCAGAGCTCGGACTCGGGCGGCAACTCGATGGCGCCCGCGGGCATGATCGACGTCTCGGTGCGCCCGACCAAGGTCGACCGCACGAGCGACGTGACCGGACTCGTGGACACCGGCAAGCTCGTCGGTCTCCTCGACCAGAGCGACGCGGTGCGCGTGATGGAATCGATCCAGCGCCTGTCGGACAGCAAGCTCGCGCGCGTCGACACCGGCATCACGCGGGACGCAGTCATCAAGGACATGGTGCGCTGCAACTACGTCAAGGCAGCGGACCTGACCGACCGCTACGGCGATCCGTCGGCGCTCAACCCCGAGCTCGACCCGGACATCGTTGGGCCGGCCGGCATCTTCACGCAGCAGGAATTCCAGAACGACTCGGAGTTCCGCAAGACCGCGGCCGTCATGAAGCTCGTGATCAACGGCTATGCCGGCGCGGGCACGATCACGATGGGCGGCTATGATTACCACGGCCAGGGCCGCGCGACGGGCGAGCTCAGGGACATCCGCGCGGGCCGCTGCATGGGCGCCTGCCTCGAGTACGCCGCGCGCCGGGGCGTGCCGCTGATGCTCTACGTGTTCAGCGACGGTTCGCTGTCGGCTGACGGCGTGGTGGACAACAGCGTGGACGGCCGCGGCAAGTTCGACTGGTCGAGCGACAACCAGCAGACCGCTGCGTCGTTCTTCCTGGTCTACAACCCCGCGGGCCGCGCCCAGCTCTACACCGGCGACAACCGCCCGCCCGAGCAGCACCAGCAGATCGGCTGGTTCCGCCGCGACGCGTCGGTTGAGACCTCGTCGACCCCGCCCGCCAACAACGTCAACCTGCTGGTCGAGGCCGTGGTGCTGAACTACCTGGCGCTGCACGGCCAACAGGGCCAGTTCGGCACCCGTTTCCCGGGTAACGGCCTGGGATCGGCGACACTTCAGGACAGCCTCATCGCGTTCAACCCGATCGTCAACGGAACGATCTGACCCGATCGCAACGGTTCGATTGTGTGACGTGCGGCGAGACCGCCGGCCCGGGCTGAATAAACATATACCAAGCCGGCCGTGCCGGCGTTATGTTACATGGGCCGACATGGACGACCGCAGTCATCGCCGCCGTCCGGCAGCGCGTCTCACCTTGGGAGCGGCGCTCGCCGCACTGACACTCGCCGCGGGTGCAGCCGATGCCCCGACGGCGCCTGATTTCGCCCTGCGATCCGCAACGGGCAGTAACCACCGTCTATCCGAGCACCGCGGCGAGGTCGTCGCGCTCGTTTTCTGGGCCAGCTGGTGCGGCGATTGCCGCCGCGAACTCGAACGGTTCGAACGCCTGAAGCGCACCTACGGCGGGGTTGGGCTCGTCGTCTACGGCATCAACCTCGACAAGGAAAAGTCGCGGGCCGGGGCGCTCGTCGAGGCCGCCGGCATCGGTTACCCGGTGCTCGTCGATGCGGACAAGGAGGTCAGCAAGAACTACGACGTGGACGACCTGCCGCTGATCGTGCTGATCGACCGCAAGGGCGTCGTCCGGGCGCGACACGATGCGCTGGACGAGCGTGAAGAGCGCGGGCTAATGGTGAGCCTGCGCGACCTGATCGACGAATGAACGGGATGCACTCCATGAGAACGACCAAGAACACCCTTGTCGCGTTGCTGCTCGCCATCGGCGTCAGTTTGCCAGTGGCCGCACAGGATGCGGCGCCGATGCAGGATGCCGCACCGGCCGCGGACCGCTCGGCGCTCGATGCCGAGGTGCAGGAGCTCCGGCGCGAGGTCGTGGACCTCAACCGCGACCTCTTCATGCTCGAAGAGGACCTGCTGTTCCCGGCGAGCACCCAGATCGCCGTGTTTGTCTCGATGGACATCGGCACGTTCTTCGCGCTCGACTCGGTGCAGATCAAGGTGGACGACAAGGAGGTCGCGAACTACCTGTACACGGCGCGCGAGCTGGAGGCGCTGAAGCGCGGCGGCGTGCACCGCATCTGGCTTGGCAACCTGAAGGCGGGCGAACACGAAATCGTCGCGTACTTCACCGGCCAGGGCACACATGAGCGCGACTACAAGCGCGGCGCGACGCTGACGGTCGAGAAGGGCGTCGGCGCCAAGTACGTCGAACTCAAGATCAGCGACCGCCTGCGCAAGCTCCAGCCCGAATTCGTGGTCCGCGTCTGGGAGTGAGACAGCGGTGCTCGCCAGTCTGCTGACGATCGCCGCGCTCGCGGCCTCCGCGCCGGCGCGGGCCGAGGCCATGGCGGTCCCGGGCCTGCCCGCGGTCAAGGTGCAGGACCTGCATTACGGCGACGTGCTCTTCTACTTCTACCAGCACGACCATTTCAATTCACTGGTGCGCCTCGCGGCCTATCGCGACCAGGGGCGGCTGGCGGCGCACGCGCGGGACGCCGAGTTGCTACGCGGCGGACTCTACCTGTCGCTCGGCCAGCACCGGGAGGCGCGCGAGATCTTCGAGCGCCTGCTCGCCGATCCCGCGACGCCGGCCGCGGTCCGCGACCAGGCCTGGTTCTTCCTCGGCAAGGTCCTGTATGCCGCGGGCCTGTACGAACAGTCGGAGAAAGCGCTGCGTGCCGTGACCGGCAAGCTGACGATCGGGCTCGACTCGGAGCGGCACATGCTGCTCGCGCAGGGCCTGATGTACCGCGGGCAGTACGACCGCGCGATCGCCGAACTCGATGGCTGGCAGGGCCCGCCCCAGTGGATGGCCTACGGCCACTTCAACCTCGGCGTCGCACTGGTGCGCGTGGGCCGCCCCGAACGCGGCCTCCAGCTCCTCGACCAGGTCGGACTGATCGTGACGGAGAATCCGGAGCTCTCGGCGCTGCGCGACAAGGCCAACCTGGCGATCGGCTATGCCGAGCTGCAAGCCGGCAAGCCGGCCGCGGCGCTGGCCGCGCTCGAGCGCGTGCGCCTGTCGGGTCCGCAGTCCAGCAAGGCGCTGCTCGGGGCCGGCTGGGCCGACGCCGCATCGAAGGAGTTCCGCGCGGCGCTGTTGCCCTGGCTGGAACTCCAGGGCCGCAACCTCCTCGACGCCGCGGTGCAGGAATCGTACCTCGCCGTTCCCTACGCCTACGCGGAACTGGGCGCGATGGCGCAGGCGGTCGATTACTACGAGAAGGCGATCAGCGCCTACGACAGCGAACGCGTCCGCATCGGTGAATCGATCGCTGCGATCCGCTCCGGGCGCCTGCTGACGGCGGCGCTATCGGCGGACGGCGACGGCCGCGAGGGCTGGTTTGGCCAGCTCGCCGAGGTTCCGGACGCTCCGGAGTCGCGCTACCTCTACCATCTGCTCGCCGGACACGATTTCCAGGAAGGGCTCAAGGGCTATCGCGCGCTCGATGCGATGGCGAAAAACCTGTCCGGCTGGTCCGACAGCCTCGACGCATTCACCCACATGGTCGAGACCCGCCAGCAGGCTTTCGCGACGCGCCTGCCGGCCGCCGACGCGCGCCTCGCGGTGGTCGACGTCGGTACATTGAACACGCGCCGCGACGTGCTACAGGCGCGCCTTGAGGCGGCATTCACCGAACGCGATGTCACAGCGCTTGCGACCCCGGAGGAGCAGGGCCAGCTCGACCTGCTGGACGGCGTGGATGCGGAGCTCGCCGCGCACGCGGATGATCGCAGCCTCGACGATTCGCGCGAAAGGGCGAGGCTGGCCCGCGGCGTGCTGATGTGGCGGCTCGACGATAGCTGGAAAGTGCGCAGTTGGCAGGCCAGCCGCGCGATGCGCGACCTCGACGCCGCCGTGTACGATGCGCGCACGCGGCAGACCGCCTCATCGCGCGCCCGCGAGGGCGCACCGGAGCGCAATGCAGCGCTCGGTGTCCGCGTTGTCGCCGTATCGCCGCGGGTCTCAGCGCTCGCGGTGCGGGTCGACGAGGCGAAGCTGAACCAGAGCCGGTACCTGGCGGACCTCGCGATCTCCGAACTGGAATCCCAGCGCCAGCGGCTCGATGAATATTCCGTGCAGGCGCGCTATTCGCTCGCATTGATCTACGATCGCGCGACGTCCGGGCAGGTGCCTGCGCCGGCGCCGGAGCAGCAGCCGTGATGCGACGCGTCCCGTTCATCCTGCTGCTGGTGCTGCCATTCGCCGCTGCCGCGGCGAATCGCGAGCCGACGCTCAAGGATCTCAAGCGGCCGCCGCCCGAAATCCGGACCGGCGAGACAGTCGAGCCCAATGCCGACCGCGCGAAGGAGCTCTACCGGCGCTTCCTCGAGCTCGAAGCCGGCGATCCCGAGCTGCGCACCGAGGCAATGCGGCGGCTTGGCGACCTCCAGATCGAGGCCGGTGACACGGCGCGCGGCGAGACGCCGGGACTCGGCGTCGAGGAGACGCGCGAGGCGATCGAGATTTACACCCGGCTGATCGAGACCCAGCCCGACTACCCGCGCGCGGACGCGGTGCTCTACCAGCTCGCTCGCGGCTGGGAGGCGCTCGGCGACGCCGACAAGGCGCTCTACTACCTCGACCAGCTCGTCGCGAAATACCCGGCGAGCCTGCGCATCGACGAGTCCCAGTTCCGCCGCGGTGAAATCCTGTTCATGGCGAAGCGCTATGCGGAGGCGCAGCGCGCCTACGAGGCGGCGAGCGCCTTCGGCGACAAGAGTGCATTCCACGAACAGAGCCTCTACAAGCTCGGCTGGTCGCTGTTCAAGCAGTCGGAGAACGAGGCCGCGATCGACCCATTCGTGAAGGTCCTCGACTTGAAGCTGCTCGATGCGGCGAAGCCCGGGGCCGTGGCGGACCCGGCCGGACTGCCGCGCGCGGACCGCGAACTCGTGCAGGACACATTCCGCGTGCTCAGCATCGGGTTCTCGTACGTGGACGGCAAGGACACGCTCGACCGCTATCTCGCGCGCCGCAGTGAAATTCCTTACAGCTACATGCTGTACTCCGAGCTCGGCGACCTGTACGTCACCAAGCAGCGCTACACCGACGCGGCGGACACCTACCGCGCGTTCGTCGAGCGCTTCCCGGATCACGAGCGCGCGCCGCTCCTGCAGATGCAGGCGATCGAGGCCTACAAGAAGGGCGGATTCGCGCAACTCGTGCTGGACGGCAAGAAGGAATTCGTCGAACGCTACCGTCTCGGCAGTTCCTACTGGGCGGCGCGGACGCCCGAGCAGTTTCCGCTCGTCGCGCGCGAGCTCAAGACCAACCTGACCGACCTCGCGCAGTACTACCACGCCGAGGCGCAGCGCTCGAAGAAGAAGCCGGACTACCAGGAGGCCGCGCGCTGGTACCGCGAGTTCCTGCAGTCGTTCCCGGACGACCCGACCGCGGCGGCGACCAACTACCTGCTCGCGGAGACCCTGTTCGAGAGCGAGGACTACCGGACCGCGGCGCTCGAGTACGAGCGGACCGCCTACGCCTATCCGTTCCACGACCAGTCGGCAAAGGCCGGATACGCGGCGCTCGTCGCCTATGAGCGCGAGGACAAGTCACTCGAAGGCAGCGCCGCCGACGCCTGGAACCGGCAGCGCCTCGAAAGCCAGCTGCGCTTCGCGATGACATTTCCTGCGCATCCCGAGAGTTCGACGCTCCTGACGCGCACCGCACGCGAGTTTTACGACCTCAAGGAACTGCCCCGCGCGCTCGAGGTCGCCGGGCTCGTGCTCGCGCGCCAGCCGCCGGTGGATCCGTCGATGCAGCGCACCGCGTGGACCGTCACCGGCAATGCGCAGTTCGACACGGGCCTGTATGCGAATGCGGAGGGCGCCTACCTGCAGGTTCAGTCGCTGCTGTCGCCGCAGGACCCGGAAGCGGCGGCCATCAATGAGCGGCTCGCCGCCTCCATCTACAAGCAGGGCGAAGCCAAGCAGGGCGCGGGCGATGCCGCCGGCGCCGTGGTGGATTACCTGCGGGTCGGTCGGCTCGCGCCGGGTTCGACGATCCGCGAGACCGCGGATTTCGACGCCGCCGCGCTCCTCGTCGGCCTGAAGGACTGGCCGCGCGCGATCGCGGTGCTCGAATCCTTCCGCAGCGCCTATCCGGCGAGTGCCCGCCAGGCCGACGTCACCCGCAACCTTGCCCTGGCCTATCTCGAAGGCGGCCGCCCCGGCGACGCGGCGGGCGAGTTCGAGCGCATCGCAAACTCCGCTGCCGAGACGCCCGACGTGCAGCGCGAAGCGCTGTGGCAGTCCGCAGACCTGTTCGAGAAGTCCGGCCAGGCCGCGCGGGCGATGGCGAACTACGAGAAGTACGTACAGCGCTTCCCGGCGCCGCTCGACCTCGCGATGGAAGCCAGGCTCAAACTCGCGGACCACGCGCGCGACACCTACGACCCGCCGCGGCGGCGCCAGTGGCTCGAGGCCATCGTCGCGGCCGACGGCGCCGCATCGGCCCGCACCGACCGCAGCCGCTACCTCGCGGCCATCGCCACGCTGGAACTCACCGCATCCGCGCGCGACCAGTTCCAGTCCGTCGCGCTGGTGGCGCCGCTCAAGCAGACGCTTGCGGCCAAGAAACTGGCGATGGAGCGCGCGATCGGCGGCTACCAGGCGGCGATCGGCTATGCGGTCGCGGAAGTGACGACCGCTGCGACCTACGAGATGGGTGAACTGTATCGCCGCCTCGCCGACGACCTGATGAAGTCGGAGCGGCCCGCGAACCTCGCCGCCGAGGAACTCGAGCAGTACGACCTGCTGCTCGAGGAACAGGCCTTCCCGTTCGAGGAGAAGGCCGCGGACGTGCATGGCCTGAACGCCGCGCGCGCGGTGGACGGACTGTACGACGAGTGGGTGCGCAAGAGTTTCGCTGTGCTCGCGGGCCTGGAGCCGGCGCGCTACGGCAAGACGGTCGAGCCCGAGCCGTTCCTCACCGAATTGCTGCCGCCACCGATCGTCGCCGCCGTGCCGGCGGAACCCGCCGCGGCGCCGGCACCCAAGGGTGCGCCGCCCGTGCCGCTCGCCCCGGTGGTTTCCCCCGAGACCAGCATGGCGTTCTCGCAGGCCGTAACGATGCTGCAGACCGGCGACTTCGCGGCCGCGCGAACGCTCCTCGAACGCGTGATGGCGGCGGCGCCGGCGCTCGCGCCGGCTGCGGTCAATCTCGGCATGCTGCACGCGCGCGAGGCGCGGCCGGCCGAAGCAGAAGCCGCGCTCACGGAGGCCATCCGCCGCGACCCGAAGAATGCCGTCGCGTACAACGAACTCGCGGCGATCCAGCTATCCGCCGGACGCTTCCGCGACGCGGAGGCGAGCTACCGACAGTCACTCGCCATCGCACCCGACCATGCGCTGACCCACCGCAACTTCGCCGTGCTCCTCGACCTGTACCTGCGCCAGCCTGCCGAGGCACTGGGTCACTTTGAGTCTTACCTCGCGCTGTCAGGTGCGGCGGACAAGCAGGTGTCGGGCTGGATCGCAGAACTGAAACGTCGGGTCGGTAGCGTGGAACAGACCGCGGGAGTGATGCCATGAAAGCCGTCGCCGGCCTGATCACCTGTGCCTGGATGCTGCCGTTCGCTGCCGCCGCCCAGGAGGCGCCGGTCGAGCCACCCGCGGCACCGCCCGCCGAGGAACCAGCGGTCGAGACCGGGCGCCCTTCAAGGCCGACGATGGATCACCTGGAGCTCGACACGACCTCGATCACGGGCAACCGGGAGTTGCCGAAGGTCATGGTGATCGTGCCCTGGAAGCGCTCCGACCTAGGCGAGCTCCAGGGCCGGCCGGCCAACAGCCTGCTGAACGAGATCCTGAGCCCGGTGGACCGAGACGTCTTCCGGCGCGAATTGCGCTATTTCGAGGCGCTGGAGGCGGGTGGAACCGCAGATGAGGCCCAGGCGGGGCCAGAACCGGTTCCGTCTTCCGCCCAGCCTGAGAACTGACGCAGAGTATCCATGCCATTGATTTTGATTAAGTAACACACTTTCCCGATCCCACCGGAGCAGCAGCCATGCAGGGTTTCGAAATCATCATCAACTTCTTCCGAGACGGCGGGGTATTCCTGTACCCGATCGCGCTCGTCTGGGTCGTCGGACTCGTGATCGCGCTCGAGCGATTCGGGTTCGTAATCCGCGTCGGTTCAGGCAACCGCCGCCTGTGGAACCAGATCCAGCCGATGCTGGAAGCCGGCAAGTTTCGCGAGGCGCTGCAGGCCTCGACGAACTCGGACACCGCGCTCGCCCACATTATGCGTTACGGCATCACGCGCATCCAGACCGCGCGGCGCCGTGACGACATCGAAAAGGCGATGGAGGAAAGCCTCGTCGAGGTGATCCCGCGACTCGAGAAGCGCACGCACTACCTGGCGTCGCTAGCGAACATCGCCATGCTGATGGGCCTGCTCGGCACGGTCATCGGCCTGATCAGCGCGTTCGCCGCGGTCGCGCAGGCGAATCCCGCCGAGAAGGCGAGCCTGCTCGCGGCGTCCATCTCGGTCGCGATGAACAACACGGCGCTCGGCCTCGTCACGGCGATCACGCTGCTGCTCGCGCACCTGTACCTCGAGACGCGCACCACGGAGATCGTGGACAGCCTCGAGGTCGCCTCGGTCAAGTTCCTGAACGCGCTGAATGAGCGCCGGATGGATCCCGAGTCGCAGCAGGAAGCCGCTGCAAAGGGCGGCCGGCCAATGACGCCAAACCCGGGTGGCGCACGCGCATGAGCGGATCGCGCATTGCGAGGCGCCAGGCGCGCAGCCACGCGCGCATGAAGGGCAGGAACGACCTCAACATCGTCCCGATGCTGGACGTGATGGTCATCCTGATCTTCTTCCTGATCTTCACGGCCGTGTTCTCGAAGATGAACATCCTCGAGCTCAACCTGCCGGTCGAGGGAGGGCCGCCGCCTGAGCTGCCGGCGGTGCTCGAACTCGAAGTCATCGTGCGGCTGGGCACGATCGAGGTGGCGGACCGGAATACCGGGCTGCTCCAGGCGCTGCCGCACACGGCGGAGGGGCCCGACTACACCGGCCTCTCCAACTACCTGCGGCGCGTGAAGATCCGCTTTCCTGAAAAGAAGGATGCGACGGTGCTGCTCGAGGCGGACATCCCGTACGACACGATGGTGCAGACGATGGATACGATGAAGTCGTTCGACACCGAGCTCGACGGCCAGCCGGTGCGCGGCGAGCTGTTCCCGATGATCGCGGTCGGTGATGCGCCGGTCGCGATGGTAGCGACGCGATGATCGCCTCGCGCCTCAAGCGCCACCACAAGGTCGGCCGCCGCGGCGGCCTGCACGGCATGACGGCGCTGATCCCGATGATCGACATGCTGACGATCCTGGTCGTCTACCTGCTGGTGCACGCCGCGGACTACGAGATCCTGCCGAATACCAAGAGCATCGTGATCCCGCAGTCGATCTCGGAGACCAAGCCGCGCGAGACCGTGACGGTGCTGATCACGAAGGAGACGATCTACGTCAATGGCGTGGCCCTCGCGAGCGTGGCGGAGCTGCGCCGGATCGAGGACCCCGTGATCGAGCCGCTGCGCCGGGTGCTGCGCAGCGAAGCCGACAAGCGCCTGCTTGCGAGCGTGGACGACCCGACCTCGCACGAAGTGACGGTGCTCGCCGACAAGGACCTTCCATACAGCTTCCTGAAGAAGATCCTGTCGACCTGCACGGCGGCGGAGTACGGCAAGGTCTCGCTCGCGGTCCTGGAGCGCGAGCGCGAGTTCAACGGCACGGATGCGGTCTGAGGAAGTCATGACGGCCCTTGCAACCAACTACCGGATCTTCGACCTGCCGTGGACGCCCGACGAGGACGAACAACGGCGCTTCCGCAAGACCGCGAGGACCGCGCTGATCGCGTTCGTCGTGATCGGCGTCGTGTTGCCGCTTCTGCCCGTCTCCGAGAGGCCGCCGCCGCCGGCGCTGCCGGAGGAGGTCGTGCGCCTGATACTCGAACCGCCGCCGCCCCCGCCGCCGAAGCCGGAGGTCAAAAAACCGGAGCCGAAGCCGCAGGCGAAGCCGACGCCGGTCCCGAAGCCGGTGGACCGCACGGCCGAGGCGCGCCGCAAGGCCGAGAAATCCGGCCTGCTCGCGATGAAGGACCAGCTCGAGGACCTGCGCGACATCATGGAGCCGACCGAGAGTTCGGCGCCGATGATCGGGCGCGTCGAGGGGCCGAGCCGCGCCGAGCGTTCGCTCGTCACGTCGCGCACCGGCGTCGGAAGCGGCGGCATCAATACCGGCAAGCTGTCGGCCGGATTCGGCAGCGGTCCGGGCAACCTGAAGGGCCACTCGACAGGCACCGCCCAACCGTCTTTCGCCGACCGGATCGGCGCCGACCAGGCGCAGGCGAGCCGCAGCGGTACGGGCGGCAAGGCCTCGCGCAGCCGCGAAGAGATCGAGATGGTCTTCGACCGCAACAAGTCGGCGATCTATGCGCTGTACAGCCGTGCACTGCGTGAGCAGCCGGAGTTGCAGGGCAAGGTCGTCGTCCAGCTGACGATCGCGCCGTCCGGCGAGGTCACGGATTGCCGCATCGTATCGACGGAGCTGAACGATTCGGAACTGGAGCGCAAGCTGGTCGCGCGTATCCGCATGTTCCGCTTCGACGAGAAGGACGTCGAGGCGATGACCACGACCAAACCGATCGAGTTCTTCCCGGCCTGACGGCAAACGGCTAACATTCCGCTCCTGCCACCCGCGGGAGCCGGAATTGCACATCGAGAAGAATCGCGCCGTATCGCTGCACTACACGCTGCGTGACGATCAGGGCGTCGTGCTCGACACTTCGGATGGCCGCCATCCGATGAGTTACCTGCACGGCAAGGGCAATATCATCCCGGGGCTCGAGCAGGCGCTCGCCGGCAAGACCACGGGCGACAAGCTCGACGTCACGGTGCCGCCGGAGCAGGGCTACGGCCGGCGCGACGACCGCCTGGTCCAGATCGTGCCGCGCAGCAAGTTCGCGGACATCGGGGAGATCACGCCCGGCATGAAAGTCCGCGCGAGCGGCGCGCAGGGCGCGCGCAACGTCACCGTCATCAAGGTCGAGCGCGATTTCATCACGGTGGACGCGAATCACCCGCTCGCCGGGCGCACGCTCCATTTTTCGCTCGAGGTGACCGAGGTACGCAAGGCCACGCACGAGGAAATCTCGCACGGCCATGTTCACGGAACCGGCGGCCATCAGCACTAGCCGGCCGTCCAGGGCCAGGGCGCCGCCGTGATGCACCGCCAGAACCTCCAGTTCCCGAGCAAGGAAACCGCGCTCCGCGAGGATGTGCACGCGCTCGGCGGTCTGGTCGGCGAGGTTCTGCAGGACCAGGGCGGAAAGCGCCTCTTCGACCTCGTCGAGGGCGACCGCGTCGCGGCGATCGGCCGTCGCGACGGTAATCCCGAGCAGGCGGTCGGGCTCGACGTACGGGCATCGGACCGCTCGCCGGCCGAGGGCCGCGACCTGATCCGCGCCTTCAGCAAGTGGTTCGAGGTCGTCAACCTGGCAGAGCGCGTGCACCGCGTGCGCCGGCGGCGCGAGTACATGCTGCACAACGACCGGCCGCAGCCCGAGGGCATCGGCGACTGCATGTACCGCCTCAAGGCGGCCGGTCTCGACGCGGCGAAAGTCCTGGAGCTGCTCTCGGGCGTGACCATCTACCCGGTGTTCACCGCGCACCCGACCGAATCGACCCGCCGCACGATGCTGCGCAAGCAGCAGCAGATCGCCGACATGATGATCGAGCGGCTGGATCCCACGCTGACGCCGGCGGAGCGGCGCTCGGTGTGGGAACGCATCCGCATGGAAGTCACGTCGAGCTGGCAGACCGAGGCGCACCCGACCGAGCGCCTGACCGTCGGCGACGAGCGCGAGCACGTGCTGTTCTACCTCGCCGAGGTTGTCTATCGCGTCGTGCCCGCGCTCTACGAAGAGATCGCGCTCTGGATGGAAACCGTGTTCGGCTTGCCGCCCGACATCGGCCGCATCCCGCTCGTGCTCCGGTTCGGCAGCTGGGTCGGCGGAGACATGGACGGCAACACGGAAGTCCACGCAAAGACGATCCGCGAGACGCTCCAACGTCAGCAGCAGCGCGTGATCTCCGCTTATTTCGTGGATTGCCGCGCGCTCGCCGACAAGCTGTCGCAGAGCGCCGGTCGTGTCGGCATCAGTCGCGAGCTCGAGGCGCGCATCGCCGAGTACGACATCCTGTTGCCGAAGGCGCGCGAGGCCGCCTCGACCCGCCATGGCCGCATGCCTTACCGCATCTTCCTGGCGCAGGTCGCGGAGCGGCTCCGCACGACCTACGACGGGCGCCCGAATCACTACGAGTCGGCGGAGCACTTCATCCGCGACATCGAACTCATCGCCGGCAGCCTGCGGGCGAACAACGGGCGGCACGCCGGGCTGTTCCCGGTCGAACGGCTCCTGTGCCGCGCGCGGACCTTCGGCTTCCACCTCGCGACGCTCGACGTGCGCCAGCACGCCTCGGTGCACCGCGACGTCGTGCGACAGGGACTCGGCCGGACGGACTGGTACGGCACGAAATGCTCGATGCGTGCAAAGGTCCTCTGCGATGCGCTGACGCGCGATCTCGGCCCGGTCGGCACCTTCGACGCGGTCGGCCGCCGCTCGCTCGCCGTGTTCGAGGCGATGATGCAGGCGCGGTTCAAGTACGGCGAGCGCGCGATCGGCGAGTACATCGTGAGCGGCACCGAAGCGGCTGACGACGTGCTGTCGGCGCTCCTGCTTGCACGCTGGGCCAACATCACCGATCGCGAGACCCGCGAGGTGCCACTCGACGTCGTGCCGATGCTGGAATCCGTGCGCGCGCTCGAGTCCGCCGGCCCGGTGCTCGCGGAACTCCTGGCCGAGCCGAGCTATCGCAGGCACTTGGCCGCGCGCGGCGGAAAGCAGACCGTGCTGATCGGATTTTCGGAGAGCACCAAGGCGATCGGGCTCGCGGCGTCGCGCCACGCCATCTACCAGGCGCAGGCGGAACTGATGAAAACCGCGGCGGGTGCGGGCGTGGACCTCAGCCTGTTCTATGGACGCGGCGGCACGGCGAGCCGCGGCGGCGGGCCGCTCGACCGGCTGGTGCAGAGCGCGCCGCCCGGCGCGACGCGCGGGCGGCTCCGCGCCACGGAGCAGGGCGAGGGCATCAGCAACAGCTATGGGTTGAAGAGGATCGCGCTGCGGACCTTCGAGAAAGCCGTATTCGCGGTCATGCTGGACCGCTTCGAATCGCCGCTGTCACCAGCCGCGAGTGAGGCGCAGCAGCGCATCATGCAGACGATCGCGGATGCGAGCCGCGCGCGCTATCGCGCGCTCGTGTTCGAGCGCGAGGACTTCCACGCCTGGTTCCGCGACGTGACGCCGATCGACGTGATCGAGCGCATGCAGATCGGCGGCCGGGTCGCGCACCGCGATGGCACCGGCATCGAGGCGTTGCGCGCTGTGCCCTGGGTGTTCGCATGGATGCAGAGCCGGCACGTGCTGCCCGGCTGGTACGGCGTCGGCAGCGGCCTCGACGCCGCGGCGCGCGAGCATGGCGCGGCCAACCTCGCGAAGGCCTGGGCGGACTGGCCGTTCCTCGCCAACCTGCTGGACGACGTCGAGATGGACCTGGTGCGCGCGGATCTCGAGATCGCCTCGCACTACGACGGCCTCGCGACCACCGATGCCGCCGCCATCGTTGCCGAGGTCCACCGCGAATACGCGCTCGCGAAGCGCTGGGTCACCTGGATCAAGGGCGAGGTGGATCTGCTCGATAGCCGCCCGCAGATGCAGCGTTCGACCATCCTGCGCGCGCCCTACCTCGATCCCGTGCACCTGATGCAGGTCGACCTGCTGCGCCGCTGGCGCGCGGGCGACCGCGCCGACACGGCGCTTTTCGACGCCTTGCTCGCGAGCGTGTCGGGCATCACGCTCGGCTTGCAGGCGACGGGCTGAGGGGGAATCGCATGGGGGAACTCGCAGCGCTGACCACGCCGAACCGGACGGTCTGCGTTTACTGCGCCTCGAGCCGTGCCTGCGACGCGATCTATCACGACGTCGCGCGCCGCCTGGGCGGGCTCCTGGCCGGGGCCGGCTGCACGGTTGTCTACGGCGGCGGGCGCTCCGGATCGATGGGTGCGCTTGCCGAGGGCGCGCTGGCGGCAGGCGGGCGCGTGGTCGGCGTGATCCCGAAGTTCATGCTGGACCTCGAATGGGGCCACGACCGGCTCACCGAGCTGCACGTGGTCGAGGACATGCGCACGCGCAAGCACGAGATGCTGACCCGCGCCGAGGCCGTCGTCGCGCTCGCCGGCGGGACCGGCACACTCGAGGAACTGTTCGAGGCGATGACGCTGAAGCGGCTCGGGCTTTACCTCGGCCCGATCGTGCTGGTCAACACACAGGGCTACTACGATGCCCTGATCGCCCAGTTCCGCACCGCGATCGAGGGGCGGTTCATGGACGAGCGCCACGACGACATGTGGACGATCGTCAGCGAGCCGGAGGCCGTGCTGCCCGCGATCCGGTCGTCACCGGTCTGGAACGCGGGCAACCGCGATTTCGCCGTGCAGCGCTGAATCGGCTAAAATTCCGCGCATGAACGAAGAACGACCCGGCGATCCGCAGATGAATGCGGAGGCCCTCTACCGCGAAGACACCTTCACCGACCAGCGCGTCGGCACCGTGCGCCGGCTGACCCCGGTCCGGCCGGATGGCACCGACGATCCGGCGCGGCCGATGCTGTTCATCGGGCAGGCGACGGTGATGACGCCGATGGGTTCGCTGCCGCTCTCGTTCGAGCTCGTCGGCGCGACGCTCGCCGAGGCTGTCGCGAGCTTTGGAATCGCGGCCCAGCACGCGATCGAAGACGCCGCGCGCGAACTCCAGGAGATGCGCCGCCAGGCGGCGTCGTCCATCGTGATCCCGGATGCGGGCTCGGCCGCGCTGAAGGGCATGGGCGGAAAGGGCGGGCTGCAGATTCCGTGAGAGGGGACGCATCCCTTTTCCGGTCAAGCTGAGGAATCCCACTAGAGAAAGGGAAAAGGGATGCGTCCCCTTTTTAAAGGGATGCGTCCCCTCTAACGTCTCCGGCGGCGCGGGCTCGCGGCCGCGAGGTCCTTCAGCACGGCGAGCGCCGTGGCCTTCCGCTTCGGGTCGAGCTTCTGCCACAGGCGCAGCATGCGCTTCGTGTCCGCATCGAAGCCGGTCAGCGGTTGTAACGCATCGTCGGCGAGCGTCCGCAGCGATTCGTAGTCGACGCCGAGTCGGCGCGCGAGCCGGCGAAGGTCCGCCGCGCGCGTCGGCAGCGCGCCTGCCAATCCCGCGATCGCGCCCGGCGCCTTGCCGACGAGCTGCGCCAGCAACTGAGCGTCGATCATGGCGGCGCCAGGTGCCTTGCCAGCCAGCCCTGCACTTCCCGGAAGAAGTAGCGGCTGTTCTCGCCCTTCAGGATCCAGTGATTCTCGTCGGGGAAGATCACGAAGCGGCTCTCCACCTGCTGGCGCTTCAGCACGGTCCAGAATTCGAGGCCGTTGTTGTACGGCACGCGGAAGTCGCGCTCGCCGAAGGTGACAAGGATGGGCGTCTTCAGCCGCTTCGACTGCCAGAACGGGCTCTGGTCGCGCCAGATCGCGCCACCGTCCCAGGGCGGGCCCCCGAGGCCGCGCTCGCGCGAATACGCGATGTCGCTCGTGGTCCACTGCGACTTGAGGTCGAAGAGGCCGGCGTGGCTGACGAGTGCGCGGTAACGCGTCGTCGATACGGCGAGCCAGTTGGCCAGGTGCCCGCCGTAGCTCGCGCCTCCCGCGGCCTGGCGGCTCGCGTCGATGAACGGATAGCGCTTGATCGCCTCCTCAGCCGCCTGGTTGATCTCGTCGGCCGGTCCTTTCAACGGATCGCCCTGGATCCGCTGCGCGAACGCTTCGCCGAAGCCGGTCGAGCCGGTGTAGTTCGGCATCACGACGACGTAGCCCGGGGCCGCCAGCAGGTGATAGTTCCAGCGGATGAAGAACTGGTCCTTGAACATCGTGTGCGGCCCGCCGTGGATCAGCACGAACAACGGGTACTTGCGCGACGGATCGAATCCCGGCGGCAGCGCGACCAGGTTGTGGATGCGCCGTCCGCGTTTCGACGTGAACCAGAACTCCTGGAGCGGCTGCCAGTCGATGGTCGCCGCGTGCGCGGTGCTGAACGCGCTGAGCGCAGTCTGTGCGCCGCTCGCCGCGTCGATCCGCATCACCTCGGCCGGGTTGACCGCGCTGTCCCAGTTCGCGACGACGACCGGTGCCGCGGCATCGCCTTCGACCTGGAGTCCGGAGATCGAGCCGCGTTCGAGCCGCCCCACCTCGCGCGCCTCGCCGCCGGTCGCAGCGACCGTGAACAGGCGGTCGTGGCCCTCGTCTTCGGCCAGCAGGAAGATGCGTTCGCCGTCCGGGGTCACCGCGTAGTCACCGACCGAACGGTGGAAGCCGAACGCGACCGGCCGCGGCTCGGTGCTCGCCCAGTCGAAGCGCACGAGCCGCTCGTCGTTGTAGACGTAGCGCGTCTCCGGGGACTGGCGCGCGTACAGGGCGGATCCGTCGGGCGCGAATTGCGGCCTCGAATAGCTGCCTTCCGCGCCGGTCAACCGCCGCGGTTCGCCGCCGCCCGCCGGGATCACGAACAGCGACTGGTGCACGTTGGCCCGCGCCGCCTGATCGCGCTCGCTGGTCGCAGTGAAGGCGATGGCGCTGCTATCCGGTGACCAGGCCGCATCGAGCAGCTCGCCGTCATTGCCGAGATCGCCGCCGTAGCCGCGGCCCGCCGCGAGTACCGTGCCTGCGAGCAGATCGACGGGAGCGGCATCCGGCTCGAGCGACTGCAGCATCAGCGTCGGGCGGCGCTCGTCGAGCCAGCGATCCCAGTGCCGGATCGGAAAATCGTCGTAGGCGCGCGCGTTGTACTGGCGGGCCTTGCGCTCCTCGAGGCGGAGCCGATTGGCCGCATCGTCCTTCGCGCCCGGGAAGATCATGCTCGCGAACAGGATCGCCTTGCCGTCGGGGCGCCACAGCGGGCGGCTCGCGCCGGTCGAGACGTCGGTGACACGCTCGGCCTCGCCGCCGCCGCCGGCGATGTCGAGCACGTAGATCTGCGTCTCGTCCTGCCCCTCGCGCTTCGCCACGAAGGCGATGCGCCGTGAATCCGGGCTCCAGGCCGGGCTCGATTCGCCGCCGGTCGTGAATGTCAGCTGCCGCGGTGGAGCGCTGCCGTCGGCCGGGATGAGCCACAGGTCGCTCGATTTCTTTGCGTCGTCGTAGGCAGGCTCGCTGACCGGCACGACGACCAGCCGTCCGTCCGGCGACAGGGCGGGCGCGCCGACGCGCTTCATCAGCCAGACGTCTTCGTGCGTGATCGCGTGTTTCGCTGCGGGCTCAGCCGCGAGAGCCGCGACCGGCAGCAGAAAGAGCACCAGGCACGAAACGCGAGTCG
>JANNHT010000007.1:0-13564 GCA_031404555.1 Gammaproteobacteria bacterium
GAACACGGAGGCTGCGCCCGACATGTCGAACTTCATCTCGTCCATGCCCGGCGGCTGCTTCAGGGAGATGCCGCCGGTGTCGAAGGTGATGCCCTTGCCGACCAGCGCGACCGGCGCCTCCCCGGCGCGGCCGCCCCGGTACTCGAGGACGATGAGGCGCGGCGGTTCGTCGGAACCGCGCGTGACCGACAGGAACGAGCCCATCTTGAGCCGCCGGATCTCGCGCTCGTCGAGCACGCGCGCGCGAACGCTCTGGTGCTCGGAGGCGAGTTTCCGCGCAGCGCCGGCGAGGTAGGTCGGCGTGCAGACGTTGGCCGGCAGGTTCGCGAGGTCGCGCATCAGCGCCGAGCCTGCTGCGATGCCACGCCCGTCGCGCATACCGCGGCGGCCCGCGGCGAGGTCGGCCGCCGGAAGCGCGATCGTGAGCCGGGCGAGCTTCGCCCGCGGCGGCTTGCGCCCGGTCTTCAGGTCGGGAATGCGATACAGCGTGCCCTCGGCGCTTTCGACTGCATGCCGCGCCGCATAGTAGGGATCGAGCCCCGGCACCGGCTCGGCCGCGAGCCAGGACACGGCATTCGCGGCACCGCTCTTCGACAGCCAGTGGGTGGCCATGACGACCGCGCGCCGGTAGGGCTTGCGCCCGAAACCCGCCTTGCCGCCGAGGCCGACCAGCAGCACCCGCTCGGTGGGTCCGCGCCGCGGTGCGATGAGCGGCAGCACCTCGCCGGTCTTGCCGGAGAAATCGCCGCGCTTCAGCAGGCGCGAGATCGCGCCGCCGATCGCGCGGTCGAGCTCGCGCGCCGGGGCGGTCATCGCGCCACCCTCATGGATGCCGACGATGGCGCAGGCCGTGCGCTGGCGTGCCGCGGAGGCACCGGTGACTTGAAACTGCATGACCCTCTATCCCCTGAGTGCGCGTCCGCCGACGGGTTTGCCCGTTGAGTGCGCTGTCGCGCTGGTTTACCGTGTCCTGGCCAGTTTAATCGAAAAGGACGGATCCGCGCCCCGGGGTCCGGGCGAAAACAGCCTTGTTTGCCACGATTGACCGCTACGTTCTGCGCGAGGTCGCGGTCTCGCTCGCGGCCGTGACGGCGGTGCTCCTGGCGATCCTCGTCAGCTACCAGCTCGCCCGCATCCTGGGCGTCGCTGCCGAGCGTGGTTTCCCGCACGACATCGTGTTCGCCCTGATCGGGCTCACGACCCTCGAAAACCTGATGGTGCTGGTGCCGATCAGCCTCCTGCTCGCGGTGATGCTCGCGCTCGGGCGGCTGTACCACGAGAGCGAGATGTCGGCGGTGCGCGCCTGTGGCGTCGGCCCCGAGCGGCTCTACCTCGCGGTCTACGCGCTCGCCGTGCCGCTCGCGATCGTGCTCGGCTGGCTGACTTTCGTGATCGGGCCAGCGGCCCGCGACGGCGCCGAGGAGTTGCGCGGGCGCGGCATGCGCGATGCCCAGTTCGGCCTGCTCGAACCCGGGGCGTTCCGGACCTACGCCGACGGCAAGGCCGTGTTCTACGCGGAATCGCTGGGACCTGACGGCCGGCTCGTGAACATCTTCATGCAGCGGCTCGCGGACGACCGCGTGGAGGTCGCGACCGCGGCCTGGGCCGAGCAGCGGGTGCTGCACGGCGGGCGCACGCAGATGGTCGTGCTGCACGACGGCGAGCGCATCGAGGGCGTGCCGGGCCAGGCGAACTTCCGGCGCATCCGCTTCGTCGAGCACGGCATCCCGGTCGTCGTCCCCGAAGCCGGCAGCGGCCGGCCGGTGCCGGAACGACGGCCGACGGGCGAGCTGATCGGATCCGACGACCTCACCGACATCGCGGAGCTGCAGCGACGCCTCTCGATGCCGCTGATGGTCCTGGTGCTCGCGCTCGTCGCCGTGCCGCTGTCGGCGTTGCGCCCTCGTGAGGGGCGCTACGCGCGGGTCGCGATCGCAATCCTGCTCTACTTCGTCTATTCGAACCTGCTGTCCGCGGCGCAGGTCTGGATCGAGAAAGGCAGGCTGCCGCCGGCCATCGGCACCTGGTGGGTGCACGCGATCGTCACCGCCATCGGCCTGTGGCTGCTGCACCGGCAGAGCCCGGCGCGCGGCTGGCTGCGCCTGCGGACGGCGGCATGACGCTCCTCGACCGCTACCTCGCGCGCACCGTGCTCGTTCACACGCTGATGGTGATGGGCGTGCTGCTCGCGCTGATGTCGCTCGTGACCTTCATCGGCCAGCAGGACGACATCGGGCAGGGGAGCTACGACGTCAGTGGCGCTTTCCTGTTCACCTTTCTCCAGCTGCCACAGCAGGCGTATGAACTGCTGCCGATCGGCGCGCTGATCGGTGCCATCATCGGCCTCGGCGGGCTCGCGCGGGACAGCGAGCTGACCGTGGTACGGGCCGCGGGCGTGTCGGTGCTTCGCATCGCCGGTTCGGCCGCGCTCGCCGGCGTCGTGGTCGCGGCGGCGCTCTGGGTGATCGGCGAATACTTCGCGCCGCCCGCCGACCAATACGCGCGCCAATACAAGGTGTTCAGCCGCTACTCGCAGCTCGAGATCGCGGGCAGCCGCAGTGCCTGGGTGCGCCAGGGTTCCTGGTTCATCAATGTCCGGCGCCAGGCGGCGGAAAACCTGTTTGGCGGCGTCTACGTCTACCAGCTGGATGAGAACCGGCAGCTCAGGCTCGTCGGCCGGGCCGAAACGGCGGCGCGGGACGACAGCGGCCACTGGGTGCTCTCTCGCTACGCCGAGTCGCAGCTCGGTGACGGCGCTGTGCGAGTGCGCGCGAGCGCGCGAGAACTGACCGGCGCCGAGTTCAACGCCGATTTCCTCGGGCTCGCCGTGAACGAGCCGGGTTCGCTGCCGCTCGCCGATCTCTACAGCTACAGCGAGCACCTGAAGGCGAACGACCTGGATGCCTCCGCCTGGGAGATCGCGTTCTGGTCGCGCATCGCGCGCCTCGTCGCGGCGGTCGTCGTCTGCGTGTTCGCGGTGCCCTTCGCGTTCGGGCCGCTGCGCCAGGCGGGCGCCGGCGCCCGCACCGTGCTCGGCATCATGGCGGGTGTGCTCTTCATCCTGCTGACCCAGACGCTCGAGAACAGCGGCCAAGTCTACGACCTGAACCCGCTGCTGGTCGCCTGGGGACCGACGCTGCTCCTCGCAGCGATCGCCGGTGTCGCGATCTGGCGGACGCGCTAGGCCGGAATCCGCTCCATCCGCAGGCCGCTGGCGCGGTCCTGCAGGCTCTGGCGCCCGGGTCCGGCCGCGATCCACGCGAGATTCGCGACGGCGGGCAGGACCAGCAGGGCGCCCGCGACCGCGCGCAGCCCAGTGGCCGCCTGCGCGAGCACCGCGATGCCGGTGAGTGCGGTGACCGCGAGGAAGGCGCCGATCGCGAATCGCAAGACGGCGCTCCGCCACCCCGGCGAGGAGCCGCTCGCCGAGACCAGGCGGATGCGCCAGGCCCGCATGCCGAGGGTCTGGCCGCCCCGGACCCAGCAGCTGCCGAAATAGCCGAAGGCGACCGCGAGCAGCCAGCCCTGATACAGGTAGGCCATGTCGCCCAGCGATTCGTGGGTGATGGCCTCGCCTTCGGTGAAAGGCAGCGCGGCGAAGGTGGCGATGAACAGGAGTGCCACGACCAGCAGCGTGTCGTAGAGCAGGGCCGCCAGACGGCGGAGGAGTCCAACGGGCGCGGCCGACGTGGAGGGGGAGTCCATGCCGGCGGGGATTCTAATGTCTCAGTGCTTGTCCTGCTGGGCAATGCGCTGTTCGATCGCGCCCTTCCTGGATTTCAGGATCTGGCGAACCTGCTGGACATTCGGCCTGCCCGCGATGCGCGCGATCGCCTCCGGCAGCTCGTGCCAGTCGCGGCCCCAGGTCAGGAGGCGCGCCGCGTCCTTGACGACTGCTGTGACCGTCGTGTCGGCGAGCGGCCTCGGCTGCTGCGCCTCCGGCGCCGGCTTTGCGGCGCGGACGGCACCCTTCGATTTCGGCGGCGCCGGCTTTCCCGGCTTGATCGCCGTTGAGGTCGACGTCGATCCGGTGGACTTCGCCTTTTTCGTCGCCCCGGCGTCGAGACGCCGCTCGCGCTCGGCCTCAGCGATCGGCACGAAGCGCTCGACGTTCTGGGAACCGACGAGGTTGGTCAGGAAGGACATCAGTTCGAGCGCTTCCGACAGCGACGGATCCGCCGCCGCGAGGCGCGTCCTCACGATGTTCAGCAGGTCGGCGAGGCGCTGGCGCGAGAGGTCCACGACCCACTTGGTCGGCCGCTGGTGACTCGGCCAGGGCTGCACGAGCCAGTACTGGTCTTCCGGAAGGTCCGCGTAACGCACGTGCAGGTCGAGGCTCTTCTGCCACTTCTGCAACAGCTGGAGCACGCGGTCATCGGCCGGAGTCATGCAGTCAACATAAAACACGGGCCGCGCGGATGCCGCCGTTTTGCCGCAGTTCTTGACGCAGGTCACAGTGGACCCGGACCGCGGTTCAGCCTGGGTCGCAGTTCTCGATGACCTGCGGCGTCGCCCGCAGTGCGGCCTCGAGGTCGGAGCCGAGCGCGACCTGCCAGGAGCCGTACATCGGGTTCGGGATCATGAACCACTGGCGGCCCCAGCGTTCGTGGTGGCGGCAGCGCGCGCCTTCGCGCTCCGGCACCTTCTGCCGGCGAACGTCCGGCAGGAAGTCGCCGAAATCGTCGCCGACGTACAGCAGGATCCGGTGCGTCGCCGCGATCTCGAGGCGGCGCGATTGCTTCTCGCTGACCCAGGCCGGGACTTCGCCCTTCATCATCAGGTCCTGCTCAAGCGTCGCCGCGTCGAGGCCGAGCGTTCGCAGGTTGGCGGCGGTGTCGTCCTGCTGCGGACAGGTCGACGCATTACCGGGCCGCGGAATGCACTCGCGATTGGTGATGAAGAAGACGCGGACCGGCCGGCCCTGCGGGTCCTTCAGGCCGCGCGCGTCGCGAATGAATGCGGCGGCGCCTGGAATCGCGGGCGCGGCCCGCTCGGCCAGCCAGTCGTCCCAGACCTTGTTGAAGTCGCCGATGCAGGTGTCGTTCAGGATCATCCGTGCCTGCGGCGCGGAGTTGTCGAGCACGGTCTCGTCGATGTCCATCACGACGGCAGGTGGCAGCGACGAGAGATCGCCGGTCTGCAGCGGTTCGGCGGACCATGCCGGATCGGCGAGGCCATCGCGCAGCGCCGACTCCGCGGCGCGATAGATGATCTCGCTCGCCGCGCGGAATTCCGCCGAATGGCGGAGCCACAGCGTCGCGCGTTCGCCGCCGGCCGCGAACGTGGGGTCCTTGCCGCAGGGCGTGGTCGCGCAACCGGTGGCGAGTACGGCGGTGAGCAGCAGCAGGCTGAGCGACGAGCGCATCAGTCGACCACGCGCGTGCCAGCGCTCGCGGTGCGCTCGGCGAAAAGCGCGGAGAGCCGCGCCGTCATCGGGCCGATCTCGCCGCTGCCGATCGTGCGCCCGTCCACGCGCGTAACGCCCGCGAGCTCGCCCATGGTGCCCGTGCAGAACGCCTCGTCCGCGCGATAGAGCTCGGCGAGGGACAGGTCGCCGACCTCGTGCGGGATGCCGTGTTTGCCGCAGATATCGAGCACGATTGCGCGCGTGATGCCTTCCGGGCAGGCGGCGAGGGTCGGCGTGCGCACGGTCCCGCCCTGCACCATGAACAAATGCGTCGCATTCGTCTCCGCGATGAAACCGCGGAGATCCAGCATCACCGCGTCGTCTGCGCCCGCCGCATTCGCCTGGATCTTGGCGAGGACGGAGGAGAGCAGGTTCGCGTGGTGGATCTTCGGGTCGAGGCAGTCAGGCGGCGAGCGGCGCTGGCTGCTGGTGATCAGGCTCAAGCCTTTCTTCGAGTACACGGGCGGCTTGTGCTCGGCGAGTACGATCAGGGTCGGACCCGACTGGTTCAAGCGTGGATCCATGCCGGAGGTGACCTTGACACCGCGTGTCAGCGTCAGGCGGATGTGCACGCCGTCCCGCATCTGGTTCGCTTCGAGCGTGCGGCGGATCTCCTTCACGATCGCCTCGTCCGCAGGGATGCCGGCAAAGGCGAGGGCGATCGCGGATGCGCGCAGGCGCAGGAGATGCTCGTCGAGCGCGAAGATGCGGCCGTGGTAGACGCGGAGTCCCTCCCAGACCGCGTCGCCGCCCTGCACGGCGCTGTCGAACGGGCTGATGGCCGCCTGGTCCCGGTGGACCAGCGCGCCGTTGATGTTGACGATCAGGTTGCGATTACGCTCGTCGAACTGCTGCTGCATCGTGCCGCCTCAGGCCCGCAGGCGCAGAGCGTACAACTTTTCATAGAACGGGCGGCATTCGTCGGCGAGGTGGCGGAGCGCATCCGTCAGCTGCACCCGGCGCTCGCGCCAGGGCTCGAAACCGGTCGAGGCCTCGACTGCCGCATACCAGTGCGGCGCCCAGATGCCGTCGGTCGAGCGACGCCCCGGCTCCCAGGCGAGCATCTCGTCGCGGAACGGGATGCCGAGTGCGTCGCAGAGTCTCTCGAGCAGGCCGCTCGGATTCTTGAGCACATCGCTCGCCAGCACGACGGGCGGTGCGCTGCCTTGCCGATCGGCGATGCGATCGAAGATCTCGCACTGCTGCGGCAGGCCGGTGTCGGCGAGCCCCGCGTCCGGATAGGTCTTCACGAGCGACGCCAGCATTTCGTCGGGTTCGCGGATCAGGAAGGCGTGCGTCAGCGCGTCGAGCCAGTCGCGGCCGATCATCGGCAGCAGGTGATGCGCCATGTGCTTCTGGTACCAGATCGCGCGCCCGTCCGGGATCGCGCCGGTGAGCGTCGCTGCGACGCTGCGCCAGTCGGAATCGTGCGCGGCGAGTATCTCGTCCCGGCCCGGGTGCGCGATGCCGGTGACCCTGAGGTAGTGCGAATAGAGCGGCTCGTCGGTGACGGTGGTATCAGGCCGGCTGCCGAAGGAGCGCAGCATCGCCGTCGAGATGTTGCGCGGGCCGGACCACATCGCGATGCGGACCGGCGAGTATGGCGCCTCAGTCAACGGGTGCTTCCGTCGCGAGGGTCGCTCGACCTTGCTCGGGCCATGCCGGCGGCACCGCCGTGAGCAGCGTCGCAAGAGCGTAGTCAAATGTTGGCAGCCGGACCACATCGGACCCTACAAGGCAAAGAATCCGATTCATACTACAGAGTTGAATAGCGCCGCGTGATTCGCCGACCTGATCTCAGGTTACGTCGCACGATTCACCGAGCGAAGCCGCTTGCAAAGTCGACATTGACGTTGGGTCAGTTGCGAGCGCACTTTCCCGGTACGCCACGATGACATGCAATGTCGGAGGGACGGACATATGGAAGCGCTATACAGGATTATCGCCTTGTCATCAGTGCTCGCAATGGCGATGCCTACTGTCTCCGCCCAGGTTGGCGAAGAGAGCGTCACACTCAGAGGCGACGTTAGCAACCTCGACATTGTTCGGGTCTTCTTGATCTCGCAAGCGGACGCCGGCTTTGATGGATTGGCTGGTAAATACGCAAGCGTCGATGCAAATGCGCTCGCCGAGCTACAGGCCCGGTCGAAAACGCTCAAACAGTCTGTCATCCGAAACGGTGAGATCCTTGACCGGAAATTGTGCAACGAAGGCGCGGTCATTCTTGATTCCAAGCGAGGCTTCGACGTTCTCTATATCGAGAGCTTTAGGGAGCTGGATCGGGCGAATAACGCTGCAACCGCGCGTGCGCTGGACGGCTTGCCCGCAGCCGCATACAAATTCCTCGTTGACGAACTGGCAAGCATTTCCTTTGTTAGGTCAGGGTCTCCCGTGCAGAGCGGGCCTCCCAACGCGGAGCGCGCCGTACTACTCTCGTGTGGACGCTTGGGCAAGTAAGTAATAACCAATCTCTGTCGTGGAGAAAACTGCCAATGCGCAAAACCATGATCGCAACTGCAATGATTGCCGCTATCGGATTCGTTGCAGAACATTCGCAGGCGCTTACCTATACGTGGATCACTAAAGAAACCTCCGCTCCAAACCTGCACAGGGCGTTGTGCCATTACACAATGGACCAGGCAACGGTCAACCTTTACAACTTGTACCGATACAAGTGCGAGCAGACTGCGCCGACACCTTGGTTGGAGGAGCGCCCGGATCCGTGGGGTACCGGTGGGCCATTCGGCACCGGATGGTTCACGAACACCGCGCCCTTTACTGACGTCAAGTTGCTGTATCAGGAGTTGTGTCCACAAGAAATAGTTCACAATTTTGCGAGCCGAATGGATTATTGCGATGGCTTCCTCTTTTCGTGCTCGACATGGTCGTCGGCGTTTGGGAATGCAAACCAGCATTGGAAGATCTGCAAAAACTGAGTGGGAGCAGGATTTCCAGCGCATTGGGAGACGCAGTTGCCATTGCAGTCACCGGCCACAGTGTCGGTCTGATTGAGGCCAATGGATCGACTGGAGTAGAACCTTTTGGCGGGCAAACTGGTCTATAGTGCCAACCACGATGCTTTGCCGCGTACTAATCGGCCTGCTGCTTGCTGGCGTCCTGCTCCAGGGAGCGGTCGCTGCGGGCGCCGACCTGTCTGCAAAACCCGCCATGCCTGCGCACTGCATGGGCGGCGATCCTCTGGCTGATGACGGCGACTACTGTGGGGGCGAGGGCATGAGCGCCGCCTGCGCGGCCCAGTGCCAGGCGGTTGAGGCGCCGGTCGCACTCGTCCTGCCGATCCGCAATGAAATATTCGGCACCCGCCTGGCGGCTGCCGATCTCTCGAGTCCCAACCCCTCCTATATTCCGGATCTTCCGCCTCCGATCGCCTGACGCGCTGGTTGAGTCCGCGGCCCATGGCCGCGTTTCGCGTTTCAGCATCGGAGACGAACATGCAATTTCCATTCGCGCGCATCGCGTCGGCGATCGTGCTCGCTACCTGTCAGCTGCTCGCCGTCGCGGAGGCGAAGCCCATCGCATTTGCGGAGGGCACGACAGTCATGGCCGAGTACGGCGGCGGCACCATGACCGAGATCCAGGCCTACTACTCGCCAAACTACCGATACTCGATCGGTGGTGGCCACCTGACGCTCGACAGTGAGGTCAACGACGACGAGCACGACATCACTTATGCCCGTCTCAATTTCCTGCCGAAGCGCTGGAACCTCGAATCGGCGCAGGCGAACGTCTTCGTCTGGGCGGGCGCCGGCGAAGCGCAGATCGGCGGCACCGGTGATCGTGAGTTCGCGTGGAACGCGGGCGCACAGTTCGACTACGAGACGCGGCGCATCTATGCGTCGCTGCGCACCGATCTGCACGAGGCGGACTCGTTCAGCCACCGCATCCATACGCTGCAACTGGGCGTCGCGCCCTACAAACACGACTACGACACGCTCGCCGTGTGGTTCGTGGTGCAGGGGCGCGACTACGACGACGACCTGTACCAGGGCACGGAATGGGCGCTGCTGTTGCGGCTGTTCAAGCGCAATGCCTGGCTCGAGGCCGGCGTGACCAACGACGGCAAGGCGCAGGCCATGCTGATGTTCAACTTCTGACCGAAAAGGATTTCCACATGAAACGGACACTGATAGCAGTGCTGCTCGCGCTCTCGACTTCGATTGCGATGGCAGAAACCATCGAGGCGACCGTCAACGGCCTGGTCTGCGGCTTTTGCGCCCAGGGCATCGACAAGACGCTTCGCAAGCATCCGGCGACCGCCGATGTCGTCGTCAGCCTCGAAAACCGGCTGGTCGCGGTCGCGACGAAGGAGGGCATGGACCTGACCGATGCCGAACTTCGCAAGGCGCTCACCGACGCCGGCTACGAGGTCAAGGCGATCGTGCGCACTGAAACGCCGATCGGCGAGATCCGGGCAAAGCTGAAGGCGGCGCAATGAAATCCCCGCTCGGCCGCAGCGTCGGTGCGTCCGCCGCGGCGCTCCTCGCGAGCTCCGCGACCCTCGTCTGCTGCGTGCTGCCGGCGGTCATGGTGTCGCTCGGGCTCGGCGCCGTGCTCGCGGGACTGGTATCGAACCTCCCGCAGCTCGTCTGGCTGAGCGAGCGCAAGGGCGCGGTGTTCGCGGTTGCGGGCGTCATGCTCCTGGTGAGCGGCTTGCTGCTCCGCCATGCGGCGCGGCTGCCGTGCCCGGCGGATCCGGCGGCCGCGTCGGCCTGCCTGAAGCTCAGGCGCTGGAGTTCATGGCTTTTCTGGACAGCCGTCATCGCCTATGCCGCGGGCGGGGGATTCGTGTTGCTCGCGCCACGCCTCATCGGCGCTTAGACACAGAGGAGCTTGAAGCCGCAGCCGCAACTGGTAGCCTCGGATTTGTGAGTCGAATTCCATGGACCTGTTTCGTGTTGGCGCCCCTGATCGGAGTCGTCAGCTGCGGTTATTCGCTGGAACGCGAGACCGCTAAGTGGGAGCACGCAAAGCGGCAAGTGGCCGACGTCCTGCGAGAGCGCGGTGACCCCGACTCACTCGCGGCAGCAGGCCTGCTGACCGCCCGGCGTGCGCCCGCCGATGCGCTCATTCTGATCAACCGCGCTGTCGCCGCCGCCCCGGAGCGTCCGGAATTGGTCTGGCTCCAGATCCGGATCTGCGTGGAAACCGAGGGTTGCGATCCCAAGCCCATCGAGATGCGCTTGCGCGAACTCGAACCGGAGAATGCCATTGCCTGGTTTGGCGATTTGACGCGCGCCTTTGAAGTCGAAGACCCGCTTGCGCTGGACGCGGCCCTCGTTGCCGCCGGACGAACGAAGCGTGCCGACAGCCATTACACGATTCTGACGGCGCGTCTTGGCAAGGTGGCAATGGACTCGGGCGCATCGCCGCAGCCGGATGCCGCGATGCTCGTCCTTGGCGAGGTGGGCGGCATCGGGCTGCCGCATTACATGGCAGCAACCAAAGGCTGCGGTGTCGAGCGCCTGGATCGCGATGATGTCCGCGAGGCCTGCCGGTCGCTGGCAGCCGCCCTGATGGCCGGTGATAACGTCCTCGCCGAAATGATCGGAGTCGCCATCGCGAAACGCGCCTGGCCGTCGGATTCTCCGGAGTGGCAGGCGGCGAGCGAAGCCAGGCGTGCCTATCAGTACCGCTCTGAGGTGTTGAGGGAGAAGGTGTGGATCGACATGTCGGACGAGGCCATGACGATTAGGTACCTTGACCTGAGCGCGCAACATCGTCGCGAGCAGGACGTCATCGTCGCCCAGCTCATGGCCGCTGGCATCGATCCGAATCCACCGCCCGAATGGGTGGACAAGCCGCCGCCCTGAAGTGTGCCGCTATCTGGGTAGCAAGGCTTACGTTTGGAAACGCTTCGGAGCGAAGACTATGAAACTGCGGTGGCGTCAACGATGGATGTGCTTGATAGGGCTCGGCGTGCTGTCGGCCTGTGCGACACACGAGCAGCAGTCACGGCAGCCAGCAGCACCCGTCGCTGCGTCGGTGCCGCAGGCGTGGAGCTTTGAGACGGAGTGGGCCCGCGCCGCAGCCGAATCTTCGTCCGGCAGCGCCGGCCAGACGTGGGAACGCTTCCTTAACCGGACTCTGGAGCGCGCCTACGGGGCGGTTCTTGACGACTGTGCCGCGCAGCGCATATCGGGCGACCGGGGAATCTCTTCAGATCAGCGCTTCGTGCTCGATGTCGCCCAGGATGGCAGCGTCCGGCAGGTCTGGAGCGAGACCGACTCGCCGTTGCTGATCTGCGCGCGTGCGAGTTTGGGTCGAACGCGGTTTGCGCCTCCGCCAATGGATGGTCACCGGCTGGGTTTGTTGCTCGACCTCGATGACACTGATGACACTGATGTGCCGACGCGGTTTACGCGTTTGCCGCGCCCGGTGCCGGGCCCGATAACCTCGGATGAAGCCATGCGGCTGGCGACCACCGACACGAATACAGAAGAGGGTCAGCCGTACATGGAAAGCTTCGCTTCGACGTTTCACACGTACTTTCGCTCAAACCTTGAAAGGTGCATGACGATCCCACTAATCGAGACCGAGCGATCGCTGCTTGGATACGGATTGATTATCGAAATTGCCTTGGACGGCACCACGCAACGTGTGCTGGTGGAGCCCGATCCAGAGACGTCGGCGTCTGAGAAATTTCAGTCGCCGCGGGCGGACTGCCTGCGAGAAGGCTTGAGTCGCGCAAGACTGGCGACGCCGCCTTGGGACGGTTTTTGGGCGTACATGGTCCTGGATAATCCGCCGCCTGGAGTTCCCACGGAATAGCGGAGAACTCCGGGTGGTGATTCTGAGGAAATGGCGCTCCCAGAGGGATTCGAACCCTCGTACCAGCCTTGAGAGGGACGCAGAGGGGTCCTTTGGCGTCTATGGTTGTCTCGTAACTCTATGAAAAGGCTTGAAACTAGGCAATTGCTGTATACCATCGTCCGGGGTAGTGTTTCCGTACCGGTCCGTACGGGGCTTTTCTGACTTGTAAGACCTGTCACGCAAGCGCGACCGCGATCGACTCCAAATTCGACGCGAGCGGTACTGGCAGCGGCTCGCTGCCGGCGCGTATCTCGGATTCCGTCGAGGTCCTGATACCTGGATTGCACGTTACCGGGGTCGCGACCGGAAGCAATGTTACCAATCGCTCGGCGAGGCGCTCGATTACGACGAGGCCAAGCGTGCGGGCGAGGCGTGGCTCTCGCAGCTCGCCGCCTCGCCAGTCAAGGCGATGCAGCGCGGAACCGTCAGGGTGGCACTGGAAGCGTATCTGGCCCACCTTCGGCAACAGGGCAGGGGAAGCGCTGCCGCTGAGATTGGGGGCCGCTACCAGGCCGTCGTATGGCCTGACGAGATGGCGGGGACGGCACTCGAAAGCCTGACGTATGACGACTTCGTGGCGTGGCGCGAGAGACTGCGCGCGGGCCGGCTGAGTCGTTCTGTGAATCGGCAGGTTCGAGCCGTGGTTGCCGGACTCAATCGGGCGCACCGTCTCGGACACGTCGGCATCCCGACCGCCTGGCGCATCGAGCCGCTGACCGATGACGTGGACGATGGGGGCGAAACGGCTGTCATGCTGACGCCGGATCAGCGGGCGGCACTGATCGCCGCAGTGGGCTCATTCGCGGCAGACTTCCTGCGCGGGCTCGAGTTTACTGGCGCTCGACCCGGCGAGCTGGCCGCCGCGACCGTTGCGGACTTCGATGGTGCGATCCTGAAACTGTCGCGCCGGAAGGGGCGGTCAGGAAAACTTCGCGCCTGCTACGTCACGCTGTCCAGCGAGGGTGTTCGATTCTTCAAGTCCCAGGTTCGACGCAAGCTGCCGGCCACGCTGATCTTCACGGAGGATGGCGTGCAATTGTGGCGGCGGCACAAATGGGCGAGGGCGGTGAATGCGGGGGTCTTGGCGCACAACCGCAAAGCGCGGGGTAAACAGCGTATCCCGCCCGAGGCGTCGGCCTACTCGTTCCGGCACTCGCGGATCAGCGAGTTGCTGCAGGTGTACGGAATCGACCCACTGACTGTTGCGCAGCAAACCGGCGCCTGCGATTCGAGCCACTCCATGCAGTCGGCGCAGACAAGGCGCACCGGGCCGTAGACAAATTCGGAGTGGCTCGCTCTGGTGCGGGGCATGGTCGTGACGTGTAC
>JANNHT010000008.1:0-6075 GCA_031404555.1 Gammaproteobacteria bacterium
CGCATTTTCAAGAGTCACTCGTCGGCCAAGAAGGTCGAGGCGACTCCGGAGTAAGCGATGCAGGTTTCAGCCATTTTGCGCCACGCGCGCATCTCGCCGCAGAAGTGCCGCCTGGTCGCGGACATGGTGCGCGGCCAGCCCGTGGGCCTCGCGCTCGCGACGCTCGCGTTCACGCCGAAGAAGGGCGCCGCGATCGTGCGCAAGGTGCTCGAGTCGGCCATCGCCAATGCCGAGCACAACCTCGAGGCCGACATCGACACGCTGTCGATCTCGCGCATCGAGGTCGACGCGGCGCCGGTGGCGAAGCGCTTCCACGCGCGCGCCAAGGGCCGCGGCAACCGCATCGTGAAGCGGCTTTCGCACATCAAGGTGACCGTGGCCGACAAGGCCCGGTAACACGGGGAACGGAGCAGCACATGGGTCAGAAGGTCAATCCGATCGGCATTCGTCTCGGCATCACGCGCGACTGGACGTCGCGGTGGTATGCCGACACGAAGAACTTTCCGTCGCAGATCCTCTCCGACTGGCGGGTGCGCGAGTTCCTGCGCAAGAAGCTGATCGAGGCCTCGGTGAGCCGCATCCACATCGAGCGGGCGGCGCGCAAGGCGAACATCACGATCCACACCGCGCGCCCGGGCGTCGTGATCGGCCGCAAGGGCGAGGACATCGAGAAGCTCCGCATCGAAGTCGCGAAGCTGATGAAGATGGCGGTCGCCGACGTCCGCCTGAACATCGCGGAGATCAGGAAGCCCGAGCTCGACGCGACGCTGGTGGCCGAGAGCATCGCGCAGCAGATCGAAAAGCGCGTGATGTTCCGCCGCGCGATGAAGCGTGCGGTCACGAACACGATGCGCAGCGGCGCGCTCGGCGTGAAAGTGCGCATCGCCGGCCGCCTGAACGGCGCCGAGATCTCGCGCTCGGAGTGGACCCGCGAGGGCCGCATCCCGCTGCACACATTCCGCGCCGACATCGACTACGGCACGGCCGAGGCGCGCACGACCTACGGCGTCATCGGCGTCAAGGTCTGGGTGTTCAAGGGCGAGGTGTTCGATCGCGAGGAAGTCGAGGCGGAAGCTGCCGCGGTCGAGGGCCAGGAAGTCGCAGCCGAGAAGCCGCCGGAGGCGCCGGTCGCTGAGCCGGTCGCCGGCTGATCGCGTAAGGATTAACGGACATGATGCAGCCCAAGCGGACCAAGTACCGCAAGATGTTCAAGGGAAACCTTTCCGGCAGCGCCCATCGCGGCAGCTCGGTCGCGTTCGGCGACTACGGCCTGAAGGCCATCGATCGCTCGCGCATGACTGCGCGCGAGATCGAGGCGGCGCGGCGCGCGATGACGCGCTACGTCAAGCGCGGCGGCCAGATCTGGATCCGCGTGTTCCCCGACGTGCCGATCACGCAGAAGCCGCTCGAAGTGCGCATGGGCAGTGGCAAGGGCAACGTCGAGTACTGGGTCGCGAAAGTGACGCCGGGCAAGGTGCTGTTCGAGATCGAGGGCGTGCCGGAAGAGACGGCGCGCGAGGCATTCCGGCTGGCGGCCGCCAAGTTGTCGGTCGCGACGGCCTTCGTGAAGCGGACGGTGCGCTGATGAGCAAGAAGAACATCAAGGAGCGCGGCAGGTTCCTGAAGGACCTGCGCAGCAAGGACAAGACGGGCCTGCGCGACGAGCTGCTGGCGCTGCGCAAGGAGCAGTTCAAGCTGCGCATGGCGTCGGCCACGGGCCAGCCGGCGCGGCCGGACCAGCACGCGAAGGTCGCCGGCAAGATCGCGCGGCTGAAGACCGTGCTGAATGAGCAGAGGATCGCGAAATGAGCGAAACAGCGCGCACGCTGACCGGAACCGTCGTCAGCAGCAAGATGAACAAGACCATCTCGGTCGAGATCGAGCGCTTGATCAAGCACCCGACGTACGGCAAGTACGTCCGGCGCACGACCAAGCTGCTCGCCCACGACGAGAAGAACGAATGCCGCGAGGGCGACACGGTCGCCATCGCGGAATGCCGGCCGCTGTCGCGGCACAAGGCGTGGACGCTCGTGCGCGTGCTCGAGCGCGCGCCGGCGGAATGAGGCCGGGGAGTACAGGACAATGATCCAGCTCAGGACTCGCCTGGTGGCGGCGGACAACTCGGGTGCCCGCGAACTGATGTGCATCAAGGTCATGGGTGGCACGCGCCGCCGTTACGCCGGCGTCGGCGACGTGATCAAGGTGAGCGTCAAGGACGCGATCCCGCGCGGCAAGGTCAAGAAGGGCGAAGTCTACGACGCGGTGGTCGTGCGCACCCGCCGTGGCGTGCGCCGCGGCGACGGCTCGCTGATCCGTTTCGACGGCAATGCGGCCGTGCTGCTGACCCCGAAGCTCGAGCCGATCGGCACCCGCATCTTCGGGCCCGTGACGCGCGAGCTGCGCAACGTGCAGTTCATGAAGATCATTTCGCTGGCGCCGGAAGTTCTATGAGAAAGATTCGCAAGGGCGACACCGTCGTCGTGACGGCGGGACGTGACAAGGGCAGGACCGGCGCGGTCGTCAACGTGCTGCCGAACGGCCGCGTGCTCGTCGAAAACGTCAACATGGTCAAGAAGCACCAGCGGCCGAACCCGGCGCGCGGCGTGACGGGCGCGATCGTGCCGAAGGAAGCGCCGCTGCATCCCTCGAACGTGGCGCTGCTGAACCCGGCCACCAAGAAGGCCGGCCGCGTCGGCATCCGCACCCTCAAAGACGGGCGGAAGGTCCGGTTCTTCAAGTCGAACGGCGAGCTGGTGGACGCGTGAACACGGAGACGGGACAGATGGCTACTAAAGCCAGGTTGCAGACGCACTATCGCCAGGTAGTGAGGCCGAAGCTTAAGTCGGAGCTCGGCCTCAAGAGTGACATGCAGGTGCCGCGCATCACGAAGATCACGGTCAACATGGGCGTGGGCGAGGCCGTGGCCGACAAGAAAGTCATGGACGCAGCGACCGCCGAGCTCGCGAGCATCACCGGCCAGAAGCCGGCGGTGCGCAAGTCGAAGAAGGCGATCGCGACTTTCAAGATCCGCGAGGGCCTTCCGGTCGGCTGCATGGTCACGCTGCGCGGCGCGAGGATGTACGAGTTCCTCGACCGCCTGATCAACGTGGCGATGCCCCGCATCCGCGACTTCCGCGGCGTGAACCCGCGCTCGTTCGACGGCCAGGGCAACTACAGCTTCGGGGTCAAGGAACAGATCATCTTCCCCGAGATCGCATACGACCAGATCGACCAGCTGCGCGGCATGGACATCACGATCACGACGACCGCGAGCGACGACAAGTCGGGCAAGGCATTGCTCGAAGCATTTAATTTTCCGTTCAGGAAGTGACCGATGGCGAAGACCAGCATGATCGAGCGCGAAAAGCGCCGTACGAAGATAGTGAAGAAGTACGCCACCAGGCGTGCCCGGCTCAAGGAGCAGATCCGCGACCCGAAGGCTTCACAGGAAGACCGTATGGCGGCGATGGAATCGCTGCAGAAGCTGCCGCGCGACTCGAGCCCGTCGCGCCAGCGCAGCCGCTGCGCGATCACCGGCCGTTCGCGCGGCAACTACAGCAAGTTCGGCCTCGGGCGCGTCAAGCTGCGCGAGGCGACGATGCGTGGCGACGTGCCGGGCCTCCGCAAGGCGAGCTGGTGAGGAGCGACAGACCATGAGCATGAGCGACCCCATTTCCGACATGTTGACGCGCATCCGCAACGGCCAGAGCGCCGGCAAGGTGGAAGTGTCCATGCAGTCCTCGAGCGTGAAGCAGGCGATCGTCCGCGTGCTGAAGGCCGAGGGCTACGTCAATGATTTCGTCGTCGCGAAGGACGGCGGGCGCACGACGCTGACCATCGCGCTGAAGTACCACGCGGGCAAGCCGGTGATCGAGCGCCTCGAGCGCGTGTCGCGCCCGGGACTTCGCACTTACCGCGCGAAGGACGAACTGCCGAGGGTGCTGGGCGGACTCGGCATCGCGATCGTCTCGACGCCGGCGGGCGTCATGACCGACCGCGAAGCGCGCCGCGTCGGCCAGGGCGGCGAAGTGCTCTGCGTCGTGGCCTGAGGAACAAGATCATGTCCAGAATCGCCAAGTTGCCGGTCAAGCTTCCGCAGGGCGTCAGCGCCACGGTCGCCGCCGACACCGTGACCGTGAAGGGCGCCAAGGGCGCGCTCACGCTCAAGGTCGCGAACGGCATCACGGTCGCGCAGAAAGAGCAGCAGCTCCTGGTCGCGGTCGACGCGGGCAAGGCCACGAACGATCGTGTCGCGGCGGCGGGTGCGCTGCGTGCCAACCTCGCGAACATGGTCACGGGCGTCACCAAGGGCTTCGAGCGCAAGCTCGAGCTGGTCGGCGTCGGCTACCGCGCGGCGGTGCAGGGCAAGAGCCTGAATCTCACGCTCGGTTTCTCGCACCCGGTGGCCTACGCGGTGCCGGAGGGCATCTCGATCGAGACGCCATCGCAGACCGAGATCCTGATCAAGGGTGTCGACAGGCAGAAAGTGGGGCAGGTGGCCGCCGAGATCCGCGGCTACCGTCCGCCGGAGCCCTACAAGGGCAAGGGCGTGCGTTATGCCGGCGAGAAGATCGTCATGAAGGAAGGCAAGAAGAAGTAAGGCCATGGCACAGCTCACCAAGAAAGACCGGCGCCTGCGGCGCGCGACACGCGGCCGCGCCAAGATGCGCGAACTCGGAACGGCGCGCCTGACGGTGCATCGCACGCCGCAGCACATCTACGCCCAGGTCACGACCGCCGACGGCGCGCGCGTGCTGGCCGCGGCCTCGACCGTGCAGGAAGCAGTTTCCAAGGACCTGAAGGGCACCGGCAATGCCGATGCTGCGAAGGCCGTGGGCCGCGCGATCGCCGAGCGCGCCAAGGCCGCCGGCATCGAGTCGGTCGCATTCGACCGTTCGGGTTTCCGTTACCACGGGCGCGTGAAAGCGCTCGCCGAGGCCGCGCGCGAAGCCGGCCTCAAGTTCTGATTCCGAGGATTACGCGATGGCACGAGTCGAAAGATCCCAGTCCGGCGACGACCTGATCGAAAAGCTGGTCGCCGTGAACCGCACCGCGAAAGTGGTGAAGGGCGGCCGCCAGTTCGGATTCACCGCGCTGACCGTGGTCGGCGACGGCGCCGGCAAAGTCGGATTCGGCTACGGCAAGGCGCGCGAGGTGCCGACCGCGATCGCGAAGGCGATGCAGCAGGCCCGCAAGAACATGACCAGCGTGCCGATCACGCACGCGACACTGCATTACGCGATCCAGGGCCGGCACGGCACGACCCGCGTGTACATGCAGCCGGCATCCGACGGTACCGGCGTGATCGCCGGCGGCGGCATGCGCGCGGTGTTCGAATGCGCGGGCGTGCGGAACGTCCTCGCGAAGAGCTACGGCTCGCGCAACCCGATCAACGTCGTGCGCGCGACCTTCGACGCGTTCGAGCGGATGGTGTCGCCGGACCGCATCGCGGCCAAGCGCGGCAAGACCCTGGACGAGATCACGAGCTGAGCCATGAGCAATAGCAAGATCAAGGTGACGCTGAACCGCAGCGTTCACGGGCAACAGCAGAACATCCGCGCCTCGGTCTACGGACTCGGGCTGCGGCGCATCCGCGACACGAGAGTGGTCGAGGACACGCGTGCGGTCCGCGGCATGATCAATGCCGCGCAGCACCTGCTCGCCGTCGAGAAGGCCTGAAGGAGCGATCGAGATGCGACTGAACACACTGAGACCGGGCCCGGGCAGCAAGCGCCCGCGGCTGCGTGTCGGTAGAGGCGCCTCAGCGGGGCAGGGAAAGACCTGCGGCAAGGGCGGCAAGGGCCAGAAGGCGCGCAAGGGCGGCTACCACAAGGTCGGCTTCGAGGGCGGCCAGGTTCCGTTGCAGCGCCGCCTGCCGAAAGTCGGCTTCCGCTCGGCGATGCACCGGACGCGCGCCGAAGTGACGCTGACCGACCTCGCGAAGGTGAAGGCCGACCTGATCGACCTCGCGGCGCTCCTGTCCGCGAGCGTGGTGCCGGCCAGGACCGAGCGCGCGAAGGTGATCCTGTCCGGCGAGATCAATCGCGCCGTGACGCTTCAGGGCCCGGCGGTCGT
>JANNHT010000009.1:0-4406 GCA_031404555.1 Gammaproteobacteria bacterium
GCCAAGGGCATCGCCGACAGCAACCATGTCGTCCCGGCGGTCATCGCCCCCGCACCCGGCCGACCGGCTGCAGGTCGAGCTGATCGACACGCCGGGCGCGCCGCAGTCGTCGGTGCGGATCGCGGTACCGGTGCCGAATCCGGCCGACGCCGAATATTTCCGCACGACACTGATGAACAGCCTGCTCGGCGGCACGTTCAGCTCGCGCATCACGACCAACATCCGCGAGGACAAGGGCTACAGTTACTCGCCCGATTCCTCGATCGCCGCGCGGCGCGGCAGCGCGCTGTGGCTGATGTCGGCCGAGGTCACGAGCGAGCACACCGCCGCGGCCATTACCGAGATCTTCCGCGAGATCGAGCGGCTTAGGGGCGAAGTGCCGCCGGATCCGGAACTGCTGTCGGTCAAGACCTATCGTTCGGGCCTGTTCGTGATCTCGAACTCGTCGCCGAACGGCGTGCTCGGCCAGTTCGCGTTCATGGACCTGCACGGGTTGCCCGACAGTTTCCTGACCAACTGGGTCGCGAGCATCCACGCGGTGACGCCAGCCGACGTCACCGCGATCGCGAACCAGTACCTCCGGCGCGAGCGCATGACGATTGTGGTCGCGGGCGACCTCGCGACGATCGGAGCCAGCTTGCGCTCGTTGCCCCAGTTCGAGGGGGCGCGAATGCCGTGACCGATCGCGACGTCATGGAATACGACGTCGTGATCGTCGGTGCCGGGCCCGCGGGCCTCGCCGCTGCGGTCCGGCTCAAGCAGCTGAAGCCCGCACTCACGGTCTGCGTGCTGGAGAAGGCCTCCGCCGTCGGCGCGCACATGATCTCCGGCTGCGCGCTCGAGCCCGCGGCGCTCGATGCGTTGCTGCCGGAATGGCGCCAGTCCCCGCCCGCCACCTGCGTGCCCTGCACGCGCGACGAGTTCTGGTATTTCACCAAGGGCGGCGGCATGCGCCTGCCCAACCCGCCGCAGATGAACAATCACGGCAACCTGATCATCTCGCTCGGCCAACTCGTGCCCTGGATGGCGGGCCGGGCCGAGGCGCTGGGAGTCGACGTGTTCCCGGGATTCGCGGCGGCCGAGGCGCTGGTCGAAGACGGGCGCGTCGCGGGCGTACGCATCGGCGACATGGGTCTCGACCGGGACGGAAAGCCCGGGCCCAGCTTCACGGCCGGCGCCGACATCCGCGCCGGCACGACGATTCTCGCCGAGGGCTGCCGCGGCAGCATCACCAAGCAACTCATCGCACGGCTCGGCCTCGCCGAGGGCCGGTCGCCGCCGAGCTACGGCCTCGGCATCAAGGAACTCTGGCAGCTGCCGCCCGGCCGGGTCGAGCCCGGGCTGATCCAGCACTCGGTCGGCTGGCCGGCGGATGCGAAGACTTATGGCGGCAGCTTCCTGTATCACCTCACGGGCGATCGCGTGTACGTGGGCTATGTCAGCGGCCTCGACTACGCCGACCCGCGCTACCGCCCGTTCGAGGCCTTCCAGCAGTTCAAGCACCATCCGCGCATCCGCCCGCTGCTCGAGGGCGGCGAACTCCTTTCTTATGGCGCGCGCGCGATTGCGGCCGGCGGCTGGCAGTCGCTGCCACGCCTCGACACGCCCGGCCTGATGCTGGTCGGCGATACCGCAGGCACATTGAACGTGCCGAAGATCAAGGGCGTGCACCAGGCGATCCGATCGGGCTCGCTCGCGGCCGAACACCTCGTCGAAAGCGGCGGCACGGAGGGCTTCGACGCGCGCTGGCGCGCCTCGCCGGGCGGTCGCGAGCTGAAGCGCGTGCGCAACATCAAGCCGGGATTCCACCGCGGGCTGTGGTGGGGGCTCGCGAACGCGGCGTTCGAAACCGTGACCGCGGGCAAGAGCCCGTGGACTCTCGACCACCACGAGAATCATCTCGCGCTGCACCGCCTCGAGACGGCGCCGGTCGTCGATCGCGGCTGGATCGAGCGCGACCTCGCGCCTCGCGACCGCCTCGCCGCCGTGTTCCACGCCGGCAACGTGCACGACGAGAGCCAGCCGGTGCATCTCAAGGTGCACGACACGACGGTGTGCGCGACGCGCTGCATCACCGAGTTCGGCAATCCCTGCGAGCATTTCTGCCCGGCGAACGTCTACGAGATGGTGGATGACGGCGCCGGCGGCAAGCGGCTGCAGATCAACGCGGCCAACTGCGTGCACTGCAAGGCCTGCGACATCAAGGACCCTTACGGCATCATCACCTGGACGACGCCCGAGGGCGGCTCCGGGCCCAACTACCAGGGCCTTTGAATGGGCGCCGAACCGCCGGTCTGGACGCCTTCGCTGTTCCGGATCGCGGACGCGAACCTGACCCGGTTCATGGTATTCGCCGCATCGCGCGGCGCGCCTGACTCGGATTACGCCGCGCTCTACGACTGGTCCGTCGCAGAACCCGAAGCATTCTGGGACGCCCTGTTCGAATTCACCGGCGTCATCGCCGATCGCGGCGACGGGCCGGTGCTCGCCGACGGCGACCGCATGCCGGGCGCGCGCTGGTTCCCGGGCACGCGGCTCAACTTCGCGGAGAACCTGCTCCGCGGCCCCGACGCCGAGCCCGCGATCGTCTTCTGCAATGAACGGGGATCGCGGCGCGAGATCTCCTGGCAGGAATTGCGCGCCGACGTCGCGCGCATCGCCGCGGGCCTCCGGGCTGACGGCATCGGCCCCGGCGACATCGTCGCGGGATTCCTGCCGAACCTGCCCGAGGCCGTGACCGCGATGCTCGCAACCGCCAGCGTCGGCGCGACCTGGACCTCCTGCTCGCCGGACTTCGGCATCGAGGGCCTGCTCGAGCGCTTCGGGCAGGTCGAGCCGAAAGTGCTGTTCACCGCCGACGGATATTTCTACGCCGGCAAGACACCGGACTCGCTCGCACCGATCGCAGCCGCTCTCGGCCGCTTGCCATCGGTCCGGCGCGTTGTGCTGGTGTCCTACCTGGGAAGCCAGTCCACGCTGCCGCAGGCCGTGCCCTTCGCGGACTACGGCGAACGCGGCGCGTCACAGCGCTTCGAGCGCTTCCCGTTCGATCACCCGCTCTACGTGCTGTACTCGAGCGGTACGACCGGCGTGCCGAAGTGCATCGTGCACGGCGCCGGCGGCACGCTGCTCCAGCACCTGAAGGAGCAGCGACTGCACACCGACCTGAAGCCAGGCGACCGGCTGTTTTTCTTCACCACCTGCGGCTGGATGATGTGGAACTGGCTCGCGAGCGCGCTCGCCAGCGAGGCAACGATCGTGCTCTACGACGGCTCGCCGCTCCATCCCGGGCCGCAGGTGCTCTGGGATATGGCGGCGGCCGAGGCCGTCACCGTGTTCGGCACGAGCCCCAGGTATCTCGCCACGCTGCAGAAGGAAGGCTATCGGCCACGGGAGCACCACGCACTCGCCGTCCTTCGCACGCTGCTGTCGACCGGATCGCCGCTCGCAGCCGAGCAGTACGACTTCGTCCGCGACGCGATCGGTGCGGACGTTCAGCTGGCATCGATCTCCGGCGGAACGGACATCGTTTCCTGCTTCGCGCTCGGCAATCCGCTGCTGCCGGTCTGGCGCGGCGAACTGCAGTGCCGCGGGCTCGGCATGAGCGTCGAGGTCTGGAACGACGAGGGGCAGCCGGTTACCGGCGAGCGCGGCGAGCTCGTTTGCACGGCGCCGTTCCCGTCCATGCCGGTCGGCTTCTGGAACGACCCGGAGGGCCACCGCTATCGTGCGGCCTATTTCGAGCGCTTTCCCGGCGTCTGGCACCACGGCGACTACGCACTCCTGACCCCGCACGGCGGCCTCGTGATCCACGGCCGCTCGGATGCGGTGCTGAATCCCGGCGGCGTGCGCATCGGCACGGCGGAAATCTACCGCCAGGTCGAGCAGCTTGAGGAGGTCGTCGACTGCGTCGTCGTCGGTCAGGAGACCGGCCATGATGTGCGCGTCGTGCTGTTCGTGCGACTGCGCGACGGCCTCACGCTCGACGACGCGATCCGCGACCGGATCCGGCGGCAGATCCGCGCGAACACGACGCCGCGCCACGTGCCGGCGAAGATCCTCCAGGTTCCGGAGATCCCGCGGACGATCAGCGGCAAGGTGGTCGAACTCGCAGTGCGCGAGACAATCCATGGCCGGCCCGTGAAGAACACCGATGCACTCGCCAATCCGCGCGCACTCGAGCACTTCCGCAACCGGCCGGAGCTCGCCAGCTGAAGCGCGCGACCGACAAGCCACCGTTGACGGCGCGCGTGGAAGCCACGCTCGCCGCGCACGGCCACGCACCCGACGACGCACAGAAACAGGTGCTGTCGCGGCTCGAGGACCTGCGCCGCCGCGTGCTCGCCCGCGGCTCGCTGCTGGCGCGCGGACTCCGGCTGTTGCCCGGTTCGCGCGCCGGCAAGGCG
>JANNHT010000010.1:0-14573 GCA_031404555.1 Gammaproteobacteria bacterium
CATCGCGTCCGGCGAGTGGAATGGCGACCGTGGGTCGTTCGACCGCCTGGATACCAACCACAACGGCAATCTGAGCCGCGATGAATTCTTCCGGGGTAGCGGAATCTATAGTTGGGTCCCTTGACGCCGAGTGTGGCGTCGGACGGAGAAGGGACAGTCCACCTTCTCCGCTGCGCGGAACAGGGGACAGTCCCTAGGCGATCGCCGCCCGCTGCACCCGCTGCGGCTGCGACACGCCGTAGCCCTGGGCGTAGTCGACGCCGGGGCCGCACAGCACCTCGATGATCTCGGCGTTCTCCGCCCATTCGGCGATGGTCTGCTTACCGGTCAGGCGGCCGATCTCGATGATCCAGCGGACCATCTCGCGGTCGATCGGGTCGTGCAGTACGCCCTCGACGAAACTGCCGTCGATCTTCAGGAAATCCACCGGGAAGTGCTTCAGGTAGCCGAATGACGACAGGCCGGTGCCGAAGTCGTCGAGCGCGAACTTGCAGCCGAGTTCCTTCAGCGCCTGGATGAAGCGGCTGGCCTGCGAGAAGTTCGCGATTGCCGCGCGTCTTCTTCGCTAACGACCGCTTCGACGCAAATAGCGGAACTGATTCAGGCGCGGGATTGGTGGGCGCTAATGGCTGCTCTCGGCCAAAAAGAGAACTCCCCTGGATGTGAATCTCCGGGGAGTTGAAGTCTAATTTCGGCTAGGAGGGAAACTATCTAACCTTTGCAAATGCCGGTAACCATCTTTCCTGGGTTGCAGGACAACCGACCTCTAATAACCGTATACGCCGCCGAACTCGCTTTCCAGCGCCCGCTCAAGGAACGTGTCGCTGTGTTTTCGGTGATAGATCTTCCGGCCAGTGTTGAGAGTATGCAGCATGACATCCGCGACCACCTCGTTGCCGAGCGCGTTGATCTCGGCCATATATGCCCAGTAGGTCGGATCTTTCCGGACATATGCCGGTGAGGTCGGGTCGTCGAACCTCGAGTGATGCCCCGCGAAAAGCTCGTAAGCGTTGATCAGCGTGACGCCCTTCTCCCGAGCCTGATCGGTCATCTTCAGTGTGTAGTCCAATGAGAGCTCTTCGAGCCTGTCCGCAAACGGGTGCACGAAGCCTTCGTCGATGCCGAGGTTCGTTTCCACCATGTTTGGCTTACAGCCGAAAAACGTAGGGAAAAAGCCGCACGGGTTGGCTGCGTTCGGATTGGCCATTGCGCTATTGGCGTACTGGCGGAAGTTCGCACCACCTTCGTAGACGTTCTCGTTGCCGATCGCGATGATGTCGACCTTGTCGCCATAGCGCCCGTCGGCGTTTCCGAGCAGGCGGTCGTAATCACGCGCGTAGCTCGCGAAAAAGCGGTCCGATACCGTCAAGTCGTTGCTGTTCGGCGGCCCCAGCACGTCGGTTTCATCGACGTAGGGCGTGGCGCCGGTTTGAGTTGGCAGAAAATGTCCGGCGTACCGATCTAGGACGTCATCGATCGTGGCCGGGTCACCCCCGAGTTCGGCTGCAAAGCGTGCTTGCCAGTAGGAGTCCCCGTATGCGGCAGTTCCTGGTGGCAAGGGTTCACTTCCAAACAGCGTCGCAATCGGATTGAGCGCGGGGTCGCGGTCGAATAGCATGCTGACCAGGCGGACGAAATCCGGCGGGCCATACTCATAGAGCACCAGTGTGTTGCCAGTTAATTGGCCGCCGAACTCATTGGCGATGATCTCATCCAGCGCATCGATCTCGAACACCCCGTAGGGCGAAGTGTGCCCGGTCTTGGCCAGGTCGAAGAAGTTGATCGACACGCCATCGCGCGCTTCCAGAGCCTCCTTCACGAGAATTGCGTACTTGTTCGGGTATGGCGTGAAGTTGGCTGGGTCCGTAAGGATATCGTACACATCCAACGGCCTCGCGAGGATTTGCGGAAGCAAACTCGGCCAGTCGTAACTACTGGCGAAATTCACCCCTGATGCCCAGCCGCAACCGATATTGACGATGTTGTCGTAGCGGGTGCCCGGGACCAACGTTTTCGCGATTTCGTTTCTTACTTTGCCCAGGTTCGCGCCGCGGCCGGCCCCGGCCGCCGGGGCCTCGATGCTGGAAATTCCCAGAATCAGGAGCGCCGCGATGGCAACAAAGTTGCCGAAAGCGGTCTTGATCATGGAGTATTTCATTTTTTACTCTTCGTTTAGGGGCGGTGTGGGTTCTATTTCATCTTAGGCGGTGGCGGTGAACAGAATGAGAGTGTCTTGCGCACGATAAAATCAATCTGCTGAGTTTGCGGACAAACGCTTTTCCCCCACCCAGGAAATGCTACCAGCGCCGACGGTCCGTGATCCTGATGATAGGCTGATATTGTCCTGATATTGTTCTCACTTGGGCACCCACGGGCCCCTTGCCAAGCATTCCAGTGACCAGACCCGGCGGCCGCGAGAAGCTCGTCCCGAAAGTCATGGCCGTGCTGGGCGGATAGGAAAATCAAACCACCTGTCCCGACCGAGCCGACGCGCGTAACCGGCCACGTGTCGTGCCCAAACTGCCGCCGGCGGCCCGCGCCCGAAACGCGGCCCAGCACCGTCCCGCCCGCCGCCACACTGGCCGCAGCAACCTCGGTCAGCCCGCGCTCACAGCAGGCGGGACTGCTCGGGCGGCGCACGCGCCCTGAGCGGCAACTCGACTTGGGATTGCTCTGCAGATCGGCGTTCCAGGTGCGCGAGGTTTCGCGCAATCACCGCCGGCCAGCGCGGACAAGGAACCGTACCTACGCGATCGCCGCCCGCTGAACCCGCTGGGGCTGGGACACACCGTAGCCCTGGGCGTAGTCCACGCCGAGGCCGCGAAGTACCTCGATGATCTCGGCGTTCTCCGCCCATTCGGCGATGGTCTGCTTGCCGGTCAGGTGGCCGATCTCGTTGATCGAGCGGACCATCTCGCGGTCGATCGGGTCGTGCAGCACGCCCTTCACGAAGCTGCCGTCGATCTTCAGGAAATCCACCGGGAAGTGCTTCAGGTAGCCGAATGACGACAGGCCGGTGCCAAAGTCGTCAAGCGCGAACTTGCAGCCGAGTTCCTTCAGCGCCTGGATGAACCGGCTGGCCTGCGAGAAGTTCGCGATGGCCGCCGTCTCCGTGATCTCGAAGCAGATCTTGCTGCCGTCGATGCCGCTGCGGTGGAACTGCTCGATCACGAACGGCAGGAACTTGTCGTCGCCGAGGCTCTGCCCCGACAGGTTGATCGAACACATCGTCAGCCGGCGGCGCTCGTCCGCCTCCGACACCAGCCAGCGGAACGCGCTGTCGATCACCCAGCGGTCGATCGATGGAGTGATGCCGTAGCGCTCGGCAGCCGCGATGAACTGGTCGGGCGCCACGATTTTGCCGGCCTCGTCGCGCATCCTGAGCAGGAGCTCGAAGTGCTCGCCGGCGTCCTCGTGCTGCAGCGGCATGATCGTCATGCGGAACAGCTCGAAGCGCGATTCCTCGAGCGCGTTGTTGATGCGCGCGGCCCACTGCATTTCGCGCCGGCGGCGCATCAGGTCGATGTCGTTTTCCTCGAAGCAGTGCACACGGTTGCGCCCGCTCTCTTTCGCGGCGCCGCAGGCGGAATCCGCCGCGGACAGCACGGAGGCCACGTCCTCGTTCTCGGCCGTGATCGGCACGACGCCGATCGAGGCGCCGAGACGGAAGGTGCGGTCCTCCCAGGTGTAGCGGAAGTTCCGGATCGCCTCGCGCAGCGACTCAGCCGTGCGCAGCGCCTCCTCCAGCGAGCAGCTCTCGAGCAGCACGCCAAACTCGTCGCCGCCGAGGCGCGACAGCGTGTCGCGCCAGCGCACCTTGGACTTCAGCAGCGCGCCGACCTGACCAAGCAGGGCGTCACCGGCTGAATGGCCGCAGGTGTCGTTCACGATCTTGAACTGGTCGAGGTCGATGTAGCAGAGCGCGTAGGAGGTCTCGCGCGCCTTCGCGCTCTTCAGCGCGCGCTCGAGCCGCGTCTCGAACTCGCGGCGGTTCACGAGGCCTGTCAGGACGTCGTGGCTCGCGTGGTAGGACAGGCGCCGGTTCAGCTCGCGCGACTCCGACACGTCGTGGAACACGAGCACGCCGCCCGTCACGGTGCCGCTGCCATCCCGGATCGGCGAGGCGGTGCTCTCGATATAGAGCTCGTTTCCGTCCTTGCGGATCAGCAGCATCGGCCGCACCGACTTGATCGAGCGGATGCGCCGGACCGCGACCGCGAGCGGATTCTCCAGCGGCTCGCAGGTCTCCTCGTGGAACGCGCGGAAGATCTCGTCGATGGTGCGCCCGAGGCTGTCCTCGAGGCGCCAGCCCGTCAGCTCCTCCGCCACCGGGTTCAGGTACTCGACGCGGCCGTGCGCGTCGCAGGTGATCACGCCGTCACCGATCGACTGCAGCGTGATCTGCGCGCTCTCTTTCTCGCGGAACAGCGCCTCCTCGTAGAGCTTGCGTTCCGTGATGTCGAGCTCGACGCCGATCAGGCGGCGGAGCCTGCCCTGGTCGTCCACGCGAGCGCAGGCGCGGCCGATGACCCAGCGCCATTCGCCGTCCGTGTGCTTGAGGCGGTGCACGCTCTCGAACATCGGCAGCTTGCCGGCGATGTGGTCGCGCATTGCCGCGGAGACGCGCGCGAGGTCTTCCGGATGCACCATGCGGTGCCAGTCCGGCGAGGTGATCACGTCGCTCTCGGCGAATCCGAGCATTCCTTTCCAGCGCGGCGAGAACCAGGTGCTGTTGGTCTGGGCGTCGTAGTCCCAAAGGCCGTCGTTCGCGCAGGGCAGCGCCATCTCCTGGCGCTCCTGCATGTCGGCGAGCCGGTCTGCGAGCGACACCTTCTCGAGCCCGCAGGCGAGGCTCGTGCCGACCAGCTTCAGCAGTAGGTGCAGGTTAACGTCCCAGCCGTCGCGCGGCGTGGACGAGGCGAATGCGAGGAAACCGCGCACCGTGCCCTGCACGGCGAATGCAATCAGGAGCAGCGAGCGGATGTCGAGCCCCGCGAGGCGCTCGGCGTCGGTCGCCTGCTCCGGGCGCGCGCTGACGGTGTCGCGCATCTCGAGGATGCGGACATGTTCGAGGCGGGAGCGCACCCAGGGCAGCACGTCCAGCATCTCGCCCTTCAGCACTTCGGGGCGGCACTGTGCGAACGGGCCCTTGGCGGTCGCGATCGAGTCGATGCGCTCGCCGTGCCCGTCGAGCAGCACCAGGAACACCGCGTCGGTCGCGATGGCTTCGCGCAGTATTTCGAGGCTCTGGCGGATCACCGCATCGGCATTGCCGGCGGAGATATTCTGGAAATCGACCGCCACTTTCGTGCAGGCGAGGTCGATGCCGAGCTGCGGCCGGTCTGGCCGTGGCTGCCACAGCTTCGACGACAGGACGTCTGAAGCCGTGAAGTCGGGAAGCGAATCGCCTTGCACCGTCGGCACCCCGATGGGATCCCCCTCGTTTGGTGGGAGTCTCTCAGCCCACCCCTGCCCGCCACAGGAACCAGTTAACGAATTCTGGTGCCCGGTGGATCCGGCAGTTGCGCCGCATTTTGTCAGAAACCCTTAGGAATGCAAGCTAAGCACCTGTATTTACTATAATCACGGTGCCGCATCTGGCGCGAACAGCACCTCCTCCGCGACCCACTGCGGAACGGCTACCGCCAGCAGCTCGCTGGTCGCGAGCGTGAGGACGACGCCGCCGTCGAGCGTGAGTTGCTGAAGGTGGAAATGTTGCTCGCCGATCCGCCCGCCCTGCCCCTCAACCTCCACGCTGGCGGCATCGGCCAGACTCGCGCCCGCGGCTTTCAGTACCGCCTCCTTTCCGGTCCAGAGCCGCGTCGCGTCGCCGCCGGCGACGAGCGCACGCTCCTCCGCCGCGGTCAGGACGCGGCGGATGGACTGCAGGCGGACACGGCCGGCCGGTTCCAGGTCGATGCCGATCGTGGTGCCCGCGGGCGCGACCGCGCAGGCGGCGAAGCCGCGTGCATGCGTGATGCTGAAGTCGGGCCCGCCCGGCCAGCGGGGTTTGCCGCGGTCGGGCCTGCGGATCGCCGAGAGCGGCGGCAGGTCCATCACGCGGCCGCAATGCGCGAGCAGTGCGAGGCCGGTGGCGCTTTCCTGCCCGCCACCCGCGGCGAGGCGCCGGCGCAGCGTCGTCGCGTTGTCCGGTGACAAGCGGCCGAGCAACCAGGAATGCGCCTGCGCAGTCAGCACAGCCGGGACTCGCGCGCAGCAAAGAATGATCATCGCCCGCTCATTCCGGGCCGGAGATCGCACCCGACTTGACGATTTTCGGATTGCCGTCTGCGTCACGCTGGACCTTCCAGCGCCGGTAGTTCCACAACCAGTCCGCCGGGCGTTCGCGCGTCAAGGACTCGACGGCCCGCGAATAGCGCTCGATCAGCGCACCCGGCGCAAATTCCTCGCCCGCCGCGGCCAGGGGCACAAAGTCGACGCTGTAGTAACCCCGCCGCTCGCGGCGCATCGCGAGGTAGTAGACCGGCAGCCCGGTGCCGCGCGCGATGGCCTCGGGGCCCAGGAAGAACGCCGTGTCGAGTCCCATAAACTGCGTGAAGTAGCGCACGGCTGAGGACGTCGGTGCCTGGTCGGCGACCATCGCGATGATGCGCGCCGGGCCGCGATGGCGCAGCACGCGCATCAGCATCCGCCTGGCCGCAACCATTTCGGCGCCGAAGCGCGAGCGGATGGTCAGCATCAGCCGGTCGCCCCAGCGGCCCTTGAGCGGCTTGTAGGCCGCCTGCAGAGGCCCGAGGTCGGTGACCAGCTTTTGCAGGGTCCATTCCCAATTGCAGTTGTGCGAGGTCACGACGATGATCGACTGCCCGGCCGCGAGCGAGGCGCGCGGCGCCTCGACATTCACGAACGTCACGCGGCGATCGATGTCCTCGCGCCGCATCGTCGCCGCCTTGATGATCTCTACCGATACCTGGCCGAAGCTCTTGTAGAACGCGTGCCGCGTGTCCCTGAGCCAGCGCTCGTCACGATCGGGAAAGCAGGCGGCGAGCTGCATGTCGATGATGCCGCGGCGATGCCGGACGACGTGCTCGGCGAGCCAGGCGAAGAAGCTCCCGATCGCGTACCAGACCGGCAGCGGCAATGACGAGAGCGCCCGCAGCCAGAATGGCAGGCGTTTGAACGGCAGGCGTTCCTCGAGGTCGGCGGGGCGGCGCCGGAAGCGCTGCCGGCGGCTCTTGTGGACTTGTGAAGGAAGCTGCATTCCGCGGGGCAGCTTACCGGAAGCGGCCACCGGGCGGCAGGAACGCGGATCGGGCAGCCGGCCGCGGCCGTGTGTGACCGCGATGTGCTACTGGCTTTCCCAGATCTCGAGCGCTTCCGCGACGGCGCGCCAGGGAATGAACTTGAAGTTCTGGCGACCGATCGTCCCCTGATTGTTGCCATCCTGGACGACCAGCAGGCCATCCGGGAACCGCGGGCCGACCGACAGGTGTGTGACTTCGAGTCCGTCGGTGTTCGTGACACCGTCGATGCCCTGCACCGTGTTGTCCACGATCGCGAACAGGCCGATGAACTCGTTGTCCTCGCCGCGCCGGTACACGGCATAGTTGCTCGCGCCCTGGTTCGATACGACGACGAAACCGTTGCCGCCGGCGCCGCGCCAGATCGCGACACCTTCGAGGTCGGCAGCCAGGCCATTCGTCCCGCGGACGCGATCGATCTCCACGCGCAGGGCACCGCCCGCGGGATCCGCCGAATAGCGCCAGAGCGCGACGTTTTCTTCCGCTACATAAAGGTCGCCCAGTTCATCATCCGCGACACAGCCCTCGGCCTGCGAGCCGACACTGAACTCCCGCACCATCGTCGCCGTGATGCCGCCGGCGCCGTCCTGGATGCGCCATTGCCGGAAGCGACCGGAGTCCGTCTCGTTGACGAAGACAAAGTGACCACCGCCCGGCGCGGCATACATGCAAAGCCCGTAGGGATCCGTGAGTCCGGTCGGTACGCTCGCTCCGGCTGGCGTCAGGCGTCTGGTTGCCTGATCCACCACGTAGAGGGCGATGGTGTCGTCGGTGCGGTTGCTCGCTGCGACGAGTGTCCGGCTGGTGCCGTCCAGGATAAAACCATCCCGCAGGTCCACATTGTTCAGGCGCCCGTCGGGCAGGGTCTGCAGCAAGTTGCCGTCGACGTCGTAGACGTAGAGGCCCAACTGCTTGTCGGTGGCAATGACGAGGCTCAGCGCCCGATCGACCGGGTGCACCCAGATCGCGGGATCGTCTGCCGCATCACCCGACGAATCGACGGGCGGCGTATCGAGGGTCGCGACAAGTTCTTCGCCCGGGCCCGGCTCGGACGGCCCGTCGTCCGACGAATACACGCAACCGCCGAGGATCGTCAGCAACGAAGGCAGCCAGATGCGACCGGAAACCATTTGTTTAATTGATCACGGGCTTCGGACCGGTGCAAGCAGCGGGTATCGCAGATGTGACACGGGCGGCCGATGGGGCCACAATCCGGGTGACGCCCGCGCCCGATAGCGACGATGACAACGCAGCGGACGGTGACCATGACTGGAAAATTCGAGCAACTGGGCCACTACATCGATGGCAAGCGCGTCGCCGGCACCTCGGCGCGCAGTGCTCCCGTATTCAATCCCGCGCTCGGCGTCGCGACGCTGCAGGTCGCCCTCGCCTCCGCCGCCGAAACCAGGGCCGCGATCGCCTCGGCCGCCACGGCGCTGCCCGAATGGGCGGCGACGCCGCCGCTCCGGCGCGCGCGCGTGATGTTCCGCTTCCGCGAACTCATCGAGCAGCACTCCGATGAACTCGCTTCGATCATCACGCGTGAACACGGCAAGGTCCTGCCCGACGCGCGCGGCGAAGTCACGCGCGGGCTCGAGATCGTCGAGTTCGCCTGCGGGATCCCGCACCTGCTGAAGGGCGAGTACAGCGACGCGGTCGGCCGCGACATCGACAGCTGGTCGCTGCGCCAGCCGGTCGGCGTCTGCGCCGGCATCACGCCGTTCAATTTCCCGGCGATGGTGCCGCTCTGGATGTTCCCGGTCGCGATCGCCTGCGGCAACACCTTCGTGCTGAAGCCGTCGGAGAAGGATCCCGGCTGCTCAACCCGTCTCGCGGAACTGCTGACCGAGGCCGGCGCGCCCGCGGGCGTGCTGAACGTGGTCAACGGCGACCGCGAGGCCGTGGACACGATCCTGCGGGATCCCGCCGTTGAGGCCATCAGCTTCGTCGGCTCGACGCCGGTTGCGGAGCATGTGTTCCGCACGGGCTCGCAGCACGGCAAGCGCGTGCAGGCGCTGGGCGGCGCGAAGAACCACATGGTCGTGATGCCAGATGCCGATCCCGCAACGGTCGCTCATGCGCTCGCAGGCGCCGCCTACGGTTCGGCCGGCGAGCGCTGCATGGCGATCTCGGTCGCGGTTGCGGTCGGAAGCGCCGGAGACCGGCTGGTCGAGGCGCTGAAACCGGAACTTGCGGCGATCCGCGTGCTGCCCGGGACTGCCGACGGCGCGGACATGGGCCCGCTCATCACGCGGGAACACCGCGAGCGCGTGCTCGGCTACGTCGACACGGGTGTCGCGGAAGGCGCGAAGCTCGTGGTGGACGGGCGGAACCTCACCGTGGCCGGCCACGAACAGGGATTCTTCATGGGCCCGGTGCTGTTCGACCAGGTCACGGCCGGGATGCGCATCTACCGCGAGGAGATCTTCGGGCCGGTGCTGGTCGTCGTGCGCGTGCCGACACTGGACGCCGCGCTCGAACTGATCGCGGGCCACGAATACGGCAACGGTACGGCGATCTTCACGCGCGACGGCGGCGCCGCGCGGGAGTTCACGCGCCGTGTTTCGGCAGGCATGGTCGGCATCAACGTGCCGATCCCGGTGCCGATGGCCTTCCACAGCTTCGGCGGCTGGAAGCGCTCGCTGTTCGGGCCGCTGCACATGCACGGGCCCGACGGCGTCCGTTTCTACACGCGGCTGAAGACCGTCACCGCCCGTTGGCCGAGCGGATCGAAGGGCGCCGAGTTCACGATGCCGACGATGAAATAGCTTTCCGCGGCGCCGGGCCCGGCACCGACTGTCACGCGCGGCCGAGGAATTTCACGACGCCCTTGTACGCCAGGTACAGGACGGCCGCGAAGATCAGGTAGGCGCCCAATCCCAGATTGCTGAACATGCCGCCGCTTGGCGCGCCCATCTGCTCCGCCATCTGGCCGAACGCGCGGCCGAACTCGCCCATCGCCTCCATGGCCTGCTGCTGCTGGCGGTGCTGCTGGTACAGCGGCATGAAGGCCATCAGCGTGATCAGGAGCGGTACGAGGAACGCGAGCGGCGCGAACTTGTGCTTCCAGAAGTACGGCACGGCGATCGTGGCGGTCGCCAACAGCACCAGGAACACGCCCCGGCCGCTGCCCATGATGCCCATGCCCTCGGAAAGCAGGTTGGTCAGCTTGATGCTGATGCCGAGCATTCCGCCGCCGCTGATGACGCTGAAGAAGAGCGCGGCGATCAGGAACACGCCGTAGGCGATCGCGACATCCATGCCGACGTTGGCGAACACGGCCTTCGCGACTTCGCCGCCCTTGCCCGTCATCGCTGCCAGTTTTTCCTTCGCGAGATCCGCCTCGTTGACCGGCGTGACGCCAGCGAGCTTGCCGTCCGTCACCGTGACCTCGACCGTCATGTTCGCGGCCGGCGCGGTCGCACCCTGCCACTGATTGATGTCGAAGTCGTAGCGTTGTCCGCCGGCGGTGATGACTCCCTTGTCACCACTCCACATGATGATCGTTCCACGCATTGCAGATCCCCCTGAAAACAGCTTGTTTGATGTCAACGACGCGGGTCTGGGTACCCGGGTCCGGGCATTTAACCCGCCCCCCGCGATGAAGGCAAGAAGCCCCGGTGCAGGGCCAGGCAGACGAGAAGCTGCCAGGCCAGATAGGCGTGCAGGTTGCCCGGGGCCCATTCGACGGGGAGGTCCCACTCGAACAATGCCCCGCCGGCGGCCCCTGCGGCGAGCGTCAACACGATCAGGAACCCGCTCGGGCGCCTCGGCACGAGCGCCGCGACCGCCAGGCCGCAGAGCAGCGCCGCCCCGGCACCTGCGATCACGAAGGCCCACACGATCGGGGCACCCCACTGAGACTCGAACGGGCCGTCGATGACGAAGCGGACGGCGCCGTAATAGATCGCGGCGCTCGCGACGGCGAGCGCGAGCATGCGCGGAATCCGCTGCGGCGACGCGATCGCATAGGGCGCGAGCACGAGCAGGCCGAACACGAGGCCCACAAGGTGCAGCACGAGCGAGAAGCCGAGGAATTCCGCGGACCACTCGAAGCGCTCGCCGAGCGTGATGATCAGCCAGTACGCGACGACGGATACGAGCGCGAGCACGATCTTGAGCGGAAGCGCCATGGTGCTTTTTACTCCTTCACACAGGCCGAGGCTATCCTTGGCTCACTTTCCGAGGAGCCGTCCATGTCACTGAAGCATGTTCTGGGTAGTTGTCACTGTGGAGCCGTCCGGTACGAAGCAGACGTCGACCTTTCCAAGGGGACCATTCGCTGCAATTGCTCGATCTGCACCAAGGCCCGTGCCTGGTTTACGTTTGCCGGCGGCGAGCAGTTCCGACTTCTTGCTGGAGAGAGCCACCTGAGTTCGTACGAGTGGACGCCACCTGGCAGGTCGAGCCCCGGTCTGATCTATCGGTTCTGCAAGACTTGTGGCGTGCGTATCTACGCAACGGGCGACGCCGAATTCATGGGTGGCAGGTTCTGCGCGCTCGCAGTCGCCACGTTCGACAACGTCTCAACCGATGAGTTGGCCGCTGTACCGCTCAGATTCATCGACAACCGGCACGATCGGTTCGATCGTGCACCCGAGGACACCCGGCTCATGTGAGCCCGATTGATTGTGCCGGCTATTGGCCCGGCTTCCACTCGCGGGCCAGTTTCTGGGCGTCGGCGATCTGCGTCGGGGTCATCGAGGCCGCCACCACATCACGGTTCTTGACGGCCATGTTTCGAGTGTCGTCGTCCGTGGCATTTGCGGCTGCCAGATTGAACCACATGTGCGCCTGCACATAGTCCTGCGGGACGCCCTTGCCCATGAAATAGATTATGCCGACGTTGATCTGGCCTTGCGCGTGGCCTTGGTCCGCTGCCTTTCGAAACCAAGCTGCTTCTTGCGTATGGTCTTCAGGCACCCCCAGGCCGCCGTGGTAGGCGTAGCCCAGGTTGTACTGCGCACCGGCATCACCCTGTTCCGCCGCGCGGCGATACCACTTCGTGGCCTCGGCATCGTCCTTCGGCACACCCTGACCCGTGCGGTAGGCAACGGCGAGGTTATTCTGCGCTTCCTGCTTGCCGAGCTCCGCCGACTTTCGAAACCACCTGGCCGCCTCGGCGGGATCCTGCGGCACACCCCGTCCGTTCAGATACAGCACACCCAGGTTGTTCTGCGCTTCAGCCTTGCCCTGATCGGCGGCCTTGCGATACCACGCGGCGGCCTCTGCGTAATCCTGCGTTACACCGGTGCCGGTATCGAACATGACGCCGAGGATGTATTGCTCCATTGCCGAGCCCTGTTCGGCCAGCGGGCGAGCGAGGCGCAGCGTCTCCTGATAGTCACCCTTCTCATACGCCGTCAGAACGGCGTCGGTCTGCTCTTCTGCCGAAGGCGGCGTGCAAGCCGTCACGCCAATGGCGAGCACGAGAGCCGCGAGTGAGTGGAAAGTGTTGTTCATGAAAGACATGAAAATGGTGCCGGTGGAGGGACTTGAACCCCCGACCTCTCGCTTACGAAGCGACTGCTCTACCAACTGAGCTACACCGGCGTTGGGGGCGCGAAGTATAGGGAAGGCCCGGGCCGCGGGCAAACGCCCTAGCCCTGCCGGCGGACCCGGATCACGACTTCGACGGAGACCGATTCGGTCCCCGGCGGCAGCGGCGGGAGCTTCGAGAATTCCACCGAGCCCGGCGGCACGTCGATCAGCTCGCCGGTGTTCTCCACGTGGAAGTGATGATGCGGAGTGATGTTCGAATCGAACTGGCCGCGGTCGGGGTTGACGCTGAGCGCCTTCAGCAGGCCCTTGGCGGCGAAGAGATTCAGTGTGTTGTAGACCGTCGCTTTCGAAACCTGGGTGCCGTCGCGGCCGAGCGCCTGGATCACCTGCTCGGCGGTCAGGTGCTGGTCGCAGGCGAACAGCAGCTCCGCGATGCGGATGCGCTGGGCGGTCGGCTGCATGCCGTGCGCCGTCAGGAGCGCGTGGCTGCGCTTGCGGTCGCTCCTCGGGGCCGGGATCGAGGGGTCCATCGGGCGGGAATAATACGCCTCGGGGGAAATCGGCTCAAACACGGCCAATTCACGGCGGGGCGCGCGGCTCGGCCGCGGCTAGGCTCGCTGCATGCCTGACAGAATCGCCACGCAACACGGCCTGACGTTCACGGAGCTGCTGGTCGTGCTCGCATTGGCTGCCCTCATCGTCGGCTTCGCCGTTCCGGGCTTCCGGGGCATGCTGCTGGACGGCCGCCGCGCGGCCGCAGTGACGACTGCGCTGCATGCGATGCATTTCGCGCGCCAGCTCGCCGCGATCCGCGGAGAGACCATGCGCCTGTGCGGCAGCCGTGATGAATCTCGGTGCTCGGATCGCATGGACTGGTCGTGGGGACTCCTCGTCATCGATGAAGCCGGGAGGCCGCTCCGCAGCCTGCGGCCGGCGTCCGCCTCGCGCCCACCCGACATCCGTTCCAATCGCAGCGCGATCCAGTTCGAGGCGGGATCCGGATTTGCAACGCCGGCGACGCTCATCGTCTGCGACCGCCGCGGAGCCGGCGCGGCGCGCGCGATCATCGTGAGCCGCAGCGGCCGGCCGCGCGTCAGCGAACGCGACGCCGGCGGCGGGCCGCTCACATGCTGATCCGGCATTCGATGGCCGGTTTCTCCCTGATCGAGGCGATGGTCGCGCTCGCCCTGCTGCTCGCAGGCCTCGCCGGTGCGAGCCTGCTCCTGTTGCAGTGCGTGCAATGCGAACGTGAGTCGTCGAATCGCCGCGCCGCAATTCGCTTCATGGGTTCGCTCGCCGAGGAGTTGCGGGCGCTGCGTCCCGGCACCGGGGCCATAGCGGCCGATGACGCTGCGATCGCGGCCTGGATCGCGGACGTGGAATCGGTGCTTCCGGCCGGTTCGAGTGCCGGTGTCGAAGTCGCCGCGATGCGACCCACCCGATACTCGATCCGGATCGCGTGGCCGGTCGCCGGCGGCGGAATGCAGAGCCTGAACCTCGCGGTCGTCACATGAGGCGCAGTGCCGGGCTGACGCTGGTCGAGGTGTTGGTGGCGATGCTGATCGTGCTCGCCGTCACGGCCGGTTCGCTCGCCTTCGTTGCACGCGGGCGCGATGCCGGGCGCGCCGGCGAAGCGCTGGCACAACTCGAGGAAACGCTGGATGCCGCCCTCGCGGTCCTCGTCGACGAAATCCGGTCGGCCGGATACCTCGGCCTGGCGCCGCCCATGTCCGCGGTGGGTAGCGCGACACCGGTCGGCGCGGCGGAGGCGCCAGAACTCGCGGTCGCCGGCAGCTGCGGTGCGTCGCT
>JANNHT010000011.1:0-2235 GCA_031404555.1 Gammaproteobacteria bacterium
CGAAAGTCCTCGTCGAAGCTCGCAAAGTGGAAGAGGCACGTCATGATCTGGGCATTGAAGTCGTGCTCGACAGCCCATTGGTAGTTGGCATCGAAGAATTTCATGAGCCCGCGAGCGTGATGAACTGGAACTTGTAGCCCATGGCGCCCAGCTCGCGCTGGAACTTCGCGATGGTCGCATCGTCGAGCTTCTGCTTCCAGTTGAAGGACGGCGAACAGTTGTACGCGAGCAGCTTGCCCGGGTATTTTCGGTGCACACCCTCGGCGAACTGTTTCGCCTCGTGCAGGTCGGGCTTGCCGGTCTCGCACCAGACCAGGTCCGCATAGGGGGCATAGGCGACGCCGCGCGCGATCGCCTGGTCGATGGTCGCGCGAACCTGGAAGAAGCCCTCGGCGGTCCGCTCCTTCGACTCGATGAAGGGGCGGTCGCGCTCGTCCACGTCGGCCGTCAGCAGGTTGGCGGATTCGGCATCGGTGCGCGCGACCAGGACCGTCGGCGTGTCCGACACGTCGGCGGCGAGGCGCGCGGCGACCAGCTTGTGGATCGCCTCCTGGGTCGGCACCAGCACCTTGCCGCCCATATGGCCGCACTTCTTGGCGCTCGAGAGCTGGTCCTCGAAATGCACGCCCGCGGCGCCTGCGGCGATCATCGCCTTCATCAGTTCGAAGGCGTTCAGCACGCCGCCGAATCCGGCTTCGGCATCGGCCACGATCGGCTGGAGCCAGTCGATGGAATCCCCGCCCTCGGCCTGGCCGATCTGGTCGGCGCGGAGCAGCGTGTTGTTGATGCGCCGCACGACCGCGGGCACGGAGTCCGCCGGGTACAGCGACTGGTCCGGGTACATCTCGGCCGCCAGATTGGCGTCGCCCGCCACCTGCCAGCCCGAGAGATAGATCGCCTTGAGACCGGCGCGGACCTGCTGCATCGCCTGGTTGCCGGTCAGCGCGCCGAGCGCGTTCACGTATGGCAGTTCGTGCAGGTAACGCCAGAGCTTCTCTGCGCCGAGCCGCGCGAGCGAGTGCTCGATGTGCACGCGGCCGCGCAGCCGCACGACGTCCGCGGCGCCATAGGCACGCGTGATGCCTTTCCAGCGCGGATTCGTGGTCCAGTCCGATTCGATCTGGGCGGCGGTCTTCAGGGTCATGAATGCTCCGGGGTCAATCGAGGTCGCGATAGGCGACCTGCGTCAGGAAGGATTCGAATACCGGCTTCGCGGTGAGCGCGTCGAGGATCTCGGCCGCGCGCTCGTAATGTCCCGCGCCGAAAGCCTCGGCGCCCGACTCGTCGCGGATGACGTCGAGCTGGCGCGCGATCTCGTCGCGGATCAGCGGCAGCGTGACCGCACGCCCGTCGGTGAGGCGCTCGCCGTGGTGCAGCCACTGCCAGAGCTGGGAACGCGAGATCTCCGCGGTCGCCGCGTCCTCCATCAGGTGGTGGATCGGCACGCAGCCATTGCCGCCGAGCCAGGCCGCGAGGTAGCGGATGCCGACGTCGACATTCTGCGCGAGCCCCGCCGCCGTGATCGCGCCCTCCGGGACGCGCAGCAGGTCGGTGGCGCTGATCGAGACGTCCTCGCGCAGGCGCGCGAGGTTGTTCGGCCCCGGCATGTGTCGATCGAAGATCTCGCGCGCGAGGCCGACGAGGCCCGGATGCGCGACCCAGGTGCCGTCGTGGCCGTCCTCTGCCTCGCGTTCCTTGTCGGCGCGCACCCGTGCCAGCGCCTTCTCGTTCGCCTCGGGGTCGCCCTTGATCGGGATCTGCGCCGCCATGCCGCCCATCGCGAAAGCGCCGCGCCGGTGGCAGGTCCGGATCACGAGCTGCGAATAGGAGCGCAGGAAATGCGAGGTCATCGTGACGCTCGCGCGATCCGGCAGCACGCAGTCCTCGTCCCGGTTGAATTTCTTGATGAAGCTGAAGATGTAGTCCCAGCGCCCGCAGTTGAGCCCGACGATCCAGTCGCGCAATTCATGCAGGATCTCGTCCATCTCGAACGCGGCCGTAATGGTCTCAATCAGCACCGTCACCTTGACCGCGCCGCGCGCGAGCCCGAGCGCGCGCTCGGCGGCGTCGATGACCTCGGCCCAGAGGCGCGCCTCGAGGTGGTTCTCGAGCTTCGGCAGGTAGAAGTAAGGGCCGGTGCCGCGGCGCACGAGCTCCGCGGCGTTGTGAAACAGATAGAGGCCGAAGTCGACGAGTGCGGCGGGCGATGCGCTGCCGTTTCGCTGCCAGTGCTTC
>JANNHT010000012.1:0-4448 GCA_031404555.1 Gammaproteobacteria bacterium
TCGCCGTGACCATCGTCCGCAGGTCGCAGTACGGCGCGCCGTACGCGACCCTCGTCGATGCGCGCAAGGCCGCCATCGCAAAGGACGTCGGACCGCTGCAGCAGAAGTCGGCCACCGAACTGACCGCCCAGGCGGCGGGCATCCAGGTGACGCTCTTCGTCAATTCCGATTCCAGCTTTCTGTACGAGGTGTATCGGCTGCAGAAGTGATGGTGCCGGCGGAGGGAGTCGAACCCCCGACCTGAGGTTTACAAAACCACTGCTCTACCAGCTGAGCTACACCGGCATCGGCCGGCATTCTAGCCCGGTCAGGCGCCGCAGGGCTTCACTTCGAGCCGCAGGATGCGACCGCCTTCACCGTGCAGCCGCGCGGCGTCGGGCAACTGCGCCGGCGGTTCCACATCCACGTCGATCCAGTACACCGTGCCGGTACGTTCGCGGTCGGCGATCGCGGGCTCGAGCCCGAGCGCCTGTACCTCGTCCATGCGCCGGAGCGCGCGCTCGCGTTCGCTGTAGAGTCCGATCGAGATCGTGATCTTGCGCCCGTCGCCCGGCATCGCGTAGGCGTCGCCTATGCCGAAGCGGCGCAGCCGCTCGATGATGCCGTCGGCCGACGCGCGATCCGGGATGCCGCCGAGCGACACCCAGTAGCCCTTCCAGACCACGCCCTCGCCCGCGCGCTGGCGCGGGCGCAGGTCGTTCTCGCGGAGCAGCGTCGAGGCGCGCGCCGCATCGGTCAGGTCGGTGAACGGGCCAAGGCTCAGGCAGTGGCTGCCGCCACGCGGCGTGACCGCGGGCAGCGGCGCGGCCGGCGGCGCCTCGCGCGCGAGCACAAGCTTGGGTCCGGCGGCCGATTCGGGAACGGCCTCCTCGTCCGGCACCCGCACCCAGTGATCCCAGGCGAACCAGGCGACATTCGCGAGTACCAGCAGTGCGAGCAGGAGGCGCATCAGCATGAAATTTAGGCGCTCGGAGCGCAGGGCGCCAGCGCTTCGCGTGAATTCATCGAATCGGTCTCACCGTAACTTCCCCGGAGACCACGCGGCGCTGCCCGCCGCCGGTATCGACGAGCAGCGCTCCATCCGCATCCACGCCGCGGGCGATGCCCTCCTCGGCCGCATCGCCCTGGAGCACCCGGACCGGCTTGCCTGCGAGCGCATCGGCCGCGCGCCATTCGTCGGCGAATGCCGCGAGCCCGCGCGCGCCGAACTCCTCGAGCGCCTGCACAAGTTCCTGGATGAGTGCCGCAACCGCCGCGCTGCGGCTAGGCAGGGCACCGAGCTGCGACAAGTCCGTCGCGGCGATGTCCTCGGCGGCGAGCGCCGTGAGCGTCGCCGGCGGAAGCCGGACATTGAGTCCGACGCCGACGACGACGGTGGCCGGGCCCGCGGCTTCGCTCCGCAGGTCGATCAGGATGCCCCCGAGTTTCCGGCCGTCATGCACGATGTCGTTCGGCCACTTGAGCCCGATGTCCGCGATGCCGAGCCGTGCGAGCGCGCGGATGACGGCCACGCCCGCGGCGAGCGACAGCGCGCCCTGTGCCGCCGGCGCATCGCGATAGTGCCAGTTCACGGACAGGCAAAGACCCGACGCGAAGGGCGCGAGCCAGCGCCGGCCGCGCCGGCCGCGGCCCGCGGACTGGAATTCGGCGAGACAGGCATCGAAGCGCCCGGGGGGCAAGTCGGTGACTGCCAGCAGCGCGTCGTTCGTGGAGGCGAGCGCCTCATGCACCTCGAGCCGGCGCAGCCGTTCGCGCGCGAATTGCGGCAGCGCTCTCTGTATCTCCGCGGCATCGAGCAGGTCGAGCGCCTGCGCGAGCCGATAGCCGCGGCCGCGCTCGGCCGCGCAGTCGATGCCCCAGTCCGCAAGCGGCTGCAACTGCTTCCAGACGGCGGCGCGCGAGATGCGAAGCGCGCCCGCGATCTCCTCGCCGGAATGCAGGCCCCCATCCGCCAGCAGGCGCAGGATCTCGCCGCGCCGCGTCACGCGCGCGGCCGTCGCGGACGGAACAGCCAGAGCCGCTCGAATCGCGGTTCGCGTCCCGCGCGCATGCGCTCGAAGTTCGGGCGATGCGCGAAGGTGACGAGCGCGGACGCGGCGAGCGTGAACGCGAGGAGCGGCGTCGGCGGCGCTCCCTGGAGCGCGAGAGCGAGCGGCACCGAGACCGCCGCGATCGTGGTCGCGAGGCCGACGAATCCACTGAGCAACACGACCGCGAACCAGGCGCCGAGCGCGACCGGCACCAGGATCGGCGCCACCGCGAGCAGGCAGCCGACGAGCGTCGCGCCGCCCTTGCCGCCGCGGAAATCGTGATAGAGCGGCCAGACGTGCCCACTCATGGCGGCGAACGCGCAGGCGGCGGTGATCCATGCGCGGTCAATTGACGGATCTGCGGCGATGCCGGGCAGGACGAGGCCCGGCAGCCAGCCGGCCGCAAGCCAGCCCTTGCCGACGTCGATGACGGCGGTCGCGGCCGCGAATGCGAATCCCTGGGTGCGCAGCGCATTCGTGCCGCCCGCATTGCCACTGCCCTGCAGGCGGATATCCACGCCGCCACGGGCTGCGCCTACGAGCAAGGCGCCCATCAGCGAGCCGAGCAGGTAGGCGATCAGGATCTTGAGGCCGAGTTCCAGCAAGCGGGAATTCTATCACCGCGTCCCGGCGGCACCGCGCGGCAGGAACACCTCGGCGATCATGCAGCGCACGCTGCCTCCGCCGTGGCGCTCGATGACGGGGATCGGCGCGGTCACGATGCGGCCATGGCGCTCGAGCGCATCGCGCGCATCGGCATCGAGGCTCGCCCAGGCAGCGTCCGACATCGCGATGACCTGGCCACCGTCACGGTCGCGAAGCGCGAGCAGATTGCCGGCGAATCCGTGCATGGCGCGCTCCCCGATCAGGATCGGCTCGTGGCCGGTTGCGACCAGCTCGTTCAGCACCTCCGAGCGCTCCGCCACGTCGGGGATCGCCTCCGCGCAGATCACCGAGAAACCGTCCCCGATCGCCATCATCACGTTCGTGTGATACGCGGGTTCCCCCGCCGGCCCCACTGCGTCGAATGCGATCACGCGATAGCGCAGCCGGCCCGCGAACTCCGCGAGCGCCGCGGGTGTCGTGCGCGGCGAGCGGCAGCTGTAGGCGATGCGGTGACAGCGATCGAGCACCAGGCTGCCGGTGCCCTCGAGGTATTCGCCGCGGGTCTCGAGCGCGGACAGGTCCACCGTGCGCTCGATGCGAAATCCCGCATCGCGCAGGGCCGCGATCGGTTCCGCGCGCCGCTCCGCGCGGCGCGACGGCGCCATCATCGGATACAGCACGACCGTGCCGTCGGCGTGGAAGCTGACCCAGTTGTTCGGAAAGCAGGCGTCTGGCTTCACGGGTTCGGGCGTGTCCTCGACGGCATGGACTGCGACACCCGCCGCGCGAAGGCGCTCAGCGAGCCCGTCGAACTCGGCGCGCGCGATCTCTGCTACCCCCGCCTCCGCGCCGCTCTGCTGGAAGCGGTTCGACGCAGCGGTCTCGGGATTCGCGCCGAAGCGCGTGGGCCGGATCATCAGCACCGCGTCGGCCGTGGGCCGTTCGGAATCAGCGCCCGTCATGGGTGCAGTCTAGCAAGCGGCGGCCGCACCAAAGAAAAAGGGCGCGGCGGTCACCCGCCGCGCCCCGGTCCCCTGATCGGCGATCAGAACTCGAAGCGCACGCCGAGCTGCACGCGCCACACCGACGGCAGCGCCGAGATCGACTCGATCGGATCGGTCGGGCCGAGCTGGCCGGCGCGCGGCCGGTAGACATAGCAGCTCGCTGCCGCATTCGGGCAACCCGTGGTCGCGATGCGGTTCACGTCGAGCACCGGCGATACGTAGATGAACGACACCTGGCTCAGCTGGCCCCAGTCGTTGTCGATCAGGTTGGCAAGGTTCTCGACGTCGAGCGTGACCGCGCCGCGCAGCCGGCCCCAGATCGGGATCTCCTGCGCGATGCGCATGTCGAGGATCGACAGCCACGGGCTCCTGTGCGAGTTGCGCGGCACGATCTTGCCACGGTACTGCTCGAGGCCGTGACGCTCGACGAAGGCATCGACGTCCGATGCGAACTGCGCCGAGCGCGCCGGGTTCACGACCGTAATAGCGGTGCAGCCCGGCACGCCGCCGGAGACGTCGCCCGCGGTGCAGAGCGCTTCGTAGATCACGTCGCCGTTCGGCACATAGAACAGCGCACGCTGGCGCGAAGCCTGGCGCGGATCGCCGAACACGCTGGTGCCGGCGCCGAAGGTGTAGCTGTAGCCGCGGCCGGAGCGGCGCTCGCCGACGAGCCCGACACTCGTCTCGTAGTCACCGAAGAACGCCTTGCGCCAGGTGAACGCACCCTTGAACTGGTGCTCCATCTCGTAGTTCGAGGTCTGCAGTTCCGGGTCGTTCGGGTCGGCGGTCGCATAGCTGTCCCAGTTCG
>JANNHT010000013.1:0-13991 GCA_031404555.1 Gammaproteobacteria bacterium
TGGCGGCGTGACGCTTCAGAACGGCGTCCCGATCGGCTACGTGCAGCTCGACGTCCTGGGGCGGCACGCGGAACTCTCCTTCAATACGTTTCCCGGCTTCCGCGGTGCCCAGGCGAGCCGCGTCTTCGCGCGGCTGGTCGCGGTGACGCGTCATGTCTTCGGCTGCGACAGCTTCAGCATCGAGCCCTATCAGCTCGGCCTCGGAAACGATGAAGGCATTGAGTCCGGCGCCTGGTGGTTCTATCACCGCCATGGATTCCGGCCGCGCGTGCGCGAGGCCCTCGTCCTGGCCGCACGGGAAGATGCGCGCCGGCGTGCGCGGCCCGGCTATCGCAGTTCCGCGCGCACGCTTCGCGCGCTCTCGCGGTTCCACCTCTATTTCTCGCTCGATGCGGCGCGCCCCGCGCGCCTGCCGCGAACCGGTCCGTGGCTCATCGGCGCGAATCGCCAGCTGTCGAATGCCCCCGCAAGCGACATGCAGGAGAGGTGGGCGGGTCTCGTGCTCGCTCTGACGCAAGGTCGGGCGTGGAATGCGCAGGAGCGGCGTGACCTGCTCCGGCTGGCCGCCGCGAAGTCAGGACCGAGCGAACGGGACTACCAGCGCAAGGTGCTGCGGCATCGACGGTTCAGGTCCCTGCTTGGCTGCTGAGCCAGTCCACGTAACGCGGGCAACTAGCCGGCCGTGTCAGAGAAACACTGACATGTCAGCGGGACACCGACGTCTGCCATGCGCGACGCGACGTGCTGGCGCCGCCTGCGCCGCACCGGTACTAGTTCACTTGCCATGATCAACGAGCGGCAGGTGAAGGCCGCGAAGGAGAACAAGTGAACAATTCAGTACTAGCCGGAGTGATCGTCGGTGCGATCGTCGTCACCGCGGTCGGCGCCGTTGCTGCCAACAACGGCTTCAACCCGTTGCAGGACTACGCGACCGTGGTCGCAATCGAGCCTGCCTTTGAGACCAATCGCATACCGCGTCAGGTCTGCGGCGACGAGACTGTCCTGGAGCAGGAGCCTGTGAAGGATGAGAAGCGCATCGCCGGCGCCGCGATCGGCGCGGTGGTGGGCGGCGTGCTCGGCCACCAGGTCGGCAGCGGCCGCGGCAACACGGCGGCGACCGTCGCCGGCGCCGCGGCTGGCGGATACGCCGGCAGCAAGATCCAGAAGGAAATTCAGGAAAACAACGTCAAGGCGACCACCGAAGAGCGTTGCGTGACCGTGTACGACATCGAGAAGACCTCGGTCGGCTACGACGTCACCTACGAACTCGACGGATCGCAGCGCACCGTGCGCATGGACCGCGACCCGGGCGACCGGATCGCGATCAAGGACGGCGAGCCCGTCCTGTCCCCGTCCTGAGCAAATGCCCGCGACACTGCCGCCCGCCAACGCCCGATCGGCGGTGGCGGGCGGCGGCCGTTTGGGCGGCTACTGCGCGATCCGCGCGCTGGTGATGCCGACGCGGTACTGATTGGTGTTCTGGAACGGGCCGAGCCCCGTAGCGATCTGCTCCTGCTGGCCGGCAGCAAGTGTGCCGTTCAGGCTGCGCTGCATCTCCCGCGTCTTGCCCTGACCGTCCACATACTGCACCGTGATCGTGAGCCCTGTAACCGGAACGCCCGTCGGATTGGCGATCGCGACGATCAGCATGCCCTTCGAGTCGAGCCCGGTCTGAAGGCGCAGGTACTTGCCCGGATTGTCGGGCAGGTCGAGCCGCATCAGCGCGGCGGTCGCTGCCTGGCCGACCTCGCCCGAGGTTCCAGATGCTGCCGCGTAGTATTCCTTTGCCTGGTCGAGCTGCCCGGCGCGGCGCGCTATGTTGCCGAGCGAATAATAAGCAGGACCCGTCGGCAGCAGCTTGATGCTCGCCTCGAGGTCGCGACGCGCGGCCACGTCATTGCGCTGGCGCTCGGCGACGAGGCCGCGCTGGAGCGGGTAATAGAAGAACTGGTCGTTTCGCGCGATGGCATCCGTGTAGGCCTGCGTCGCCGGACCGTACTGCTTCTGCACGAAGTGGGCATCGCCCTTCAGCGCGTGGAAATGCGCCTCGCCCGGGATCAATCGGATCGCCTGCTCGGCCTTCGCAAGCGCCGCGTCCGCGCGCTTTTCGCCGAGCGCCTTGCGGCCCTCGTCGTAAGCGACATAGGCCGGCTTCGCGCTCATCGTCTTCGCGAGCGCCGCCTGGTAGCGATCGACGCCGGCATCGCCACCGGGCGCAAGCGCCGCCACGCGCTTGCGATTCGCGTCGAGCCGCTCCTGCGATGGCGGGTGGCTCGCAAACAACCCGGAAACCCAGCCGCTGTCCTTGCGCTTGCTCATGCGCACGAAAGTTTCCTGCAGGGTGACCGCGCCTCGCGGGTCGTAACCCGCAGCCACCATGTAGTTGATGCCGTACTTGTCCGCTTCGAGCTCCGCTTCACGACTGTAGCGCTGCATCATCAACTGGGCGCCGAGACCGGCACCGAGCATGTAGAGGTTGCCATACTCGCTGCCCTGCGCCGCCACCTGGGCCGCCACCATGCCGCCCTGCAACAGCAGGCCGCGGCTCATCTGCTGGGCGGAATGGCGCGCCGCCGCGTGCACGATCTCGTGGCCGAGGACGGCGGCGAGCTCGGACTCGGATTTCAGTTCTGTGAGCAGCCCGCGGTTCACCGCAATCTTGCCGCCGGGCAAGGCCCAGGCATTCGGGACCGAGTTGTTCAGCACCGTGAATTCATAGGGCAGCTTGCGGTCGCTGACCGCGGCCACTCGCTGACCCACGCGCTGCACGTAGCTGATGAGGCCCGGATCCATCACGTATTCGCCGCCCTCGGCCTGGCGCATGGGCGCGAAATTCTGCGCGCCGATCGCGAGTTCCTGGCCCTCGCCGACCAGCATCAGCTCTTTCTCGCCGGTGACCGGGTTGGTCGAGCAGCCAGTGGTGATCGCCGCAAACGCGACGACTGCCAGCAAACGTCTCGTGTTGTTTTTCATGTTCAGCACTCCTGCCGGTTTTGATTCAGTAACGCCAGCTGTCGATGTCCGCATCCGGCGGCGCGGTATCTAGAATCCGTTCCACGACCCATGGAAGCACCATCTGCGGATAGCGCAGGCGCGAATACGCGTTCGCCCGCGTGTGATCGCCGTTCCAGCAGTGTTCGTGACGATCGCCGTACTCGACCACCGCGTCTGCCGGCGGATACGCATTCTTCAAGTAGTCCTCCACCCCATAGACAGCGTTATTGAGGTAATAGTTGTCCATGTCGCCGGTGTAGATGCGGAGCTTGCCCCGCAACTTCGGACCGAGTGTGGCCCAGTCGCGACGCAGGATATGGGCGAGGTCGTAGTGCTCGCGCCAATAGGCCGCGGTGACCGGGTCGATCTCGCCGGTCAGCCGGTCCCAGATGCGGCGCGGATAGCCGTCGGCTCCCGCCGGCGAGTAGACCGATTCCCAGGCGTCCCACTGGTCGCCGGAGCGCCCGTGCGTCCCGATCGCGTATTCGTACAGGTTCTGCTCCTGCACCGTCGAGTCGACCTGGCCTAGCCAGTTGCGATGTGCCGGGCGCGCCGTGCGCTTGAATGGATTCGCGTTGTAGTACGCGTTCCTGTCCTTGTAGATATTGACGAGTTCGTAGTGCTCGAAGTCGATCGGGTCCGGGCACGCGATCCAGGCACCGTTGTACTCGTCGGGATAGAACATCTGCACGGCCATCGCTTCCCAGCCGCCGGTTGAGCCGCCGTAGACGAATCGCGCCCAGCCGGCGCCGATGGCGCGAAACCGCTTCTCGATCTCAGGGATCAGCTCGTACTGGATCGCGTCGCCGTAAGGCCCGTTGTTGGCCGAATTGACCGCGTAGGAATCGTCGTAATAAGGCGTGGGGTGCTGGATCTCGACCAGCAGCACGCGGGGAAATCCGATCGTGATCCAGTCCTGGTGAGACTGCCAGGCGTATTCCTGCTGGATGCGGTTGTAGCCCTCGAGCCGGAATCGCTTGCTGTATTCGGGCTTCAGGTCCGGATCGGGTGGCGTCTCGCGGAATCCGTAGGGCTCCCCCGGAAAATGGCCGTGCGAGATGACCAGCGGATAGCGTGCATCCGGATGTTCCGCGAATCCCCAGGGCAGCCGCACCCAGGCGCCGAGAAAGACATCGCGGCCCCAGAATGCCGACAGGCGCTCGCTGCGGATCCGCAGGTACTTGACGTAGGAAGTCTCCTTCTTTTCGAAGGCCTCCACCGGCGGTATCACCTGGTCGAGGACCAGCGACAGCTGGACGCGCGACTTCCCGACACGCAGCGCCGTCGGCTTCGAGTACAGGTTGCCGGGCTTGCGGTTCCACAGCTGGCCTTCTCCGCGATCCGGCGGCAGCTCCAGGCGCCGGCCATCGCCAAGCGTGAAAACCTCGTAGCGGTTCAGCACGGCCTGCACGCGATAGTCGCCCGGCGGCAGGTCATCGATCGAGCGGATCGGAAACCCGAATGCCTTGCGGTCGATCGAGCGGCGCTCGCCCGCCCGCCAGTCGCGCACGTCGATCGCGAAGAACGGCACGGCGTCCTGGTCCCAGGCGACCTGCAATCGCGGCTCCGGCTCGGCCGCGGCGGGCGCCACCACCAGGATCAGGCGGCCCATGAGCGGTTCTGAACTCGACGTCGAGGGATACGTCATCTGGATGCGTGAGTCCGCCGCGGCCCCTGCCGCAGGCAGGACCAGCATCAGTATCAGCACCGTCCAGCGAAGCGCTGTCGTCATCGGTTGCTCCCCGGCGTCATCGGACTGCGTTCATGCGGATGCTATCGGATTTCACCGCGCAGCACGGCAGCGAGCGCGTCGCGGTCGATGTTGCCGCCGGAAACGACGCAGACGATTTTGCCAGCGCCCGCCCGGCCCGCGAGCGCGCAGGCGACCGCACAGGCTCCCGCCCCTTCGGCCACGACGTGATTGCGCTCGACCATTGCGGTGAGCGCCGCCGCGACTTCGGCGACGCTCGCCGACAACGCTCCATCCAGCAGGACTCGCGCGCGCTCCAGCATGGATGCAAAGACGCGCCGGCTGCCGATGCCGTCGACGAACGATGGCCGGTACTCGACATCGATCGGCGCGCCGATCTTCAACGCGGGCCCGAGCGGTGCCGCGCTTTCGACTTCAGCCGCGAGCAGGCTGCACGCCGGGCCCAGCGCGCGCACCGCGCTCGCGATGCCGCAGGCGAGCCCGCCACCGCCCCAGGGGATGACAATGGCATCCGCATCGGGCAGGTCCTCGAGGATTTCGAGACCAATCGTCCCGTTGCCCGCCATCACGCGCGGATCGTCGAAGGCGTGGATGAAGGTTCCCTCCACGCCCGGATAGTCGCGGTCCTGGAATGTCTGCCACCAGCGCTCGAAGGGAACACGGATCACGCGCCCGCCGAGCCGCAGGACGGCATCGGTCTTCGCGGCGGGCGCAGTGTCGGGGGCGATCACGGTGCAGGCGATGCCGCGCTCGCGCGCGCACCAGGCAACGCCCTGCGCCATGTTTCCCGCGGAAGCTGTCAGCACGCCGCGGGCGAGATCAGCGGGTGCGACCTGCGCCATGGCGTTCGCGGCGCCGCGGATCTTGAAGGAACCGATGGGCTGGAGATTCTCAAGCTTGAGCCAGATCTCCGCCGGCGCATCGGGAAGGTCGAAGCGCACGAGCGGCGTGCGCCGCGCAGTGCCCTCAATGCGCTCGCGCGCCTGGCGGATGTCAGCGAGGGTCGGTGCCATGGCGCAAATCATAAGTCCCGGGTGCGCGCACCGACGCCTTGATCACATCGCGATTCTTACGCCTGCATCCTCGTGGCAAGCGCAGAAAACGGAATCATGCGACGGGCCGCCGCGTCCCAGAGCCGAAGCCGCGCCGAGCGCAGGCTGGTCCAGAGCGTCAGGCGCGGAGCCCGCTGGAGGCGCGGGTTCGAATTGAAGCACTCGCGAAGCCGGTAGTTCGGGACCCGCGGCGCCATGTGATGCAGGTGGTGATAGCCGATGTTGCCGCTGAACCAGTGCAGGACTCGTGGCAGGTCGTAATAGGAACTTCCCTCGATCGCCGAGCGCTCCATGTCCCAGGCATCACTCCCGGTCCAGTAGGCCTTCTCGAACTGGTGCTGGATGTAAAAGAGCCAGACGCCCGTCGCGCCCGCCAGGAAAAATATGGGCAGATGCACCAGCAACACCGTCTGCCAGCCGAGCGTCAACGACAGAAGAATGAACATCAGCGCCAGCACGGCATTGTTGGCCCAGATGCTGGCCCATTCCTTCTTGAAGGAGCGCGGCAGGTCGAGCGGCAGGCGTTGCTTGAAGAAGAACTGGATCAATGGCCCAAGGCCAAGCAGCACCGGGATGCTGCGGTAGATGCGATAGCCCATGCGCCGCCACCGGGTGGCGGCCACATACTCGCTTACGCTCATGGTCTTGATGTCCCCGACGCCGCGACGGTCCAGGTTGCCGGACGTCGAATGGTGGATCGCGTGAGTGCGTCGCCAATAGGAATAGGGCATCAGCGTCACGATTCCGAGCACACGACCGACTGCGTCGTTCCATCGCATGCTGGAGAAGAACGAGCCATGGCCGCAGTCGTGCTGGAGGATGAATAGCCGGACGTAGAGGCCGGCGACTGGAACCGCCAGCAGCAGCACGACACCGTAGTTCCAGCCCATGCGAACGGCCAGGGCCATGGCACTCCAGCCCAGGATGAACAACAAGCCCGTGGTCACCAGCTGGAACGCGGCGCGACGATCATCGGCGCGGGCAAACGGCATGAGCAAATGGCGCAACGGCGGCTCGGCGGTCGCGGCTTGGGCAGAAGCGGATTGAGAGCGGTCAGGCATGTTCACGATTGCGCAGACAACTGCACCATCCTATCCCTAATCCGTCCGTGCGGTGGAACACATATACATGGCCCACAGACAGAAACCCCGGCGCTAGGCCGGGGTTCTGAGTCGAATATTGGTAGCGGGGGTAGGATTTGAACCTACGACCTTCGGGTTATGAGCCCGACGAGCTGCCAGACTGCTCCACCCCGCAACAGGGGCGAGAAGTATAGTCAGCCGCCAGTTGCTTTACAAACGCCTGTTGCGCCGGAGTTCCGGGCTCAGCGGCTGGGGTCGTTGCTGAGCCTGCGCGTTTGCTCTGCGTTGCGGTTGGCCTGGTCGCGATCCAGCAGATACAACTTGAGCTGAAGTTCGTCGAAGCACTTCTCGCTCTTGAGTCGGGTTCCCATCGACGCGCTCTTCTCGCAATAGAGGACCTTTTCGCCGAACTGCCTGGCCTTGAAACCCGGCGGCGGTTCGAACTTCTTTGGCTCGCTGGCCTCTGCGACCGCTTCCGGTTTCGCCTTGTCCTGGTCCGTGTCGGTCGCCGCCGGCTCGTTTCCGGCGGACACCTGCGTATGTGCGAACCCGCACGCAGCCAGTGTCAGAGCGAACATCAGTCGATTGCGCATGAATTATTGCGGCGAGCAGATGCCCGGGTCCGAGCAGACGCCCCGTCGTTGCTCCATCTCGCGATTCTGTTGTTCACGTTCCAGCAGGAAGACCTTCAGCGCATTCTCGTCGTAGCACTTTTCGGTCTTGACGCGGGTGCCGATCACCGCCCTCTTCTCGCAGTAGACCACCAGGTCTCCGCGCCGCTTCTTCATGAAGCCCGGTGGCGGCTTGTACTCTTCCGCGGCAGCGGCCTTGGCCACCTCGGACGGCTTGGCTTCGACCTTTGCGGCATCGGCGCTCGCAGGATCCTCCGCGATCGCGCTTGTGACGCCGGGGACGATGACAGCTCCTAGCGTGAACACCATCAGCGTCGTCAGGATGCGGTTACGCATGGAATTGGCTCACTGTCAGCGTCCGATCAGCCGCCGCCGCAGGCTTCCTGGTTGGAGCAGATCTTGCGCGACTGCTCGATCGCCGCCTGCTCCTGCTGGCGCGCCGCCTCCATCGCGCGGAGCTGGGTCTCGTCATAGCAGCGCTCGTTCGAGAAGCGCGTGCCCGGTTCCGTTTCCTTCTTGCAGTAGACGACGCGCTTACCCTTCGTCTTCTGGCGAAAGCCCAGCGGCACCTTGAACGGCTGCACTGCCTTGGCCTCGTCCGCCGTATCCGTCTCCGCCTTGTCCTGGGCCTGGTCTGCGGTCACGGTTTCGTTTCCGATTGCGTTGTCGGAATCCGACGCCAGCACGGGCATGGCCAGCAAGGACGACAAGACGGTCAATAGGGCGTAGCGCATCACTCAACTCCTTGATTAGTCCCGCTATTACGGTAGCACATGTGCGCACAGGGCCAACATCACGCCCGGGAACAGCCCCAATCCCAGCACTGCAAGGCCGTTCAGGCTCAATACGAGGCGGAACGCGCGACTCGCTTCGACCGGGTCAGTTCCCGTTGGTTCGTCGAAGTACATCAATTTGACGATGCGCAGGTAGTAATAGGCCCCGATGACCGATAGCAGCACGGCGAGCGCGGCCAGCCAGGTCATGTCGATGTCGAGCACGGCCGAGATGACCTGCACTTTGGCCCAGAAGCCGACGGTCGGCGGCACGCCCGCCATGCCGAACATCAGCAGCAGCATCACGAAGGCGAACCAGGGACTGCGGCGGTTGAGACCCTTGTAGTCGTCGAGCGCATCGGCCTCGAATCCCTTGCGCGACAGCAGCAGCACGACGCCGAAGCCACCGGTCGTCAGGATCACGTAGGTCAGCGTGTAGAACATCGCCGCCTGGTAGCCCGCGGTGTTGCCTGCCAGCACGCCGAGCAGGATGAAGCCAACGTGGGAGATCGTCGAATACGCCAGCATGCGCTTGATATTGGTCTGCGCGATCGCAACCACGTTGCCGATGATCATCGACAGCGCCGCGAGCGCCACCAGCATGTCCTGCCAGGCATCGACCGCGCCGCCGAGTCCCTCGGCGAGCAGGCGCATCGCGAGCGCGAACGACGCGATCTTCGGCACAGATCCGACGAAGAGCGTCACTGCCGTCGGCGCGCCGTGATAGACGTCGGGCAGCCACATATGAAACGGAACCGCGCCGAATTTGAAGGCCACGCCGACAACCACGAAAGCGAGCCCGAACAGCACGCCAATTTTCGAAGCATCGGTCGCCCCGATCGATGCCGCCACCTCATGCAGCAGGAAACTGCCCGTCACGCCGTACAGGATTGAGATGCCGTACAGCAACGAGCCCGAAGCGATCGCGCCCAGCACGAAGTACTTCATCGCCGACTCGGCCGCGATACCGTCGTCGCGATCGAAGGCAACCATCGCATACAGCGACAGGGACATGATCTCGATGCCGAGATAGAGCGTCAGCAGGCTGCCCGCCGAGACGATGACCTGGATGCCGAGCACGGCGAAGAGCGCGAGTACGGCGTACTCCCCGCGCATCATCCCGCGCCTCGACAGATACTCGCGCGAATACAGCAGCGAAACGGCAGCCGCACCGTAGGCGAAGAACTTCAGCACCGTACCCATCGGATCCGCGACGTAGTGCCCGAACAGCAGCACGGCGGGCTCGCTGACGGAGACCGCCGAGCTTACCCAGGCAGCTCCCGCCAGCGCCGCGATCGCGAGCAGGAAGCTGACGCCGCGGGCGCGCTCGCCCAGCAGCGCGTCGACCAGCAGGATCAGGCAGGCCGCGGCCGCGACGAACATCTCGGCCGCCGCAGGCGCGAAATCCGCAAAGCTCATGACGATCGGTGAGCCATCCATCAGGGGCCTCAGAGCTTGCTGACCATCAGTTGCTGGACCAAAAACTCGATCGTCGGGCGCATCACGTCGAGGAGCGGCGCCGGCCACACGCCGATCAGCAGCACGGCAAATGCCAGGGTTGCGAGCACGATGAACTCGCGCGCGTTCAGGTCCTTGAGCGAAGCGACACCATCATTGCCGACGTCGCCCCAGATCACGCGCTTGACGAGCCAGAGCGTGTACGCCGCGCCCAGGATCAGGGTCAGCGCCGCGACAAACGCATACCAGAAGTTGGCCTTGAAGGCCGCGACGATCACCAGGAACTCGCCGACGAAGCCCGAGGTGCCCGGGAGGCCCGCATTCGCCATCGCGAACAGCACGGCAAAAAAGGCGAACATCGGCATGGTGTTGACAACGCCGCCGTAGGCGGTGATCTCGCGCGTGTGCAGCCGGTCATACAGCACGCCGACGCAGAGGAAGAGCGCCCCCGACACGAGCCCGTGCGAGACCATCTGCACCATCGCGCCGTCGAGGCCCATGCCGGCGCCGCTCACCGAGCCGGTCGCCTGCCAGATGTCGTAGGCGACGAACGCGCCGAGCGTCACGAATCCCATGTGGGCGATCGACGAGTACGCGATCAGCTTCTTCATGTCGCGCTGGACCAGCGCGACGAAGCCGATGTAGGCGATGGCCACCAGCGACAGCGTGATCATCAGCCAGTCGAGCTCGCGGCTCGCGTCCGGCGCGATCGGCAGGCTGAAGCGCAGAAAGCCGTAGCCGCCCATCTTCAGCATGATCGCGGCCAGAACCACCGATCCGCCGGTCGGCGCCTCAACGTGCGCGTCCGGCAGCCAGGTGTGCACCGGCCACATCGGCACCTTGACCGCGAATGCGGCGAAGAACGCGAGGAAGATGAGGATCTGCTCGGTCAGCCCGATCGGCAGCCGGTGCATCGCGGCAATCTCGTAACTGCCGCCCTCCAGGTACAGCCAGATCAGCGCGACCAGCATCAGCACCGAGCCGAGGAACGTGTACAGGAAGAACTTGATCGTCGCGTACACGCGCCGCGCGCCACCCCAGATTCCGATGATCAGGAACATCGGGATCAGCATCGCTTCCCAGAACACGTAGAACAGCAGCGCGTCACCTGCGGAGAAGACGCCGATCATCAGGCCTTCCATGACCAGGAAGGCCGCGAAGTACTGCGACGGGCGGCTCTCGATCGAGGTCCATGCGGCAATCACGACCAGCGGCGTCGTGAACGCCGTCAGCACGATCAGCGGCAGCGATATCCCATCGATGCCCAGGTAGTACCAGGCATTCAACGCGCCGATCCACGGCACCTCCTCGGGAAACTGCAGTTCGGAAGTTGTGATGTCGAATCCCGTCCACAGCGGCACGCAAAGCGCGAGCGTCGCTAGCGTTGCCGCGAGCGCGACCCAGCGCCCAACCGCGATCCGCCGGTCACCGAGCAGCAGCACCAGAGCGCCAGCGCCGATCGGCAGCCAGATCAACCAGCTCAGCAGGTTGGCCGGTGACGTCACCAGGACCTCAGCAGCAGCCAGCCAAGCAGCAACGACAGGCCGATGATCATCGCGAAGGCATAGTGGTAGAGGTAGCCGGACTGGATGTTTCGCACGACGGCGGCGATCGCCCCGATGGCCCGTGCCGTACCGTTGACCAGGAACCCGTCAATGACGGTCTCGTCTCCGCGCTTCCACAAGCCCGTGCCGAAGTTGCGCACGCCCGAGGCCACGACGTTTTCATTGAACCAGTCGAAGTAGTACTTGTTGACCAGCAGCCGGTGCAGCCGCGCGAAACGCGTCGCAATCCGCCCGGGCAGATCCGGCCGCTTCAGGTACAGGTACCAGGCCGTGCCGATGCCGGCGAACGCCAGCCAGAGCGCCGGCGATGAGATCGCGTGCCGCACGAACGCCGCCGGGCCGTGGAATTCCTCGCCGAGTTGCGCGAGTGGTCCGTCGGGCGATTGCGCGATCACGCCGTCGAAGAACCCGCCGAACACGACCGGTCCGACCGTCATCCAGCCGATCACGATGGACGGAATCGCGAGCGCGATCAGCGGCAGCGTCACGACCCAGGGGCTCTCGTGCAGGTGCTCGCGCGTGTGCTCGTCCATGCGCTCGCGACCGTGGAACGTCATGAATACCAGGCGGAAGCTGTAGAGCGCGGTGACGAATACGCCGATCAGCACGCACCAGTACGCGTAGCCCGAGCCCTCAGTGTCGGAGAGCCTCACGGCCTCGATGATGATGTCCTTCGAGAAGAAGCCCGACAGTCCCGGGAATCCGATCAGCGCGAGCGACCCGACCAGGCAGGTCCAGTACGTGATCGGCATGTAGCGGCGCAGGCCGCCCATGCGGCGCATGTCCTGCTCGTGGTGCATGCCGATGATCACCGAGCCCGCGGCCAGGAACAGCAGCGCCTTGAAGAAGGCATGCGTCATCAGGTGGAACATTCCGGCGCCATAGGCGCCCGCGCCGAGCGCGGCCGTCATGTAGCCGAGCTGCGACAGCGTGGAGTAAGCGATCACGCGCTTGATGTCGTTGTTGACGAGCCCCAGCAGGCCCATGAAGAGCGCGGTCGTCGCGCCGATCACGACGATGAAGTGCAGCGCGTCCGGCGACATCTGGAACAGCGGCGACATCCGCGCCACCATGAAGATGCCGGCCGTGACCATCGTGGCCGCGTGGATCAGCGCCGAGATCGGGGTCGGGCCCTCCATCGAGTCCGGCAGCCACACGTGCAGTGGCACCTGCGCGGACTTCCCCATCGCGCCGAGGAAGAGCGCGACGCAGATCACCGTGATGACCTTGGACGGTTCGCCCGGCGTCAGGTACAGGTCGTGGCCGATCGCCAGGTGGATGCGCGCGAACACCTCGGCATAGTCGAGGCTGCCCATGTAGGCGACGATGACCGCGATGCCGACGATGAACCCGAAATCGCCGATCCGGTTGACGACGAAGGCCTTCAGGTTCGCGAAGATCGCGGTCGGACGCTTGAACCAGAAGCCGATCAGCAGGTAGGACACGAGTCCCACCGCTTCCCAGCCGAAGAACAGCTGGAGGAAATTGTTCGACATCACGAGCATCAGCATCGAGAACGTGAACAGCGAGATGTACGCGAAGAACCGCTGGTAGCCCGGGTCCTCCTTCATGTAGCCGATCGTGTACACGTGCACAGCGAGCGACACGAAGGTCACGACGGTCATCATCAGCGCCGACAGGTTGTCGATCAGGAAGCCGACTTCCATCCTGAGCCCGTCGCTGACGCCCCAGGTGTAGACCGCCTCGTTGTAGACCGGCGCGCCGCCCAGCAGCTGCTGCAACACCCACACGGACCCGGCGAATGACAGCGCGACGCCCGTGATGCAGAGCAGATGCGCGGCGGTGCGGCCGATCAGGCGACCGCCCAGGCCGGCGACGATCGCCGCAGCGAGCGGCGCGAGCACGATGGCGAGGCAGACCTGTCCGAAGTCCATGCTCAACCCTTCATCGCGTCGAGTTCCTCGACGTTGATGCTGCGGCGCTGGCGGAACAGCACGACCAGTATCGCGAGCCCAATCGCTGCCTCCGCCGCGGCGACCGTCAGGATGAAGAACACGAACACCTGACCGTCCAGGATCCCGAGAAAGCGCGAGAACGCGACGAAATTGAAGTTGACCGCCAGCAGCATCAGCTCGATGCACATCAGCAGCAGGATGACGTTCTTGCGATTGATGAAAATGCCCGCGACCGCGATCGCGAACAGCACGCCCGCCAGCATCAGGTAGTGCGCCAGGCCGATCACGGATCGCGCTCCACCGGCAGGTCCACGAGCCGCACACGATCCTTCGCCCGTACGGCGACCTGCGCCGCGATGTCCTGCGACTTGAGGCCCGGCCGCTTCCTCATCGTCAGCGTGATCGCTGCGATGATCGCGATCAGCAGCACGACGGCTGCGAGCTGGAACGGATAGACATACTCGGTGTAGAGCACGGCGCCGATCTCGGCCGTGTTGCCGATGCCGTCTGGCAATGGCGCGGTCGCGCCCGGCAAGTCGATGCCCAGGCGTCGCACCCAGAGCACGTACCACAGCTCGATCACCATGATCGAGGCGATCAGCGCCCCCAGCGGCGCATTGCGCGCGAATCCCTCGCGGAGCTGCTCGATGTTGATGTCGAGCATCATCACGACGAACAGGAACAGCACCATGACGGCGCCGACATAGACCAGCACCAGCGCGATGGCCAGGAACTCCGCGTGCAGCAGCAACGGATGCCTCCAGGCTGGTCAACTACAACTTACGACTACCGGCCGGGGGCTGGGGGC
>JANNHT010000014.1:0-9812 GCA_031404555.1 Gammaproteobacteria bacterium
TATCCGCCCTGTGCCACGCTCGCGCGATGAACGTCGATCTCGGATTCGGCCAGCGCGTCGAGCGGCTGCTCTTTGACCGGCACGACCTGCCGGTGAAGCCGGCGAACTGGCTGCTCGACGTGCTGCGCTATCCGTTCGCACTGATCCGCGACCTGCTGACCGGGGAGCTGAACCTGCGCGCGATGGGGCTCGTCTACACGACGCTGCTGTCGCTGGTGCCGCTGGTCGCATTCGCGTTTGCGGTGCTGAAGGGCCTCGGCATCCACCGCGACCTCGAGCCGCTGCTGTACGAATTCCTGCGACCGATCGGCGAGCGCGCCGGCGAGCTCACGACGCAGATGATGTCCTTCGTCGAGAATGTCCGCGGCGGCGTGCTGGGCTCAATCGGCCTCGCCTTCCTGCTCTACACCGTGGTTACGACCGTGCAGAAGCTCGAGGGCGCATTCAACTTCGCCTGGCACGTGGAGCGGCCGCGTTCGGTGATGCGCCGCGTTAGCGAATACCTGAGCCTGATCGTGATCGGGCCGGTGTTCCTCGTCATCGTGTTCGGTCTGCTCGGCGCCGTCGGCAACCACGAGGCGATGCGCTGGGTGACCGCGCATGAGCCCGCCGGGACGATCATCCGCGTGCTCGGCGGCACCGGCCCGTTCCTGTTCGTCACCGGCGTATTCACCTTCCTCTATGTCTTCGTGCCGAACACGCGCGTCCACTTCAAGCCCGCGCTCGCCGGCGGCCTGACGGCAGGCGTGCTCTGGACCGCGAGCGGCGCGGTGTTCACAAAGATCGTCGCCGCCTCCACGCAGATGGTCGCGATCTACGCGGGCTTCGCGATCTTCCTGGCGGCGCTGATCTGGATCCACCTGAGCTGGCTCATCCTGCTGGTCGGGGCGCAGCTCTCGTTCTACGTCCAGAACCCGCGCTACCTGCGGGCCGGCCAGGCGCCCGTGCGCCTCACGAGCGCCCTGCGCGAGCGGCTCGCGCTGACGGTGATGGTCCTGGTCGCACGCCGCTTCCTCGGCGGCGAGGAGCCGTGGCGGCAGCGACTCCTCGCCGAGCACCTCGAGATCCCGGGTTCGGCACTCTCGACGGTGATCGATTCGCTCGAACGCGCGGGGCTTGTCAGCGTCAACGAGGAAGAAGAGGTCGTGCCGGCGCGCGACCTCGAGGCGACCGCGCTCTGCGACGTCCTGAACGCCGTGCGCGACGAGCGCGAATACGAGACCTGGCTGCTGTGGCGCGCGCGCACCGACCCCGAGGCCGATGCGGTCGCCGTTTCCGTGGAATCCGCGATCCGGGAGCGCATCGGCGAGATGAGCCTGCGCGAGCTCGCGAGCCGGAAAAGCGACTAGTCGCCGGCGATCGTCATCTGCTCGATCAGCAGTGAACCGCAGTGGATCGCGCCGCGGCGGTCGACGTCGTCGCCCTGTGCGACGATGCCGCGATACATGTCGCGCAGGTTGCCCGCGACCGTGATCTCATGCACCGGCCGCGTGAGCTCGCCGTTCTCGACCCAGAAACCGGCGGCGCCGCGGGAATAGTCGCCGGTCACCGGGTTGACGCCCTGCCCCATCATCTCGGTCACGAGCAGGCCCGTGCCGAGTTTGCGCAGCAGTGACTTCGGGTCGAGCATGTGGCCCTGCACGACCAGGTTGTGCACGCCGCCCGCATTGCCGGTCGTCCTGAGCCCGAGCTTGCGCGCCGAATACGCGTCCAGCAGGTAGCCGTCCAGCACGCCGTCGACTACCAGGTCGCGGTCGCGCGTCGCGACTCCTTCGCCGTCGAACGGCGCCGATCCGAGCGCGCCCTTCAGGTGCGGCCGCTCGATCAGCGAGATCGCCTCGGGAAACACCTGCTGGCCACTGGCGTCCTGAAGGAAGCCGCTGCGACGGTACTGCGCGGCGCCGCCGATCGCGCCGACGAAATGCCCGATCAGCCCGCGCGCGAGTTCGGGCGCGAACAGCACGGGCGCCTTGCGGGTCGCCAGCTTTTCGGCGCCGAGCCGCTGGACGGCCCGGCTCGCCGCCCTGCGGCCGACGCCCTCGACATCGTCGAGCGCGCGCCAGTCACGCGCCGTGGTGTACCAGTAGTCGCGCTGCATGTCGCCGTTGTCCTGGCCGAGCACGACGCAGCTCACGCTGTGCGAGGTGGACGGATAGCCGCCGACAAATCCGTGGCTGTTGCCGAACACGCGGAGCTTGCGGTGGGTGCCGACCGAGGCGCCCTCGGAATTGCGGATGCGGGCATCCGCGGCGAGCGCTGCGGCCTCGCATCTCTTCGCGAGCGCGATCGCCTCCGGCGCATCGAGTTCCCAGGGGTGGAACAGGTCCAGGTCCGGCAGCTCGCCGGCCATCACCGCCGCGTCCGGCAGGCCCGCGAACTCGTCATCGGTCGTGAAGCTCGCGATCGAGAGCGCTTTCGCAACGCTCTCGCGAACCGCGCCATCGGACAGGTTGGCGGTGCTCGCAGAGCCCTTGCGCTGGCCGGAATAGACCGTGACGCCGAGGCTGCGATCGCGCTGGTACTCGAGGGTCTCGACCTCGCCGAGACGGACGGTGACCGAGAGCCCGGTCGACACGCCGACGGCCGCCTCGGCAGCGGTCGCCCCGGCGGCGCGCGCCGCCGAGAGCGCGAGTTCGACGACCCTTGCGAGCGCGGCCTGGTCCGGGTGGGAGGCGTCAGTCATGTCCAGGTGCGCATGCTAGCATCCGGCCGATGCGCCGCCGCCAGCTGCCCGGCGAACCCCCGCCGCCCACCAAGTCCGAACTGAAACGCCAGGCCCAGGGCGTGCAGACGCTCGCCGACCGGTTGATCGCCGCGCCGGCGGAACTGGTCGACGGCCTCGAGCTGCCGGAGAAACTCGCGGATGCGATCGCCCTCGCGCGGCGCATCACGGCCCACGGGGCGCTGTCGCGCCAGCGGCAGTTCGTCGCGAAGCTGATGCGCGGCGTGGATCCCGGACCGATCGAGACCGCCCTCGAAGCCGATGCCGTCGCCGCCCGCCACGAGGCCGCGCGATTCAAGCGCGCCGAACGCTGGCGCGACCGCCTGGTCGCCGATCGGGAGCTGATCGGGGAATTCATCGCGAACTGCCCGCAGGCGGACCGGACGGAGCTGACTGGACTCGTCGCCGCGGCGGTGACCGAACGGAATGCCGGCAAGTCCACCGGTGCGAGCCGCGCGCTGTTCCAGTGGGTGAGCCGCGAACTCAGTCGCCTGCCGGTGGCGCCGTAGCACCAGCCGGCGGGGGCGCGTCGTCGAAGACAAAGGCATTGCCGCGGATCTCGACCACCTGCCACCCGAGATCCCGGACCTGGTATCTCCCCTGCTCCAACGCCTTGCGAATCGCCTTGCGGTCAACCATCCCGGTGTTTGCGCCGATCTGGACGCCGGCTGCGGTCCTCGTCCATCGGCCGTCCTCGCGCCGAAGCGCGCCTGCCACGAAATCACCGAAGATCACGACCTCGGATTCGCCGTCGCGGTTGAGGTCGGCGAACAGCAGCAGGCAGGGATCTGACGGATCGCAGACCCCCAGGTACAAGTCCTTCTTCGCGCGGGTCAGCGCAACCAGCAGTTCGTCATCGACGACCTGGCCCGCGGGAAACACCAGGAAATCGCGAGCGCCGAGTTCGACGCTCTCATCGCCTCCGTACCAGCGGTTCTTCCGGTCGAGCTCGGTCTGGGCGGCAACGCGGATCGTCGCTGCCTCGGGATGATCCTCGAGCTTCGCCAGCTCGCGCAGCCGCACACGACCGTACTCGCCGCTGCTGAATCGCAGGTAGCGATAGCTGTCCTCCTCCTGCTGGTCCAGCACGCGCGCGTACTGGCTGTTGGCCGCGAGCCGCTCGGGCGACAGGACCGGTGACAGCATCAGCGTCAGCAGCAGCACCGTCGTCAGCGCGACGCCGACATTGACGACGCCCATGCGCTCCATCCACGGTCCCTTGCGCAGCGCCGCCCAGGCATATCCGCCGGCGTAGGCGATCGCGAGCGCGGCGACCAGCAGCGCCCAGCCGCGCGCAACCGTCATCCCGTAGCTGTCGATACGCACGCCGAGCGCATAGGCCGCGAGCAGCGCGACCGGCACCAGCAGCGGCACGACGAAGCGGATCGCGTGGCCGAGCCAGGGCGGATACGGCGCCCCGACCTTGCCGTCCTGGTAGGCGGTGTTCAGCAGCATGACCGTCAGCGCCACGAGCCACAGCAGCCAGGTCGCGCTGATGATGCGGCGCTGCTCGAGCAGGAGTTCGGGCGACTTCACGAGCAGCGTCAGCGTGAACAGCGCCAGGATCAGCATTGCGAGCGGCGCCAGCCACTTCAGCATCGTCAGCAGCGTGTTGCGCAGCACGTTCTGCAGCCGTTCCACTGATCCCGCGAGCTGCATGCCGATGCCGGCGGCAATCGAGGTCGCGGGGATCGCGAAATACGCCTCGTCGAACAGGTCTCGGAAGAAATCGATGCCGAGCATCCGGAACAGCGAGCCCCAGACCCACAACAGCAGCCAGAACACGCCGGAGAACACGCCGCCGAATGCGACGAGCAGCGTGTTCCGCCAGGCGAAACGGAACAGGTTCTCGTAGTCCGGCCGCAGACGGCGATTCACGAGCCATGACTGCACGAAGGGCAGCGCGTGGAACACGAGCACGATCAGCGCGAGCGCGAACACGAAGGATTCGCCGCCGTCGCCCGCCGTCCACTCCCCGTGATGCCAGCCGAAGCCGAACAGCGCGAGCGCGAGCGGCGGCAGGACCCAGAATCTCCGGCGATCCGTCGTCAGGTCCGTCACCAGGTAGTGCGCGACCGGCAGCAGGATCGCCGCCGCGATGAGCCCGTAGAGCAGGCCGTGCTCCGTGGAAAGCCAGGTCTTCTGTTCGATCGAACGGTAGAGCCACCACAGGACGCCGCCTTGAACGAATGCCATGGCGATGCGGCCGAGCAGCCGGCCGGCAGTCTGGACATTCGAGTCATTCATCGCTTCGCCCCTGTCAGAGTTTGTCCGGCAGCGCCTGGCCGCGATCGAGCTGTTCGATGGTCTGGAAGGAGGCCGCCCGGCTCCGCTGCAGCCGCGCTGCCGCCTGCTCCGCCTGCCGTAGCACGCGCAGGATATTCCCGCGCGCGAGCTTGCCGAGCGCTTCCTCAGTCCAGCCGCGGCGGATGAGCTCGGCGAAGAGCGCCGGGTAGCTCGCGACGTCCTCGAGCCCGGCCGCCATCCACGGCGGTTCGCCGAAGAAATCGGCGCCGATGCCGACGTGGTCGATGCCCGCGACGTCGCGTACGTGCTCGATGTGGTCCGCGACGTCCGCGAGTGTCGCGCGCGGCTCCGGATGCGCGGCCGAGTACTTCGCCCAGGCCGCGTCGTAGGCGGCGTCGCCGAGCTTCACGCCCGTCTCGCGCTCGAATGCCTCCTGCCAGCGCGCGTGCTCGTCGCCCTGGACGGCGAACAGCGAGATGAAGCTCACCATCACCACGCCGCCGTTCTTCGGCAGCCGCACGAGTACCGCGTCCGGCACGTTGCGCAGCGTCGGCGAGAGCGCCTGTGCGTTCGAGTGCGAGAAGATGACGGGCGCCTCCGCGACGTCGAGCACGTCGTTCATGGTGTCGACCGAGACGTGGGAGAGGTCGACCAGCATGCCGAGCCGGTTCATCTCGCGCACGACCTCGATGCCGAACGCCGTCAGCCCCCCGTGCCGCGCCGCCTCGGTCGCCGAGTCCGCCCAATCGTTGCTGTTGAAATGCGTCAGCGTCATGTAGCGCACGCCGAGCCGGTAGTAGTCGCGCAGCGCGCCGAGCGAATTCTCGATCGCGTGACCGCCCTCGATTCCGAGCAGCGAGGCGATCCGTCCCCCGGCGTTCGCGTGCTCGATGTCGTCGGCCGTGAGGGCGAGCGCCAGGTCGCGCGGATAGCGCTCGATCATGCGCAGCGCAATGTCGATCTGTTCGAGCTGCATGCGCGCGAAACCGCGGGCGCCCGCGCCGGAGCCGCTCGGGATGTACACCGACCAGAACTGGCCGCCGATGCCGCCCGCGCGCAGTCGCGGCAGGTCGGTATCGCCCGTCGCGCGCGTCGTCAGGTCGAATGACAGGACGTCGTGCGGCGGATCGCCGCGTTCGCGGATGACCATCGGCAGGTCGTTGTGGCCGTCGATCAGCGGATGGCGCGCCAGGATCTCTTTCGCGCGCACGAGCGCTGCATCCAGCGGCGGCTCCGCTGCACCGGCAAAGCCTGCCGCGAACGCATAGAACGCGGCGAGAACCCAAAGGGCGTGACGAACGGGGGTCGGGGGAAATCGGTGCATCGGTCCTTCCTGTGGTCGGGTGAGGGCTGTCGCCTTGTGCCGACAGCGCCGGCATTGTCGGCAATCCGCGCGGGGTTAGCCTGATCGCGTTGCCCAGCGTATCAAGCATCCCCTGATCTTCGGGCATCCCCCCGCGCCGCACTACTCCCTGTCGGCGCGGGGGAATTTCAGGGCCTCGGCGCCCGCTAAAAATCCTTCTGGAACAACGCACTAGGGGCTCACCGCGACCGGTCGGTCCGGGCCCGCATGCTAGAATTCCGCGATGAAACCGCTGGTCGGCATCATCATGGGTTCGGCCTCCGACTGGGACACGATGCGTCACGCAGCCGAGACGCTGAAATCGCTGTCCGTGCCCTTCGAAACCCGGATCGTGTCGGCTCACCGCACGCCGGACCTGCTGTTTGAATACGCGTCCAGCGCCGAGTCGCGCGGTCTCGAAGTCCTCATCGCCGGTGCCGGCGGCGCCGCTCACCTGCCGGGCATGACGGCCGCGAAGACGCTGCTACCCGTGATCGGCGTGCCGATGCAGTCAAAGGCGTTGAACGGGCTCGACTCGCTGCTCTCCATCGTGCAGATGCCGACAGGCGTGCCGGTCGCGACCGTCGCGATCGGCGAGTCTGGCGCGAAGAATGCGGCGCTGCTCGCGACCGCGATCCTCGCGGGCCGGCATCCGCCGTTCAAGGATGCGCTCCGCGCCTTCCGCGCGCGGCAGACCGCCGACGTCCTCGCACGGCCCGATCCCGCCTCGGGCTGATCCATGCGCATCGGTATCATCGGCGCCGGCCAGCTCGGCCGGATGATGGCCCTATCCGGCATTCCGCTCGGCCTCGAGTTCACGATGTACGACCGTCACCGCGACGTGCCGGGCGCCGCGGTCGCGCCGCTCGTGACCGGCCGCTTCGACGACCTGCGGCGGCTCGCGCGGTTCGCGGCAGGCGTCGATGTCGTCACCTTCGACTGGGAGAACGTGCCGGTCGATTCCGTGCGCGCGATCGCGAAGCGCGTGCCGGTGTGGCCGCCGCCGCGCGCGCTCGCCGTGAGCCAGGACCGCTGGCTGGAAAAGCAGTTGTTCCGCCGCCTCGGCATTCCGGTCGCGCCGACCGTGCCGGTGGAGTCGCGCGAGCAGCTCGCGCTCGCGATCGAGGTGCTCGGGACGCCTGGCATCCTGAAGACGCGCCGCCTCGGCTATGACGGCAAGGGCCAGGCGCTGATACGTCGGCCCGCCGATGCCGGCGCGGCCTTTGCGCGCCTCGGTGGCCAGGCGCTCGTCTACGAACAGTTCGTGCCGTTCACGCGCGAGGTCTCGCTGGTCGGCGTCCGCGATCGCGGCGGACGCACGGCGTTCTATCCGCTCGCGGAGAACCGGCATGAGCACGGGATCCTCGCCGAGACGCGAGCGCCCTACCGCCATGCCGCGCTCCAGCGCGAGGCCGAACGCCATCATCTCCGGCTGATGCAGAACCTGGGCTATGTCGGCGTACTCGCAGTCGAGTACTTCGTGAAAGGCGGGCGCCTGGTCGCGAACGAGATGGCGCCGCGCGTGCACAACTCGGGGCACTGGACCATCGAGGGCGCCGAGACCAGCCAGTTCGAGAATCACGTGCGCGCGATCGCGGGCCTACCGCTCGGCGCGACGCGCGCGCGCGGCCACGCGGTCATGTTCAACCTGATCGGGCGCATGCCCGCGCGCCGGACCCTCGCCGCCCTGCCCGGCGTGCACCTGCACGACTACGGCAAGGCGCCGCGGCCGGGCCGGAAACTCGGCCACGTCACCCGGGTCTCGGCCACGCGCGCGCAATGCCTGCGTTCGGCACGGGACCTGCGCCGCCGGCTGGGCCCCTAGATGCGGTTCAGACACCCCCTTGTGCTAGCCTTATAAATTCCATGTATCTGGAGCATTTTCAGCTGACCGAGCTGCCGTTCCGGCTAAGTCCGGACCCGGCATTCCTGTACCTGTCAAAGCACCATGCCCGCGCCAAGGCGTACATGGAATCGACGATCTGGTTCACCGACGGGTTCGTCCGTCGGCGCCTGCCCGGTGCTGGGGCCCGACATCGACCCGGTGCGCTTGATCGACACGCAGATCGACCTGATATTGCATGGGCTTCAGGCGCAGCCGGCGAAGTTGGCCAAGCCGGCGAATCCAGCCAAGCGCTTGCCGGCCACGCCCAGGCGCAGAGCCGCATGAAGCGCGGCCTGAAGTGGGGCCTGCCGTTGCTGGCGGTGGTGGTGCTGGGCGCGGCCGTCGGCAGTGTGCTGATCAAGCGCAAGGCCAGCGCGCCGGCCGTCGCCATCGTCAAGGCCCCAGCTGCGTTGGAGCTGGCCGCGAGCGACGTGCTGACACTGCGTGTCGAGGACCTGTCGCGCACGCTGGACATCTCCGGCAGCCTGTTTGCGGTGAACAGCGCTTTCGTCAAGGCGCGCGTCGCCGCCGAAGTCAAGAGCTTGTCGGTGCGCGAAGGCGACACGGTGCGCGCCGGCCAGGTGCTGGGGCAACTCGACACCGCCGAATTTGGCTTGCGGCTGCGCCAGGCCGAGCAGCAGGCCGAAGCCGCACGTGCACAGCTCGACATCGCGCAGCGCACGCTGACGAACAACAAGGCGTTGATGGCCCAGGGTTTCATCTCCGCCACCGGGCTGGAACAGGCGGTGTCCACCCAAGCTGGCGCACAGGCCAACTTGCAGGCGGCGCTGGCCGGCGTGGAGCTGGCGCGCAAGTCGCGCGGTGACGCCACCATCAGCGCGCCGATTGCCGGGCAAATTTCGCAGCGCCTGGTGCAGCCGGGCGAACGTGTGCCGGTGGATGCCAGGCTGCTCGAAATCGTCGACTTGTCGCGCATCGAGATGCAGGCCGCCGTGGCACCGGAAGATGCCGGGAAGTTGCGTGTCGGTGCCACCGCCCTGCTCAAGATCGACGGCATCGACGCTGCCGTGCCGGCACGTGTCGCGCGCATCAACCCCAGCGCGCAGGCGGGTTCGCGCAGCGTGCTGGCCTATCTGGAACTGTCGCCGAACCCTGCGCTGCGCCAAGGCCTGTTCGCACGCGGCACGATCGAACTGGAACGGCGCTCGACACTGGCCCTGCCGCTGAGCGCCTTGCGCACCGACCAGGCCAAGCCGTACGTGTTGCGTATCGAAGGCAGCCAGGTGAAGCCGCGCGTGCTGGAACTGGGCGTGCGCGGCCTCGTCGGTGCCACCGAAGTGGTTGAAGTGCGGCAGGGCCTGGCCGCTGGCGACCGGCTGCTGGCCGGCAGCGTCGGTGCGGTGCCTGACGGCACGGCCGTGCGCATGGGAACAGCCGCCGGTGCCGCCATGGCCGAGGCCGCCGCTGCCAGCGCTGCCAGCGCTGCAGCGCCGGCCCGGGCCGCCAGCGCGGCGCCCTGAAGTGGCCTGAAAGACAAACACCGCCATGTGGTTCACGCGCGTCTCGATCGCCAACCCGGTGATGGCCGTCATGGTCATGCTGGCCTTCGTGGTGCTGGGGTTGTTTTCGTACCAGCGGCTGAAGGTCGACCAGTT
>JANNHT010000015.1:0-3413 GCA_031404555.1 Gammaproteobacteria bacterium
CCCCCCCCCCTCCGCTCCTCCTGACCGGTGCCCCCTTATGTTTCTGGTTGACCCCGCCCCGGCGCGGGCGCCCCCGCCCGCCCGCGCCGGCGCCGTGCAGAAGCCTTTTGCATCCACGCGGAAACGTCGGCCGCTGGCGTCGCCACCTTCGATCGGATGCTGTGTGACCTCGTCGAGCACGCAGCGGCTGTCGCCCTGCGTGCCATAGCTCCGTGCGCCGGCGCCGTCCAGCAGCGTCACGTTGACCGGGACGCCTTTCGCGGAGACGCCCATGCCGAGTTCGGGCGCCGCGAACACGATGGCGAGTTCGCCGCCGTCCTCGCGCTTGCCCGCGAAGCGCAGGCGCAGGCCGCGGCCATCGGGGCGCGGCATGCCGGTGCATTCGAGCGCGGGTTCCTGCCAGCGGATCTCGGTCTCGATGCTGCCGCGCAGGCGCATCGTCAGGAAGCCGGCGCCGTCCGGCAGGCAGCGATCGGCAGCGATGGCCGGCAGCAGGAAGAGGAGGGCGACCGCCGTCATGCCTTGGTCAATGCCTCACGCCGGTTCCGTGCGCGCGACCAGCAGGTGCTTCGCGAGGTAGCCGTGGCCCCGGCCGATCGCGCGGATCAGGTGCATCACGCCGGTCAGGAGCAGCACGCCGCCGATCAGGACGAAGGGCGCCGCGAGCCCTGACGGGCCGAAGTAGATCGCATCGTCGAGGCTGATGGCGCCCGAACCGACGCCGGTTTCGAGCAGGAGCGCCATGATCCCGGCGCCGATCAGGCCGATGCTCACGCAGATGCCGGTGGTCGCGATCATGAAGTACAGGATGCCAAGCGGCAGCATCAGGAGGAAGTAGAACATCGTCGTCCAGGTGCGACGGTCCACGAGCATCTCCTTGATGCGCTCGAAGATCGGCACGCCCTTCGACGGATAGAGCGGCCGGCGCGGCATGCGCTGTCCGAGCAGGCCCTCGACCAGGCGGCCCTCGGCGAGCGCGAGCACGCGCGTGAAGCCGACGAACAGCAGGAAGAACGGGATGCCGATGATGAGCGCCAGCATGCCGGCGGACATCGCAAGGCCCGTGACCGTCATCGTGAAGTAGATGATGCCCGTCACGATCGACAGCAGCATGAAGAAGAGGGCGGTCCAGGTCCGCGCATCGCCGTACACGGAGAAGAAGCGGCCGAACGCCGTCCGGGCGGGCTTCTGCGCCGCCGGCGCGAGCGCGGTCCGCAACTGCTTTTCCGTTGTGCGATAGGCCGCGGCCACTTCCTCGGGAGCGCCGTAGGTGCTCGCGATCAGCTCGAGCGTGTCGGCCTCGGTGCGGCCCGCGTTCGCGGCAACCTCGGCGCGGAGATACTCCTCGGCGTCGTAGAGCGCGTCCTGCACCAGCGACGGGTCCTCGCCGGCGAGCGCCGTGCGCAAATCCGCGAGGTACTGCTCGATCGAGCGAGGTGCGGTCCGTTCGTTCATGGGGAAGCTCCCTTCGAATCCGTAAAGCCGTCGACGAAATCGCGTGTGCTGTGCCAGATGTCGCGCCATTCGGCGAGAGTGGCGCGCCCGGCGTCGGTGATGCGGTAGTAGCGTCGCGGCGGCCCAGCGTAGGACGGCACGATGCGGCTCGCCAGCAGTCCGTTCGCCGAAAGTTGCCGCAGGACGGGATACAGCGCGCCCTGCTTGACCGGGGCATTGCCGTCCGTCAGGTCCTGGAGGCGCTTGGCGATCTGGTAGCCGTACAGGTCCTCGTCCGCGCGGTCGAGGAGCGCGAGCAGGACGAGCCCCACCAACCCGGCATTGAGCTCGCGCTGGAATTTCTGGGACAGCCGCTCCGACTCTGTATCCACGAATGCCTACCTGATTGGTAGCAGTGATGACTGCATAATACTACTAAGTTAATACTAGTCAAGGGCCTTCGATCGGGCACGCAATCCGGCATCATCGGCAGATGAAATTCGATCGATGGGCCCTCCTGGGCGCGCTGGCCCTTGCCGGTTGTGCCGGCCTCGGCACGAAGCTCGAGACCCCCGACGTCTCGTTCGTCGGCATCCGCGCCGTCGAGGCCAACCTGTTCGAGCAGAAACTCGAGGTGCGCCTCAAGGTCCGCAACCCGAACACGATCGAGCTGCCGGTCAACGGGCTCGATGTCGACGTCGAGCTCGCCGGCGAGCCGTTCGCGACCGGCGTTTCCGCGCGCGAGTTCATCGTGCCGGCCCTGGGCGAGGCGGAGTTCGACATGATCGTGACCGCGAACGCAGCGGGGGCGATCCTCAAGATCGTGGGCTCCGATCGCAAGTCGCAGGAAGAAATCGGCTACCGCCTGAAGGGCAAGTTGTCGACAAAACTCGGCCTGCTGCGCTCGATTCCGTTCGAGGAATCCGGGACGCTGCCACTCAGCGAGCTCACGGGCAAGCGCCGCAAGACGCCCTGAGGGAACAGCAAGAACCGGGTTGCCGCGGGATTCGCGGGGCCGCAATCTGGCGCCCATGCAGAACGAAACCACCAGCTACCGCCGCATCGAACGCGTGATCGCGCACATTGACCGCGAGCACGAACGCCAGCCGAAACTCGACGAGCTCGCGCGCGTCGCGGGCCTCAGCGTGTTTCATTTCTCGCGCGAATTCCGCCGCTGGGCGGGATTGTCGCCGACGCGATATCTGCGCACCGTCGCGCTGACCGCGGCGAAGCGCGAGCTGAGCGACCGCGGCTCGGTGCTGACCGCGGCCTGGGCCGCCGGACTCTCGGGCGGCGGGCGGCTTCATGACCTGTTCGTCAGCTTTGACGCCGTCACGCCGGGCGAATACAAGGACGGCGGCACGGGAATCCGGCTGCGCCATGGATTCGCGGATTCGCCGTTCGGCCGCATTCATGCGGCGCTGTCGCCACGCGGCCTGGTGCGACTCGCGTTCGTGGACGGCAAGGATGGCGCGGCATTCCTCGAACTCGCGGAGCAGTGGCCGCGCGCGACGATCGTCCGGGACGATGCGGCGATCGCAGGCGTCGCGCGCCAGGTCTTCGTCAAGCGCAGCGGCGCGATCACGATCGCGCCGGCCGGCACGAACTTCCAGTTCAAGGTCTGGCAGGCGCTGCTCGAGCTCGGCTCACGCGGGCCAACCAGCTACTCGGCGCTCGCGGGGGCGATCGGACATGCGAATGCGAGCCGCGCGGTCGGGCAGGCGGTCGGCGCGAATCCGGTCGCATGGCTCATCCCCTGCCACCGCGTGCTGCGGCGCGACGGCGATCTCGGCGGTTATCGCTGGGGCGTCGAGCGCAAGCGCGCCATGCTCGCCTGGGAATACGCGGCGAGCGTCGGCTGAAAAGGGGACGCATCCCTTTACTTTAAGAGGGGACGCATCCCCTTTCGGCGCCGCCCCGCGCAACGGTCGATCCCAAAACGAAAGGGGATGCGTCCCCTCTTAAAGTAAAGGGATGCG
>JANNHT010000016.1:0-8750 GCA_031404555.1 Gammaproteobacteria bacterium
ACATGGACGAATACAAGGTCGTCATGACGAAATCCACGGTACCGGTCGGCACTTCCGACACGGTCAAGGCGACGATCGGCGCGACGCTGATCGCGCGCGGCGCGCAGGTGGACTTCGATGTCGTCTCGAATCCGGAATTCCTGAAGGAGGGCGCGGCGATCGCGGACTTCATGAAGCCGGATCGCATCGTCATCGGCACCGACAATCCGCGCACGGCGGAACTGCTGAAGGCGCTCTACGACCCGTTCACCCGTAATCACCAGCGCATGATCGTGATGGACCTGCGCTCGGCGGAGCTCACCAAGTACGCGGCTAACGCGATGCTCGCGACCAAGATCAGCTTCATGAACGAGCTCGCGAACATCGCGGAGCGGCTCGGCGCCGACATCGAGAAGGTACGCACCGGCATCGGCTCGGATCCGCGCATCGGCTATTCGTTCATCTACCCGGGCCTCGGCTACGGTGGCTCCTGCTTCCCGAAGGATGTGAAGGCGCTGCAGCGCTCGGCGAAGGACGCCGGTCACGATGCCCAGCTGCTCTCCGCGGTCGAGGAGGTCAACCAGCGCCAGAAGCAGGTCCTGTTCGGGAAGATCTCGAGGTTCTTCGGCGACAAGCTCGCGGGCCGCACGATCGCGGTCTGGGGGCTCGCGTTCAAGCCGAACACGGACGACATGCGGGACGCCCCGAGCCAGGTGCTGATCGAGGCGCTCCTGAAAGCCGGCGTGAAGGTCCGGGCCTACGATCCGGTCGCGGTGCAGGAGGCGCGGCGCCTGTTCGGTTCCAGACCGGGAATCCTGTTCTGCGATCTCGCGAACGAGGCACTCGCCGGCGCCGACGCGCTCGCAATCTGCACCGAATGGCAGGAATTCCGCAGCCCTTATTTCGCCGCCTTCAAGACCGTGCTGAATCAGCCGGTCGTGTTCGACGGCCGCAATCTTTACGACCCGGCCCTGATGGCCCAGCAGGGGATCCGCTACTTCGCGATCGGACGGGGCGAACGCGTTTGAATCGTCCGGCGCAGCGGATGACCCAGCTCGAGCGTCTCGAGGCCGAGGGCATCCACATCATCCGCGAGGTGGCGGCCGAGTTCGACAACCCGGTCATGCTGTACTCGATCGGCAAGGACAGCTCGGTGCTGCTTCACCTGGCGCGCAAGGCTTTTTATCCCGGGCGCCTGCCGTTCCCGCTGTTGCACATCGACACCACCTGGAAATTCCGGGAGATGATCGAGTTTCGCGACCGCTTGGCGCGCGAATACGGCTTCAAGCTGATCGTGCACACGAACGAGGAGGGCGTCGCCGCCGGCGTCAAGCCGTTCACGCACGGCTCGAAGTACACGGACATCATGAAGACCGAGGCGCTGAAGGCGGCGCTGTCGAAGCACCGCTTCGATGCGGCCTTTGGCGGCGCGCGCCGCGACGAGGAGAAATCCCGTGCCAAGGAGCGCGTGTTTTCGTTCCGCGACCCGCAGCACCGCTGGGATCCGAAGAATCAGCGCCCGGAACTCTGGAACATCTATAACGGCCGCATCCGCCAGGGCGAGAGCATCCGCGTGTTCCCGCTCTCGAACTGGACCGAGCTCGACGTCTGGCTCTATATCCACGCCGAGGAAATTCCGGTCGTGCCGCTCTACCTCGCGAAGCCGCGGCCGGTCGTGGACCGCGACGGCATGCTGATCATGGTGGACGACGATCGCCTGCCGCTGAAGGAGGGCGAGAAGCCGCGCATGGAAACCGTGCGATTCCGCAGCCTCGGCTGCTATCCGCTCTCGGGCGCCGTTCGCTCGACCGCCGCCGACCTCACGAGCGTGATCGAGGAGATGCTGATCACGCGCACCTCCGAGCGCCAGACCCGCGCGATCGACTTTGACCAGGCCGCGGCGATGGAGATGCGCAAGCGCGAGGGTTATTTCTGATGGCCGCCGTGAAGCTCGAGGAGTTTCTGCGCCGCCACGAAGCGAAGGAGATGCTGCGCTTCATCACCTGCGGCAGCGTGGACGACGGCAAGAGCACGCTGATCGGGCGGCTGTTGCACGACTCGCAGCAGATCCTCGAGGACCAGCTCGCGGCGGTCACCTCCGACAGCCGCAAATGGGGCACGACTGGTGGCGAGGTGGACCTTGCGCTCCTCGTGGACGGCCTCCAGGCCGAGCGCGAGCAGGGCATCACGATCGACGTGGCCTACCGCTACTTCGACACCGACCAGCGCAAGTACATCATCGCTGACTGCCCGGGCCACGAGCAGTACACGCGGAACATGGCAACCGGCGCCTCGACCGCGGACCTCGCCGTCATCCTGGTGGACGCGGCGCGCGGCGTGCAGGTACAGACGCGCCGGCATGCCTACATCGTCTCGCTGCTCGGCATCCGCCGGATCATCGTCGCGGTCAACAAGATGGACCTGATCGGCTACGACGAGGCGCGCTTTCAGAAGATCGTCGAGACCTGCCGCGCGATTCCCGGCATCCGCGATGCCGATGCGCTTGTCGTCCCGGTCTCGGCGCTGAAGGGCGACAACATCGTCACGCGCGGCACCGCGATGCCGTGGTATCACGGCAAGACGGTTCTCGAGCTGCTCGACTTGATCCCACTCGGCGGCGACGAAGGCGCGCTCGATCTCCGCCTGCCGGTGCAGTACGTCAACCGGCCCGATGCTTCGTTTCGCGGCTATGCCGGCACGATCGCGGCGGGCGAAATTTCGGTCGGCGATTCAATCATGGCCGTACCGTCGCGCAGGATGAGCAAGGTCCGCGAGATCGTCACATTCGACGGCAAGCTCGAGCGCGCGCGCGCGGGCCAGGCGGTCACGATCACGCTCGAGGACGAGATCGACATCAGCCGCGGCGACCTGCTCGTGCATGCCGACCGCTCGCCGAGCGTCGGGCGGATCCTGGACGCGCACGTGATCTGGATGAGCGATGCGCCGCTCCTGCCGGGCAAGCAGTATGAATTCAAGCTGTCGCAGCGCTACCTGCGGGGCACCGTCGAGTCCATCCACCACCGCGTGGACGTCAACGACCTGTCCGAACACCCGGCCGCGGAACTGCGGCTCAACGAGGTCGGGCTGTGCCGCATCGTGCTCGCGGAACAGGCGGCGTTCGATGCCTATGCGAGCTGCCGCGGCACCGGCGCGCTGATCGTCGTGGACCGACTGACGCATTCGACCATGGGTGCGGGCATGGTGCTCCGAAACGCCGCGCCGCAGGGCGCGCACGGCGACGTCTCGGTGTTCTGGCAGCCGACTCGTGTCCGCCATGAGCAGCGCGCGAACCAGAAGGCGCAGCAGCCCTGCATCCTCTGGTTCACCGGGCTCTCGGGCGCCGGCAAGAGCACGATCGCGAATGCCTGTGAGCAGGCCCTGTTCCTGCGCGGGCATCACAGCTACCTGCTGGACGGCGATAACATCCGACATGGCCTCAACAAGGACCTCGACTTCACCGACGCCGGGCGCGTGGAGAACATCCGCCGCATCGGCGAGGTCGCCAAGCTCTTCGTGGACGCGGGCCTGATCGTCGTGACGGCCTTCATCTCGCCGTTTCGCAGCGACCGCCGCCTGGTGCGGGACTTCGTCAAGCCGGGCGAGTTCGTCGAGGTGTTCGTCAGCACGCCGCTTGAGATCTGCGAAGGGCGCGATGCGAAGGGCCTCTACGCCAAGGCGCGCGAGGGCACGATCAAGAACTTCACCGGCATCAGCTCGCCCTATGAGGCGCCGGAGTCCGCCGAGATCGAGATCGACAGCTCGAAGCTCTCGGTCGCCGAATGCGTGGATCGCGTCATCCGCTACCTCGAGGCGCAGGGGCGCCTCAAGAACTGAGAGTGCCATGCTGATACCGGTCATTCTCTCGGGCGGCGCGGGCACCAGGCTCTGGCCGCTGTCGCGCGAGCTGTACCCGAAGCAGTTCCTGCCGCTGGTCGGCGAGCGCACGATGATCCAGGACACGGCGCTTCGCGCTGGCGCGGTGCCCGGTGCCGCGGCGCCGATCGTCGTCTGCAACGAAGCGCACCGCTTCCTGGTGGCGGAACAGCTCCGCCAGGTCGGCGTCACGCCGCAGGCCATCATTCTCGAGCCGGTCGGCCGGAATACCGCGCCGGCGGTTGCGATCGCGGCGTTCGCCGCGCTCGCGCAGGCGAAACCGGGCGAACCGCCATTGCTGCTGGTGCTGCCGGCCGATCACGTGCTGACCGACGTGCCGGCGTTCGCTCGCGCCGTGAATGCGGCGCTATCGGCGGCGCGCGACGGGCGATTCGTGACCTTCGGCATCGTGCCGACGGCGCCTGAAACCGGCTACGGCTACATCCGCCAGGGCGCGGCGAGCGGTGCGATCCGCGCGGTCGCGGGCTTCGTCGAGAAACCGGACGCGAAACGCGCCGCCCAGTTCGTCGCCTCCGGCGAGTACCTCTGGAACAGCGGCATGTTCCTGCTGCCGGCGCAGGGTTATCTCGACGAGCTCGGGCGCCTGAATCCCGCCATGCTCGCGGCTTGTCGCAAGGCGCATGACGGCGCCGCCCGCGACCTCGATTTCATCCGCCTCGAGAAAGCCGCATTCGAATCCTGCAAGGCCGATTCGATCGACTACGCCGTCATGGAGAAAACCGACCGCGCCGCGGTCGTGCCGCTCGCAGCCGGCTGGAGCGACGTCGGTTCGTGGACCGCCCTGCAGGACGCCCTGCCGGCCGACAAGTCGGGCAATGTCACGAAGGGCGACGTCATCGCTGAGGACTCGAGCGACTGCCTGCTGTTCTCGACCGAGCGCCTCGTGGCTACCGTCGGGCTCAAGGGCCACGTCGTGATCGAGACCAAGGACGCGGTGCTGGTCGCGCCGAAGGATCGCGTGCAGGACGTCAAGCGCCTGGTCGAGCGCATGAAACAGGAAGGGCGGAGCGAGCCCGGTCTGCACCGCGAGGTGTTCCGTCCCTGGGGCAGCTACGACAGCGTCGACGCCGGACCGCGCTTCCAGGTGAAGCGGCTGACCATCAAGCCGGGCGCTGTGCTGTCGCTCCAGAAGCACCAGCACCGCGCCGAGCACTGGGTCGTGGTGAAAGGCACGGCGCGCATCACGCGGGGCGAGGACGTCTTCCTGTTGCAGGAGAACGAGTCGACCTTCATCCCGGTCGGGACCGTGCACCGCATCGAGAATCCCGGCACCGAGCCGCTGCAGATCATCGAGGTGCAATCCGGCGGCTATCTGGGCGAGGATGACATCGTGCGCCTCGAAGACAGCTACGGCCGCAAGGGCCGGACGGACTGAGCATGGCGACTCCCGCGCGTGTCACCGTGCCCTTGCTCGACCTCAAACCGCAGTACCAGGCGCTGAAGGCCGAGCTCGACGAGGCGATGCTGAATGTGGCCGCGTCGCAGATGTTCATCCTGGGCCCCGCGGTGCGGGAGCTCGAGGAAAAGCTCGCGGCGTATTCCGGCGCGAAGCACGGCATCGGGCTCTCGTCCGGCACCGATGCGCTCCTGATCGCGCTGATGGCCTACGACATCGGCGTCGGCGACGAGGTCGTGACCAGCACGTACAGCTTCTTCGCTTCCGGCGGCACCGTCGCCCGCCTGGGCGCGCGGCCGGTCTTCCTCGACATCGATCCGGTGACCTACAACCTGCGCCCGGACCTCGTCCGGGATTTCCTGGCGAAGGACTGCGAGCGCCGGGCCGGCGGCCTGTACAACCGCGAGAGCGGCGGGCGGGTGAGGGCGCTGATGCCGGTGCATCTCTATGGCCAGTGCGCGGACATGGATCCGCTGATGGCGCTCGGCCGCGAGTACGGGCTGCCGGTGATCGAGGATGCGGCCCAGGCGATCGGCGCCGAGTACACCAAGGGCCGGCGCGCGGGCGGCATCGGCGAGATTGGCTGCCTGTCGTTCTTCCCGACCAAGAACTTGGGCGCCTTTGGCGATGCCGGCATGTGCGTGACGAACGACGACGCGCTCGCGGCGAAGCTCAAGATGCTCCGCGTGCACGGCATGGAGCCGAAGTATTACCACGCGCTTGTCGGCGGGAATTTCCGCATCGACGAAATCCAGGCCGCGGTGCTGCTCGTGAAATTCAGGCACCTCGAGGCCTGGCATGCGGGCCGGCAGCGGAACGCCGCGTATTATGACGAAGCGTTTCGCAAGGCCGGCGCAACCGTCCGGGTCGTCACGCCGACCGCTTGTCCGGGGCAGCGCCACATCTACAACCAGTATGTGATCCGCGTCCCGGATCGGGACCGGTTGCGCGCCTACCTTTCGGAGAATGGCGTCGGAACCGAGGTGTATTACCCGGTTCCGCTGCACATGCAGCAGTGCTTCGCGTACCTGGGTTACCGGCCCGAAGACTGCCCCGAATCGGAACGGGCCGCGCGGGAGACGCTGGCGCTGCCCATCTATCCGGAATTGAGCGAGGTGCAGTTGCGGCACGTCGTTGAATCGGTCACCGCGTTTTTCGGCAGGGGATGAGCGACATGGATCTGTCGGGCTGTTTCAAGGCCTATGACGTGCGAGGGCGGGTGCCCGGGGAGCTCAATCCCGAGTCCGTGTACCGGATCGGCCGCGCCTATGCGGAGTGGCTGCGGCCGCGGCGCATCGCGGTCGGACACGACATCCGCCATTCCAGCAAGGAACTCGCCGACGCGCTGATGCGCGCGCTGAACGACGCCGGCGTCGATGTCGTCGACATCGGGCTCTGCGGCACCGAGTGCGTCTACTTCGCGACCTTCTCGCTCGGCCTCGACGGCGGCGTGATGGTGACCGCGAGCCACAACCCGCCCGATTACAACGGACTCAAGTTCGTGCGCGAACAGTCGCGCCCGATCAGCGGCGACTCGGGCCTCCAGGACATCCGCCGGCTCGCCGAAGCCGGCGAGTTCAGCACCGGTACGATCCGCGGCAACACCGTGCCCTTCGACATCCTGCCGTCCTGGCGCGACCACGTGCTGGGCTACGTGGATCTGGAAAAACTGAAGCCGTTGTCGATCGTCTGTAATGCCGGCAACGGCGGCGCCGGGGCGTTGCTCGACCTGCTCGAAGACAAGCTGCCGTTTCGCTTCACCAAGATCCATCACGAGGCGGACGGGGATTTCCCGAACGGCGTGCCGAACCCGATGATCGAGGAAAACCGCGAGGTCACGGGGCGCAACGTCCGCCTCGCGCGCGCGGACATGGGCATCGCCTGGGACGGCGATTTCGACCGCTGTTTCTTCTTCGACGAGGAGGGGCGGTTCATCGAGGGTTATTACATCGTGGGCCTCTTGGCCACGACCTTCCTCGAGAGTCATCCCGGCTCGAAGATCGTCCACGATCCTCGCCTGACCTGGAACACGCAGTCCGTCGTGCGTGCGCACGGCGGCAAGCCCGTGCAGTGCAAGTCCGGTCACGCGTTCATGAAGCACTGCATGCGCGAGGCGAATGCGATCTACGGCGGCGAGATGAGCGCCCACCATTACTTCCGCGATTTCTCCTATTGCGACAGCGGCATGATCCCCTGGCTCGTGATGACGCAGATCCTCTCCCGCACCGGCAAGTCGCTCTCGTCGCTGGTGGACGAACGCATCCGGCAGTTCCCGTCGAGCGGGGAGATCAACCGCCGCGTGGCCGACACGAACGGCGCGATCGAGGCCGTGCGCGCCCGCTACATGCCGGGATCGGTCAATGTGGAAAACGTGGACGGGCTTTCGGTCGAGCACCCGCGCTGGCGCTTCAACCTGCGCACGTCGAACACCGAGCCGCTGATCCGGCTCAATGTCGAGAGCCGGGGTGAGCTCGAGCTGATGCAGGAAAAGACCGCCGAGATCCTGACGGTGCTCGACCAGTACGCCTAGGGACTGTCCCCTTTTTTCGCAGGAAAAAGGCGGACTGTCCCTTCTGGGAAAGGGATGCGTCCCCTTTGAGTAAGGGATGCGTCCCCTTTGAATTTGGTGGGCGGTGCAGGGCTTGAACCTGCGACCCCTGCCGTGTGAAAGCAGTGCTCTACCACTGAGCTAACCGCCCGCCGGGCCGCGATTCTACGGTTCCGTAACCGCAAGGGCAACGCGATACAATCGCGCGCTTTATGACCGTCAGAACCCGTTTCGCCCCCAGTCCGACCGGCCTGCTGCACATCGGCGGCGTCCGGACCGCGCTCTTCTGCTGGCTCTACGCGCGCCGGCACGGCGGGGTCTTCATCTTGCGGGTCGAGGACACGGATCGCGAGCGTTCCACGCCCGAGGCCGTGAAGGTGATCCTCGACGGCATGGCCTGGCTTGGCCTGCTTGCCGACGAGGGGCCGTTCTACCAGACCGAGCGCTATCCGCGGTACCGCGAGGTCATCCAGCAATGGCTCAGGGAAGGCAAGGCCTACCACTGTTACTGCTCGAAAGACGAGCTCGAGGCGATGCGAAACGCCCAGCTCGCGGCCAAGCAGAAGCCGCGCTATGACGGTCGCTGCCGCGCTCGCCGCGAGCCGCTCGCGGGCGTCACGCCGGTCGTTCGTTTCCGCAATCCGGATGACGGCGCCGTGGTCGTCGATGACGCCGTGCACGGCGCGGTCGTGTTCCAGAACACCGAACTCGACGACCTGATCATCGAGCGCTCGGACGGCAACCCGACCTACAACTTCTGCGTCGTCGTCGACGACTACGACATGAAGGTCACGCACGTGATCCGCGGCGACGATCACCTGAACAACACGCCGCGCCAGATGAATATGTTGCGCGCAATGGGCGTCGAGCCGCCGGTTTATGCGCACCTGCCGATGATCCTCGGACCGGACGGCACCAAGCTCTCCAAGCGCC
>JANNHT010000017.1:0-11148 GCA_031404555.1 Gammaproteobacteria bacterium
CCGCAGGCCTTGACCGCACGGATCGACTACGCGCGACTGCTCCATGAATCCGGTGCAGCCGACTGCCTGCCGGAAGTCGAACAGGCAGCGGCAGTGCTGGCGCCGGTCTTGGCCGCGGGCCCGGATGCCACGGTCGCCTGGCCCGACGGCCCGGGCGATGCGTTGTCGCTGATGCAGACCATCCTGAACACGCGCGGACAGTGCGCGGAGGACGAGGCCGGCTTCCGTTCCGCATTCGAGGAAGCGATCGCGACCGGTCAGCGCGCGGTCGAGGCGCTGCGCGCGAACTGGGACTTCGAGGAGATGGCGATCGCGCAGTTCAACATCGCGTTTGCCCGTCACGAGCTCGGCGACGGCGACGGGGCGCTCCGCGACCTCGAGCAGGTCCTGGCCTGGGACCAGGAATTCGGATTCCGCGAAGAGCTCGAGACGGACTATGCGACCTATCTGCGCTGGCGAGCCGACGGCGCAGAACCGGACCCCGACGACGTGGACCAGTTCGTCAACAGCTTCAATCAGACCAAGGCGCGGTTCGCATTTGACTGGAAGCCGCACCGTGCGCGCTGGTCGACCGAGGCCACCCGCGCCAACCTGAAGGACGGGCGTTACGGCGAGGTGACGACCCGTTACGAGACCAAGGTCGACGCCCGTCGCGAAGGCGAGGATTGGGTGCTGACGACGGTGCTCGATGCCCTGCCGTCCGTGCAGGCCGCGGGAGCGCTCGCCGCCAGCGATGTGGAAAAGCTGCAGGGACTGATCTCGGGCCTGACGGCTGTTCTGCCGGAGACGCTGGTCGCACGCGATGGCAGCTTCAAGGGACTGCGCAATGTCGAGCAGTTCCGCGCGTCGATGCTCGGCGAACTCAAGCGCCTGATCGCCGAGACGCCGGGCAAAGTGCAGAAGCCCGAAGACGTCGAACGCATGCTCGACACCATGCTCACGGCGGAACTGCTGACGACACTCGCAGCCGGCCAGTGGGACATTGCTGTCGCAGCCTGGATCGACGGCGAGTTCGACCACGGGGACTGGTACTCCGCGACGTTTGAGGAGCCCCTGCCCGGCTTCACCGACAAGCCGCTCAAGAAAACCATGACCTTCAAGGTGTCGCGCTGGCTGCCCTGCGCGCCCGGACGGCAGCCGACCTGCGTCGAGGTGCTGGCGAGGATCGAACCGGAGCCGGACGCCATGAAGGCAGCGCTCAGCGAGTTCATCGGCCGGATACTGCCGGAACCTGGTCGCCGCGAGATGGAAGTGGCGATGAAGTCGATCAGCTTCGAGTTCGACGTGCGCTACCGGATCGTGACCGAGCCGGACACGCTGATGCCCTGGTCGGTGGAAGAACGGAAGTACGTGTACGTTTCGTCGATCGAGGGCGGCAGGCGCAGCGTCCAGGCCCGGCGCGACCGGACCCTCGAGGTCGCGAGCTATCCCAACTGACGCGGTCGCGGGGATGGCGGAGAGGGTGAGATTCGAACTCACGAGCCCCGTGAAGGGCTGCCGGTTTTCAAGACCGGTGCATTCAACCGCTCTGCCACCTCTCCGGTGGTGCGCCGCGCCCTGAAATTGTCGGCTGCGCCGACAGTGTCCGCAAGGGACCCGCAATCAGGCCGCCCCCTGGATCCGCTATAATGAGGCCTCGCTTCAAGCAGGCCCCGGAGGCCATCGCCATGGAACGGAATCCGATCGCCCTCACGCGCACGTCAACGGTTCGCGAGTCCGCGCTCGCGACCAACAGGGTGCTGCGGAACACCTACCTGCTGCTGTCGGCGACGCTCGCATTCAGCGCGCTGATGGCCGGCATCGCCCTCGCCTTCGGGCTGCCCCACCCCGGGTTGGCGATCACCCTGATCGGCTACTTCGGCCTGCTGTTCGCCGTCCACAAGACTGCGAACAGCGCGCTCGGCCTGCTGTTCGTGTTCGCCCTGACCGGATTCATGGGCTACACGCTCGGACCGATCATCGGTTACTACCTGCAGGCGATCCCGAACGGGCACTCCGTCGTCATGAACGCCTTCGGCATCACTGCGGCCGCCTTCGTCGGGCTGTCGGCCTATGCGATCCGCAGCGGCCGCCGCTTCTCGTTCATGGGCGGATTCCTGTTCGTCGGCGTGTGGACGGCATTCGCGCTCGGCCTGGCCGCGTTCTTCTTCTCGATGCCGATCCTGGCCCTCGCGGTGTCCGGCATGTTCGTGCTGCTGATGTCCGGCCTGATCCTCTACCAGACCGGCGAGATCATCCACGGCGGCGAGACGAACTACATCCTCGCGACCGTGACGCTCTACGTCAGCATCTTCAATCTGTTTACGAGCCTGATGCACCTGCTCGGCTTCGCCAGCGACGACTGATCAGGCGGGCTTGATTCGCTCGACGCCGCCCAGGTAGCGCTGGAGTACGGACGGCACGGTCACCGAGCCGTCGGCCTGCTGGTTGTTCTCGAGCACCGCGACCAGCGCCCGGCCGACCGCGACACCCGAACCGTTCAGCGTGTGCACCGGCTCGGGCTTGCCGGTCTCGGGGTTTCGCCAGCGCGCCTGCATGCGCCGCGCCTGAAAGCCCTCGCAGTTGCTGCATGAAGAGATCTCCCGGTACGCGCCCTGGGCCGGTAGCCAGACCTCGAGGTCGTAGGTCTTCGCGCTCGAGAATCCGACGTCACCGGCGCAGAGCGCCATCACCCTGTACGGCAATTCGAGGAGCTCAAGCACCTTGGTCGCGTGACCGGTCAGCTCCTCGAGCGCCGCATACGATTCCGCCGGCCGGACGATCTGCACGAGTTCCACCTTGTCAAACTGGTGCTGGCGGATCAGCCCGCGCGTGTCCTTGCCGTAGGAGCCGGCCTCCGATCGGAAGCACGGCGTGTGCGCGACCAGCTTGAGCGGCAGTTCGCCGGCATCGAGGATGCGATCCCCGGCCAGGTTGGTCAGCGGCACCTCGGCGGTCGGGATCAGGAAGAGCTCACTCTCCGCGGAATCGCGTTGCAGCTTGAAGAGATCGTCCTCGAACTTCGGCAGCTGCCCCGTGCCCGTCAGCGTCTGTCGGGACACCAGGTACGGCACCCAGGCTTCGCGGTAGCCGTGTTCGCGCACGTGCAGGTCGAGCATGAATTGCGCGAGCGCCCGGTGGAGCGCCGCGACCGGGCCGGTCAGCACCGCGAAGCGCGCGCCGGACAGCCGGCTCGCGGCCACCGGGTCGAGGCCGCCGAGTCCCTCGCCGATCGCGACGTGGTCGGCCGCCTCGAAGTCGAGCCGGCGCGGCTCGCCGTGGCGGCGGAGTTCCACGTTGGCTGCGGAATCCCGCCCCGCCGGCACGCTGTCATGCAGCAGGTTCGGCAGGTCGAGCAGCAGCCGGTCGAGATCCGACTGCAGCTGGGCAAGGCCCTGTTCGCCCGCCGTGAGGCGCGCGCCGAGCGACTCCACCTCCGCGAGCAGCGGCGCGACGTCATTCCCCTGCGCCTTCGCCTGGCCGATCGCCTTGGAGCGCGTGTTGCGTTCGTTTCGCAGCGCATCGACCGCGACCTGCGCTTCCTTCCGCTTCGCTTCGAGCGCGCTGAAGCTGGTGAGGTCGAGCGCGTAGCCGCGGCGCGCGAGATTGCCGGCGACGCCCTGCGGATCGGTACGAAGCTGCCGGATATCAAGCACGGTCGTCACTGCCTTTCATGGACCCGCCTTCGCCTGCTTCACGCTCGCTGCGCACCCGCAGAAGTGTCTCGCGCAGCTTGAGTTCAAGTCCGCGCGGTACCGGATCATAGTAATTGCGCGGCTCGATCGCATCCGGGAAATGGCGCTGACCGCGCGCCAGGCCTTCCGGGTCGTCGTGCGCATAGCGGTAGCCTTCGCCGTAGCCGAGTTCCCTCATCAGCCGGGTCGGGGCATTGCGCAGGTGCATCGGCACGTCCAGCGTGCCGAGTTCCTGGGCATCCTTCATCGCTGCGCCATAGGCCTCATATACGGCATTGCTCTTCGGGCTGAGCGCCATGAACACGCAGGCCTGAGCGAGCGCCAACTCTCCTTCCGGCGAACCGAGGCGCTCGTAGCTGTCCCAGGCGGCGAGGCAGAGCGTCAGCGCGCGCGGGTCGGCATTGCCGATGTCCTCGCTCGCCATGCGTGTCAGCCGGCGGGCGATGAAACCCGGGTCGCAGCCGCCGTCCAGCATCCGGCACAACCAGTAGAGCGCGGCGTCGGGATCGCTGTCCCGCACCGACTTGTGCAGCGCCGAGATCTGGTCATAGAAGAGTTCGCCGCGCTTGTCGAAGCGGCGGTGGCCGCCTGCCGTCGCGGCGCGCGCCTGCTCGATCGCGATCGAGCGGCTGCCCGCAGCCGTCGCCAGGTCAGCGGCGGCGTCCAGCAGGTTGAGCGCACGCCTGGCATCGCCGTCCGCGGCCTCCGCGAGCAACGCGAGCGCATCAGGCGCCACCGTAATGCCCGATTCACCGAGCCCGCGCTTCGAATCGGCGAGCGCGCGCTCGATCAGCTGCGCGAGGTCGGCTGGCTGCAGGGCTTTCAGGACGTAGACCCGCGCCCGCGACAGCAGGGCCGAGTTCAGCTCGAACGACGGGTTTTCGGTCGTCGCACCGATGAAAACCAGCGTTCCGTCCTCGACGAATGGCAGGAAAGTATCCTGCTGTGCCTTGTTGAAGCGGTGAACCTCGTCGAGAAAGAGCACGGTCGCCGGCCGCCCGGCCGCGCGGTCGGCCTGCGCCTGCTGAACCGCCTCGCGGATGTCCTTCACGCCTGCGTTCACCGCAGAGAGCGAGAGGAAGGCCGAATCGCAGGCCCGGGCCGCGAGCCGCGCGAGCGTCGTCTTGCCGCTGCCAGGCGGGCCCCAGAGCACCATCGAGTGGGCGACACCGTCCGTGAGGATGCGGTGGAGCGGCCTGCCTGGCGCGAGCAGGTGTTCCTGCCCAACGAACTCGGCCAGCGTCTGAGGGCGCATGCGCACGGCGAGCGGCCGGTAGCCCGCATCCGGTGACGCATCGATCGGCAGGGTGGCTTGCTGACGCATGCCTCGCGATTCTAGCGCCGCTGAAGCCAGGCCAAGACCCGGCTCGACCAGCCGCTGCGGCCATTGCGGACGCACAGCCAGGCGAGCGCGATGCCAGCCCCGTTCGCCACGAGGTCGCGCCAGTCGGCGTGCCGGGTCGGCGACCATAGCCCCTGCGCCACCTCGAGCGAAGCGCCGAGCAGGAAGCCTCCCGCGAGCACGAGCCAGAGCCGGCCCGGCGCCGTGATGCCGGCCAGCGAGAGCGTGAGCACGGCGTAGACCGCTGCGTGACCGAGCTTGTCGCCGCCGACATCCGTGCCCGGCACCTGGAAGCTCGCGAGGCTGCCCACGATGATCAGGGCAACCTGCGCCGTGATCATCGCGATCCAGAGGCGGCGAAACTGGGATTCGGACAAGCTCAGCCGGCCGGAGCGCGGCCGACGACGTCGACGCCCGGGGGCGGCGTGAAACCGAAGAGCGCCGCATCCAGGCGCGGATTGCGCTCCACCCGCGAGAACTCGATGTCCGTGGTCTGGCCGAGGCGGTCGAGCAGTGCCATGCGCTTCAGCTCGCGTCCCACAAAGCCCAGGCGCAGCTCGCGGAAATCGCCGCCCTTCTGCCGGGGTGTCAGGCGGCTCCAGGACAGTTCGCCCTCGGCGCCACCATCGGTGATCTCGAACTCGTCATTCAGGCTTCCGGAGCTCGCCAACAACATGGCCGGCGTGCCGACGATCGTCTCGGCGGCAGAGCGGATCGTCACCTGCTCGAGCTCGATGTCATGAAACCAGACGGTGATGCCATTGGAGACGATGAGCTGTGCCGGCACGCGGTAGTCCCAGCGGAAGCGCCCGGGGCGTGCGAGCGCCATGGTGCCCTCGGCGGACTCGATCGTCTTGCCGCGCGCATCCGTGACGGTCTGCCGGAACTCGGCGCGCAGGCTCGTCAACGACCCGAATGCCTGTTCGACGCGGGCGATGGCCGCCGCATCGGCAGTGGCATCCGCTTGCGCCGCGGGGGCGATCGCCGCGAGCAGCCATACGGCCAGGAGCGTTCGCATCAGGATTCCGGGGGCGGAGGTGCCAGCACCTCGCGGCTGCCATTCGACTGCAGCGGGCCGACGAGACCGGCTGCTTCCATGGATTCGACCAGGCGGGCCGCGCGGTTGTAGCCGATCTTGAGGCGGCGCTGCACGCCCGAGACTGACGCGCGCCGCGATTCGGTGACGATCCGCACGGCCTCGTCGTACAGCGGATCCTGCTCGCCATCCGCTTCGGTGCCGCCGCCCTCGGCAGCATCGTCCGGCATGCCTGCCAACGCGCCCTGCGGCCCGGTCAGCACTTCGTCGACGTAGAGCGGCGCCGCACCGCCCTGCAGCGAAGCGACGATGCGGTGCACTTCCTGGTCGGAAACGAATGCACCGTGCACGCGCTCCGGCGTCGACGTGCCAGACGGCAGGTACAGCATGTCGCCGTGGCTCAACAGGGATTCCGCGCCATTCTGGTCGAGGATGGTCCGCGAATCGACCTTGGCTGACACCTGGAATGCGATGCGGGACGGAATATTCGCCTTGATCAGGCCGGTGATCACGTCCACGGACGGCCGCTGGGTCGCGAGGACCAGGTGGATTCCCGAGGCGCGCGCCTTCTGCGCCAGGCGGGCAATCAGCTCCTCGACTTTCTTGCCGACGATCATCATCAGGTCGGCCAGCTCGTCGATCACGACCACGATGTACGGCAACGGCTGCAGCGCGGGCACTTCGCCGCTGTACTTGCCGGTCGCGAGCAGCCGCGCGATCAGCGGGTCCGGAATCGTCAGCCCGGACTGCTGGGCATCGCGGATCTTGCGGTTGAAGCCACCCAGGTTGCGCACGCCCAGTTCCTTCATCAGGTGATAGCGGCGCTCCATCTCGGCGACACACCAGCGCAGCGCATTGGTCGCCTGCTTCATGTCGGTCACGACCGGAGCCAGCAAGTGCGGGATGCCCTCGTACACCGAGAGCTCCAGCATCTTCGGGTCGATCATGATCAGGCGAACCTGTTCTGCCGTGCTCTTGTAGAGCAGCGACAGCACCATCGCGTTGATCGCGACCGACTTGCCGGAACCGGTCGTGCCCGCGATCAGCAGGTGCGGCATCTTCGCGAGGTCGACGACCACCGGCGAGCCGCCGATGTCCTTGCCGAGTGCGAGCGCGAGCGGCGATGCCAGCTCGTCGTAGGCGCGTGAGCGGACGATCTCGCCGAGCGTCACGAGCTCGCGCGATTCGTTCGGGATTTCCAGTCCGACGACCGACTTGCCGGGGATCACCTCGACGACCCGCACGCTGATCGCGGACAGGGCGCGGGCGAGGTCCTTGGCGAGCGCGCTGATCTGGCTGACCTTGATGCCCGGCGCCGGCTTCAGCTCGAAGCGCGTGATCACGGGACCCGGCAGCACCGCGACGACTTCGACGTCGATGCCGAAGTCCTTCAACTTGATCTCGACCAGGCGCGAGATCGCATCCAGCGCCTCGGGCGAGTAGGTCTTCTCGCGCGCCGGCGGATCGTCCAGCAGCTTGAGTTCCGGCAGGTCGCGCGCCGCGGGCTTCGCGAACAGCTGGACCTGGCGTTCCTTCTCGACGCGGACGCTCGATTCCGGCACCGAGGGCGCCGCCGTCTCGATCCGGGGCGGCGTGCGGGATGCCGCTTTCTTCTGGACCTCGCGCACCACGGTCTCGCGCGCGAGCCGTGATTCGCGCCCGACCGCCTGGTCCCGTGATCGCGCGAGCCGGCCGCTGATCCACGAGGCTCCGCGGAGCACCCAGTGGCCGAGGAAATCCATCACGCGCGCCCAGGAGACGCCGGTGAAGAGCTGCACGCCGGCGAACCACAGGGCGAGCATCACGAGCGTGGCGCCGAGGAGCGCGAGCACGCCCTCCAGCCCGTAGCCGACGAGGTTGCCGAGGATGCCGCCCGCGCTCGCCTCGCCCGGCAGGCTGCCCGCGTCAAAATGGAGCGTCGCGAGCCCGCAACTCGTCGTGAGGACGATCACGATACCGACGGTGCGCAACGCAATCGTCGTTCGCCCGTGCCCTGGTTCGCCGGGTGGGCGCCTGAGCCCGACCCAGGCGCCGAAGGCGATCACGAACGGAAACAGGTAAGCCGGCCAGCCGAACAGCATCAGGAGCAGTCCCGCGATCTGCGCACCGAAGGGACCGATCAGGTTGCCGACCTGCCCGGGCTCGCCCGTGAACACGAAGCTCCGGTCATAGGCGTCGTAGCTCGAGAGCGCGATCAGCAGCACGAGCGCGAGTGCGCCGAGCAGGCAGAACGCCGCTCCGCGCAGGGCTCGCGCGAAGACCGGATCGAGCTTGTCGGCATTCGCACCGTTCGACGGCTTGGCCAAGGTGTCAGAAACCCCGTCAGGAAGCGTCTATAACCAATTGATTATAAGAGTGTTGCAATTCAGGCCGCAAGCACCCATCCACGATGGCGACAACCCCCGAATCAGGCATCACCGAAGGACTATCGCGGCCGGGTGCGCTCCCCTAGGATGCGCGGCTATTCGACGCGGCGAAGGAAGGACAGCGCGGTGCGAAGCGGAGTTCACCATACATGACGACCCCACGGCACTCGCGGCTCATCATTCTCGGATCCGGGCCCGCGGGATATTCCGCCGCTGTCTACGCCGCACGCGCGAACCGCAAGCCGTTGCTGCTCGCAGGGCTCCAGCCCGGCGGCCAGCTGATGACCACGACTGAGGTCGACAACTGGCCCGGCGACGTCGAGGGTTTGCTCGGACCCGACCTGATGGATCGCATGCGCCGCCACGCAGAGCGCTTCGGCGTCGAGATCGAACAGGACCAGGTCACGCGGGTGGAGCTCGGCAAGCGCCCCTTCCTGCTCACCGGCGAAAACGCCAGCTACACCTGCGACACACTCATCATCGCGACCGGCGCGTCCGCGCGTTATCTCGGCCTCGAATCGGAGACGGCATTCCGCGGCCGCGGCGTCTCGGCCTGCGCGACCTGTGATGGCTTCTTCTACCGCGACCAGCGGGTAGCCGTCGTCGGCGGCGGCAACACGGCAGTCGAGGAAGCGATCTACCTGACCAACATCGCCTCGCACGTGACGCTCGTTCACCGGCGCGACCGGCTCCGGGCCGAGGCGATCCTCCAGGACCGGTTGAAGGTGCTGGCCGCGTCGGGCAAGGTCACGTTGGTCTGGAATCACGAAGTCGCCGAGGTGCTGGGCACCGAACAGGGCGTGAACGGCGTGCGGCTCCGCTCGACCGACGGCAAGTCCAGCCGGGATCTCGACGTGACCGGGCTCTTCGTCGCCATCGGGCACACGCCGAACACGGAACTCTTCCAGGGCCAGCTTGAGATGAAGAACGGCTACATCATCGTAAAGGCCGGCATCGCGGGCGACGCCACCGCGACCAGCGTGCCCGGCGTCTTCGCCGCGGGTGACGTCGCCGACCACGTCTATCGGCAGGCCGTTACTTCCGCCGGCACGGGCTGCATGGCCGCGCTCGACGCCGACCGTTACCTCGAGCGCGCAGCCGCCCACTGAATGCCGTGAAGCTCCGCATCGCCCGCTCGCTCGTCGACATCGACGCGGGCGCGTGGAATGCGCTCGTTCCGGATGCGGCGCCCTTTCTTCGGCACGAGTTCCTGCTGGCACTTGAAGCGAGCGGCTGCGCCACGGTGGACACCGGCTGGGACGCGCACCACCTGCTCGCGGAAGACGCGTCAGGAAGGCTCACCGGCGCGATGCCGCTCTACCTGAAGCCGCATTCCTGGGGTGAGTTCGTCTTCGATTTCGCCTGGGCAGAGGCCTGGCAGCGCGCCGGCCTCGCCTACTATCCGCGGCTCGTGAACGCCGTGCCGTTCACGCCGGCGACCGGCGCCCGCCTCCTCGCCGGCGATGAGGGGACGCAGAGCGCGCTCGAAAGCGGTGCGCGAATGCTGGCGCGCGAACTCGGGATCTCGTCGGTCCACTCGCTTTTTCCGGACCAGCGCGATCGGGCGGCGCTCGGAGCCGCCGGCTGGATGACGCGGCTTGACTGCCAGTTTCACTGGCAAAACGCCGGCTACGGGTCGTTCGAGGATTTCCTCGGTGACTTCACCGCCGAGAAACGCAAGAAGGTCCGGCGCGAGCGCCGGCGCATCGGCGAAGCCGGCATCGAGTGCCGCACCCTGCACGGCGCGGATCTCGACGAGGCGCTGCTGGAGACCGTCTTCCGCCTGCACGCCGAGACCTTTGCCCGCTACGGCAATGCGCCCTACCTCAACCGTGATTGCCTGACGCGACTCGCGCGGGCGCTGCCGGAATCCATGGTGGTCGAGCTCGCCTCGCGCCACGGCGAGGTGATCGCCTGTGCCGTGTCCTTTCGCAACCGCGACACGCTCTACGGCCGCTACTGGGGCGCGGCCGGCGACTACCACAGCCTGCACTTCGAACTGTGCTACTACCGCGGGATCGAGTACTGCATCCGCGAGCGGCTCAGCCGATTCGAGCCCGGCACCCAGGGCGAGCACAAGCTGCTGCGCGGTTTCTGGCCGGCGCCGGTGTGGTCGATGCACGACATCGTCGATCCGGGATTTGCGGCGGCGATCGGGCCCTGGCTCGCGCGCGAGCGCGGCGTTCGCCGCGAGTGGCTGCGTCGCGCCCTGGGACACCTGCCCTTCCGGCAGGAGCTCATCCCCGCTAGGCTCTCCGACGATGTCCGGGATTGCCTGGCTGCAGAAGACTGACCCGCCCGCGGCGCTGCCGCCGACCACCCGCGCCCTGCACGAGCCGAACGGCCTGCTCGCCGTCGGCGGCGCCCTCACCCCCGAATGGCTGATCCACGCCTACCGCCACGGCGTGTTTCCGTGGTTCTCCGCAGAGCAGCCGATCCTGTGGTGGGCCCCCGATCCGCGGGCCGTGCTGCGCCCCGCGGAGTTCCGGGTCTCACGGAGCCTCGCGCGTTCGATGCGCAAGCGCGGCTACGAGACGCGGATCGACACGGCCTTCGAGTCGGTCATCGAGGCCTGCGCCGCACCGCGCCACGGCGCCGCGGGCACCTGGATCACGCGCGAAATGCATCGCGCTTATGTCGTGCTGCACGAGCGCGGACTCGCGCACTCCTTCGAGACCTGGCACGGGGACCGGCTGGTCGGCGGCCTGTATGGCGTCGCGCTCGGGCGGG
>JANNHT010000018.1:0-3334 GCA_031404555.1 Gammaproteobacteria bacterium
CGGCGATGACGGCGATGGCGACGGCCGCACCGGTGCGCTGACGCTAACGCGGTCGCGGACCAAGAAGCCCTCGATGTACAAGGTGCTGATGCTGAACGACGACTACACGCCGATGGAGTTCGTGGTCGACGTGCTGGAGCGCATATTCGGGCTCGACCGGACGAGGGCAACACGCGTCATGCTGGCGGTACACACGCAGGGCAAGGGTGTCTGTGGGGTGTTTACGTACGAGATCGCGGAGACCAAAGTAGCGCAGGTCATGACCTATTCCCGCCAGCACCAGCATCCGTTGCTGTGCACGATGGAGGAAACCTGATTGCTGTCCAGTGAACTCGAGTACTGCCTGAACTAGGCTTTCCTGAAGGCGCGCGAGGCGCGCCACGAGTACATGACGGTCGAGCACCTGCTGCTCGCGATCCTGGACGCCCCGCGCGTGCGCGAGATCCTGAAGGCCTGCGGCGCGGACCTCGCGAAACTCCAGGGCGACCTCCAGAAATTCACCGACGAGACAACGCCGGCGCTGGCCGCCGACGACGATCGTGAAGTGCAGCCGACGCTCGGCTTCCAGCGCGTGCTGCAGCGCGCCGTGTTCAACGTGCAGTCGAGCGGCCGGAAGGAAGTGACGGTCGCGAACGTGCTGGTCGCGATCTTCAGCGAGAAGCAGTCCCATGCCTCGTACCTGCTGTCCCTGCAGGACGTCACGCGGCTCGACGTCGTCAATTTCATCTCCCACGGCCTGCCGACCGGCACGGAAACGCGCGAAGCGCCGCGCGAGGAAGGTGCGGGCGGCGAGCGCGAGGGTGGCGAGGACGGCGGAGGTTCGGCGCTCGAGAAGTACACGATCAACCTGAACGCGCAGGCCGTGGCCGGGCGCGTGGACCCGCTGATCGGGCGCCAGCTTGAGGTGCAGCGCACGATCGAGATCCTCTGCCGCCGCCGCAAGAACAACCCGCTCTACGTCGGCGAAGCCGGCGTCGGCAAGACCGCGATCGCGGAGGGCCTCGCGCGGCTCGTGGTCGAGCGCAAGGTTCCGGAGGTCCTGGCTGACTGCACGATATTCGCGCTTGACATGGGCGCGTTGATCGCCGGGACCAAGTACCGCGGCGATTTCGAGAAGCGCCTCAAGGGCGTCATCGGCGAGCTGAAGAAGCTGCCCGGCGCGGTCCTGTTCATCGACGAGATCCACACGGTGATCGGGGCGGGCGCGGCCTCGGGCGGGGTCATGGACGCCTCCAACCTGATCAAACCGGTGCTCGCAAGCGGCGAATTGCGCTGCATTGGCTCGACGACCTACCAGGAATACCGCGGCATCTTCGAGAAGGACCACGCGCTCGCGCGGCGCTTCCAGAAGATCGATGTGGTCGAGCCTTCGGTAGCCGAGACCATCGACATCCTGCGCGGCCTCAAGACCCGCTTCGAGGAGCATCACGGCGTCGCCTATGCCGATGACGCGCTGGTGGCGGCAGCGGAGCTCGCGGAACGGCACATCAATGACCGCCACCTGCCCGACAAGGCGATCGACGTCGTGGACGAGGCGGGCGCATCGCTCCGCCTCAAGCCCGCGGCCGAACGCGAATCCACCGTCACCGTCGCCCACGTCGAAGCCGTGGTCGCGCGCATCGCGCGCATCCCGCCGAAGAACGTCTCGACCTCGGACCGGGAGGTGCTGCAGAACCTGCAGCGCAACCTCAAGCTCGTCATCTACGGGCAGGACACGGCGATCGACGCGCTCGCCGCCGCGATCAAGATGTCGCGGGCCGGACTCGGCAACGACCGCAGGCCCGTCGGCAGTTTCCTGTTCGCCGGCCCGACCGGCGTTGGCAAGACCGAAGTCACGCGCCAGCTCGCGCTCGCACTCGGCGTCGAGTTCCTGCGCTTCGACATGTCGGAGTACATGGAGCGGCACACGGTTTCGAGGCTGATCGGCGCGCCGCCCGGCTATGTCGGCTTCGATCAGGGCAGGCTCCTGACCGAGGCGATCGCGAAGCAGCCGCATTGCGTGCTGCTGCTCGACGAGATCGAGAAGGCGCACCCGGACGTGTTCAACCTGCTGCTGCAGGTCATGGATCACGGCACGCTGACCGACAACAACGGGCGCAAGGCGGATTTCCGCCACGTGATCATCATCATGACGACCAATGCAGGCGCGTCGGAGATGAGCCGCGCCAGCATCGGTTTCACGCATCAGGACCACGCGCTGGACGGCATGGAGGCGGTCAAGCGCATCTTCGCGCCGGAGTTCAGGAACCGCCTTGACGCAATCATCCAGTTCGCGCCGCTCGACGAGGTGACGATCGCCCGGGTCGTGGACAAGCTGATCCTCGAGGTCGAGGCGCAGCTCGAACAGAAGTCGGTCGCGCTCAGCGTCGATGATGCCGCACGGCGGTTCATTGCGACGCGCGGCTACGACCCGAAGATGGGCGCGAGGCCGATGGCGCGGGTGCTGCAGGAGTTCGTCAAGCGTCCGCTCGCAGAGGAACTGCTGTTCGGGAAGCTCGCAGGCGGGGGCAGCGTGCAGGTGACCCTGGCCCCGGCGGGAGACTCGCTGGCGCTTGAGTACCGGCCGGCGAATTCACCGGAATTGCTGGCGCAGGACTAGAAGAGGGGACGCATCCCTTTAGCCGAACAACAGGTTGTGAGATCAACCGCAGGCGAGGCTAAAGGGATGCGTCCCCTTTGAACATTACCGCGCGCGGTAGATGATGCGGCCCTTCGAAAGGTCGTAGGGCGTCAGCTCGACGGTGACATTGTCGCCGGTCAGGATCCGGATGTAGTGCTTGCGCATCTTGCCAGAGATGTGGGCCGTCACGATGTGGTCGTTCTTGAGCTTCACGCGAAAGGTCGTGTTGGGCAGTGTCTCGACGACCTCGCCCTCCATCGGAATTGCCTCTTCTTTCGGCATTCATCCCCGGTGCTGTAGCGGAAACCGCGCGGATTGTGCCGCAGGCGGTGTGCGCATGCAATTAAATGTCGGATTCCCGCCACAAGCGGTCATCCGCAGCGACCAGCGTCGCGAGTTCGGATTCGAATTGCCGCCGCGGCAGGTTGTGGCTGCCGAGGCTCGCCAGATGCGGGCTCGGCATCTGGCAGTCGATCAGCGGCACGTCCTGATGCAGGCACTCCCGCACGAGCCGTGCGAGCGCGACCTTGGACGCATCGGTCTCGCGCGTGAACATGGATTCACCGAAGAACACCCGCCCGAGCGCGACGCCATACAGGCCGCCGACCAGCCGGTCCCCGTGCCAGGTCTCGAAGGAGTGCGCGAGTCCGCGCTCGTGCAGCACGACATAAGCGCGATGCATTTCGCGCGTGATCCAGGTGCCCGCGGCGCCGT
>JANNHT010000019.1:0-15339 GCA_031404555.1 Gammaproteobacteria bacterium
GCTCGACTCGATGGACCTCGAGCGCGAGCGAGGGATCACGATCAAGGCGCAGACGGCCGCGCTCAAGTACAAGGCGCGAGACGGCCGCGACTACGAGCTCAACTTGATCGACACTCCCGGCCACGTCGACTTCTCCTACGAGGTCTCGCGCTCGCTCGCCGCCTGCGAGGGTGCGCTGCTGGTCGTTGACGCCGCACAGGGCGTCGAGGCACAGAGCGTCGCGAACTGCTACACGGCGCTCGAGCAGGGCCTCGAGGTCGTGCCGGTCATCAACAAGATCGACCTGTCATCCGCCGATCCCGAGCGCGTGATCGAGGAGATCGAGAACATCATCGGCATCGAGGCGACCGACGCCGTGCGCGTCAGCGCCAAGACCGGCGAGAACGTGCCGCAGCTGCTCGAGGAGCTGGTGCGGCGCATCCCGCCGCCGCGCGGTGACACCGCCGCGCCGCTGCAGGCGCTGATTGTCGATTCCTGGTTCGACAACTATGTCGGCGTCGTCTCGCTGGTGCGCGTCGTGAATGGCGTGCTGCGCCCGAACGACAAGATCCGCGTGATGTCGACGGGCCGCAGCTGGCAGGTGGACGAAGTCGGGCGCTTCACGCCGAAGCGCATTGCGACCGAGTCGCTGTCGACCGGCGAAGTTGGCTGGATGACCGCCGGCATCAAGGACATCGACGGCGCGCCGGTCGGCGACACGATCACGAGTGAATCCCGTCCCTGCGAGACGCCGCTGCCGGGCTTCAAGATGGTGCAGCCGCGCGTCTTCGCGGGCCTGTTCCCGCTGCAGTCGGACCAGTACGAGGCGTTTCGCGACGCGCTGCAGAAACTCAAGCTGAACGATTCGGCGCTGCACTACGAACCGGAGGTGTCGACTGCGCTCGGCTTCGGCTTCCGCTGCGGGTTCCTCGGCCTGCTGCACATGGACATCGTGCAGGAGCGGCTCGAGCGCGAATACGGGCTGTCGCTCGTGACCAGCGCGCCGACCGTGATCTACGAAGTCCTCGCCAATGACGGGGAGGTCAGCCTGGTCGACAATCCCTCGAAGCTGCCGCCAAGCTACCGCGAACTGCGCGAGCCGATCATCACCGCCAATATCCTGGTGCCGCCCGAGCACGTTGGCGGGGTGCTTGGCCTGTGCCAGGAGAAGCGCGGCGTTCAGAAGAAGATGCAGCAGCTCGGCACGCAGATGTCACTGCAGTACCAGCTGCCGCTGGCGGAAGTCGTGCTCGATTTCTTCGACCGGCTGAAGTCCGTGAGCCGCGGGTATGCGTCGTTCGACTACGAGTTCAGCCATTTCCAGGCTGCGCCGCTGTCCCGGCTCGACGTGCTGATCAACGGCGACCGCGTCGATGCGCTGTCGATGATCGTCCATCGCGAGAGCGCGTATCACCGCGGCCGCGAACTGGTGGACAAGATGCAGGAACTGATCCCGCGCCAGATGTTCGAAGTGGCGATCCAGGCGGCGATCGGCGGGCAGGTCGTCGCGCGCGCGCCCGTGAATGCACAGAGGAAGAACGTGCTAGCGAAGTGCTAAGGCGGCGACGTGTCGCGCAAGCGCAAGCTCCTCGACAAGCAGAAAGCGGGGAAGAAGCGCATGAAACAGTTCGGCACGGTGGAGATACCGCAGGAAGCGTTCCTCGCGGTGCTCAGGATCGGCAACAAGTGACTGGCGGAGGGCGCTGATGGTTTTTGACTTTGCATTCTTCCTGGTGCTGCTCGCGTTCGTCACCGGGCTCGTCTGGGCCGCGGATCGGTGGCTGTTTGCGCCGCGGCGCGCCGCCGCCGGCGTCACCAAGGAGCCGGTGCTCGTCGACTACGCGCGTTCGTTCTTCCCGGTGATCCTGGTCGTGCTGGTGCTGCGCTCGTTCCTGTACGAGCCGTTCCGCATTCCGTCCGATTCGATGATGCCGACGCTGGTCCAGGGCGACTTCATCTTCGTCAACAAGTGGCGCTACGGGCTCCGCCTTCCGGTGCTGAACTGGCGCATCCTCGAAATCGGTCGCCCCGAGCGCGGCGACGTCATCGTATTCCGCAAGCCCTCCGACCCGTCGGTCGTGTTCATCAAGCGCCTCGTCGGCCTGCCGGGCGACAGGATCCGGGTCGCCGGATCGCAGGTCTGGGTGAACGGTAAGGCGTCTCAAATCGAGGCGGGCGAGTTGTATTCCGGCCCCAAAAACGAGCAGTATCCGTTCTCGCACGTAGGCGAAGAGCACCTCGGTGAGGCGACGCACGGCGTCATGCTGGACCCGGCGCGGCCGAGCATGGAAGGCGAATGGCAGGTTCCGGCGGGGCACTTCTTCATGATGGGCGACAATCGCAACAACAGCCGTGACAGCCGCTTCCCCGAGGTGGGTTTCGTGCCCGAAGACAACGTGATCGGCAAGGCCGAGGCGATCTGGCTCGCATTCAATCCGGAGCCGGGCTCGATCCTGCTCTGGGACCGCATGGGAACCGGGATTCGATAGGGAGAGTTTGCGTATGCAGAACCGACAGCGTGGCATGACGTTCCTGGGCATCATCGTGCTCGTCATCGTGGTGGGCGCCTGGGTCTACGCGGCCATCCGGCTGACGCCGAAGTACCTGGAGTACGTGCGTATCGCATCGACGCTCGAGAAGGTCCGCGACGAGCACGAGAACAACCCGGGAACCACCGAATTCATGCTTCGCAAGGCGATTGAGCGCCACTTCGACATCGAGATGGTGGAAATCATCACGTCGAACGACATCGACATCAAACGCGATGGCGGCGTCTTCAAGGTGCGCGCGACCTATGACGACACCGTGCCACTGGTCGCGAACGTGTCGTTCCTGGTCGAGTTCGACAAGACCGTCGAGGTCGCGGCGCGCTGACGGGCGCCGCGGGCCGCTCGTGGACCCCGCGGGTCGCTGGCTTCAGGAACGCCTGGGCTCCAGGCTGACGGACGACGCGCTCCTGACGCGGGCGCTGACCCACCGCAGTCACGGTCAAGACAATAACGAGCGCCTCGAGTACCTCGGGGACGCGGTCCTTTCCTTCCTGGTCGCCGAGATGCTCTACCGGCGCCATCCCGGCGCGAGCGAGGGCGAGCTGTCGCGCTATCGCGCAAGCCTGGTGAGCGGCGATTCGCTCGCCGAACTCGCCGCGGGGCTAGGGCTCGGTGAACACCTGCGCCTCGGCGACGGCGAACTGAAGTCCGGCGGCCAGCGCCGCGCGACGATCCTCGCGGACGCGCTGGAGGCGATCATCGGCGCGATCTACCTGGACCGCGGCCCCACGGCGGCCCGTGAAGTCGTGGAACGCCTGCTGGGCGAGCCCATGCGGGCGCTGCCCGCGGCGGCCGAGCTCAAGGACCCCAAGACGCGCCTGCAGGAATGCCTCCAGGGTCGAGGCTTCCAGCTCCCTGCCTATACCGTGCTCGAGGTGAGTGGCGAGCCGCACGACCAGCGCTTTCGCGTGCGCTGCGACGTGCACGAACTCTCGGCCAGCGCCGAGGCCGACGGCAGCAGCCGCCGGCGCGCAGAGCAGGAGGCGGCCCAGAAGCTCCTGGACAACCCCGCGCTCGGCCGATGCCGGTGACCGGTACGCCGGTACATCGCTGCGGCACCGTGGTGCTGGCGGGGCGGCCGAACGTCGGGAAGTCGACGCTGCTGAACGCGCTCGTCGGCCAGAAGCTCAGCATCGTGACGCACAAGGCGCAGACGACGCGAAACCGCATCAGGGGCATCGTCACGCGCCCGGAATTCCAGATCATCCTCGAGGACACGCCCGGCGCGGGCCGGGCCGCCGGCAGCCGCCTGACCCATGCGATGAATCGCGAGGCGGCGGCGGGCGTCGCCGGGGCCGACGCGGCCGTGTTCGTCATCCAGGCGCCGCAGTTCACGGCGGAAGACGCCAGCGTGCTCGAAGACCTGAAGGCGAGCGGGCAGCCGATCGTGGCGGCGGTCAACAAGATCGACCGGGTGAAGCCGCGCGACCGGCTGTTGCCGCTCCTGGCGGATGTCGCCGCACGGCACGAATTCAGGGCCATTGTGCCGATCGCCGCGACGCGCGGCGATAACCTCGACCGTCTGCTCGCCGAGCTGGTGGCGCTGCTGCCGGAAGCCCCGCCGGCATTCCCGGCGGAGCAGGTGGCGGTTCAGAGCGAGCGCTTCCTCGCCGCGGAAGTCGTGCGCGAACAGCTGATGATCGGCCTGTCCGACGAACTGCCCTATGGCCTTGCGGTCGAGATCGAGCGGTTCGAGGACCTGGCAGATGGGCGCACCGAGATCGATGCCGTGATCTGGGTGGAACGCGTCGGGCAGCGCAAGATCGTGATCGGGACGGGCGGCGCCCGCCTGAAGGCGATCGGGCGCGCCGCGCGCTTTGCGCTCAACCAGGTGCTCGGCCGGCGCGTCCACCTCGAGACCTGGGTCCGCGTGCGGGAAGGCTGGACCGACGACGAGCGGATGCTGAACCGGCTCGGCCACGAGCCCACATGAGCGGCGAGCGGCGCGCTGAACTGGAGCCCGCCTGGCTGCTCCATCACCGGCCGTGGAGCGACTCGAGCCGCATCCTCGACCTCCTGACCCGGCGACAGGGGCGCATCACGCTTTTCGCGCACGGCTCAAGGCGCCCGAAATCGCCCTGGCGCAGCGTGTTGCAGCCGTTCCAGCCGCTGCTGGTGTCCTGGGTCGGCCGCGGCGACGGCGGCACGCTGTCCGGAGCGGAGCTGGGCGGCGCGGTCGCGACGATGCCGCCCGCGCAGCTCCTGTCGGCGTTCTACGTCAACGAACTGCTGCTCAAGCTGTTGCCGAAGGAGGACCGGCACGAGCGCCTGTTCGATGCCTATGCCGACGTGCTGGCGGCGCTCCGCTCCGCTGCCGGGCACGGGGCGCTCAGGACCTTCGAGCGCCAGTTGCTCGATGAACTCGGCTACGGCGTCGACCTGATGCACGACGCCGGCAGCGGCCGGCCGATCGAGCCGGATCAGTACTATCATTTCGAGGCTGGCCGCGGCGTGTTCGCGGTGCGCGAGGCAGCCGGCGGCGCGGACGCCTTCCTCGGGCGGGACGTGATCGCGTCGGCCGGGAGCGACTTCGGCGACGCTGCGGCGCAGTCGGTCGCGCGGCGCATTTTCGGCGCTGCGATCGCGCACTGCCTCGAAGGCAGGAGTCTCGCGACGCGCGAGGTGATGATGGCGCTCAGGCGCCAGGAGCGGGATGGATGAGTGCATCGACCCTGTTGCTCGGCGTCAACATCGATCACGTCGCGACCCTTCGCCAGGCGCGCGGCGGCCGCTCGCCCGACCCGCTGCTGGCGGCGCTCGTCGCGGAGCAGTGGGGGGCGGACGGAATCACGCTGCACCTGCGCGAGGACCGCCGCCACATCCAGGACCGCGACGTCGCGGCGATGCGCGGCGCGCTGCAGACGCGCATGAACCTCGAGATCGCGGTGACCCCCGAGATGATCGGGATCGCACTGTCGGTGCTCCCGCAGGATGTCTGCCTCGTCCCGGAGAAGCGCAGCGAGCTCACGACCGAGGGCGGGCTCGACGTCACGGCGCAGGCGACCGTGATTGCGGATGCCTGCCGGCGGCTCTCGGCCTCCGGCATCCGCGTGGCTCTGTTCATCGATCCGGATCCGGAACAGGTCGACGCGTCGGCGCAGGCGGGCGCCGCGGTCGTCGAATTCCATACCGGGGCCTATGCGGAGGCGGCGGGGCCGGATCGCGCGCGCGAACTGGTGCGCCTCGCATCCGCTGCGCGCCGCGCCGTCGGAGCGGGACTCATCGCACATGCCGGCCACGGCCTCGATTACCACAACGTGCAGCCGGTCGCGGCGCTGCGGGAATTGCAGGAACTCAATATCGGGCATGCGATCGTGGCGCGCGCCGTGATGGGCGGCATGGGCCCGGCGGTCAGCGAGATGAAGCGCCTGATGCGCGCGGCGCGCGGCGCATGATCTTCGGCATCGGCACCGACGTGGTCCGCATCGAGCGGGTGGCGGCCGTGTACGAACGCTTCGGCGCGCACTTCGTCGAGCGCCTGCTGTTGCCGGAGGAGCGCGCGGCGTTTGAGGGTCATCGGCGCCCGGCGCGGTTCCTCGCGATGCGATTCGCCGCGAAGGAGGCGATCGTGAAGGCGCTCGGCACCGGATTCGGCCACGGCGTCTGGATCCGCGACGTGGGATTCATGCAGAACGCCTGGGGCCGGCCGGAGGTTCGCTTCTCGGCGCGGGGACGCGCGGTCGCCGACAGCCTCGGCGCCGGCGAGGGCCACGTCAGCCTGACCGACGAGGCCGGGCTCGTCGTGGCGGTCGCCGTCCTGATGAAGAAGTCATGAGCCGGCCGCTCGACTGCCTGGTGTTCGACATCGAGACCGTCCCGGATGTCGAGCTCGGCCGGCGCCTGCTCGATATCCCGGACGCCGATGACGGCGCAGTCGCAGAGGCGATGTTCGCAAAGCGCACGGAGGAGACGGGCTCCGGATTCCTGGCGCTCGAGCAGCACCGGGTCGTCGCGATCTCCGCGCTGCTCCGTCACGGCGACCAGTTCCAGCTCTGGAGCGTCGGCAATTCCGACAGCAGCGAGGACGACCTGCTGCTGCGGTTTTTCGGCGGACTCGAGAAATACCGCCCCACCCTCGTGACCTGGAATGGATCCGGTTTTGACCTGCCGGTCCTGCACTACCGGATGCTGCGTCACGGCGTTGCGGCTCCCAGCTACTGGGACACCGGCGAGCTCGATCGTGACTTCAAGTGGAACAATTACCTCAACCGCTATCACCAGCGGCACCTCGACCTGATGGACGTGCTGTCGGCGTATCAGGGACGCGGCCGGGCGAGCCTCGAGCACGTGGCACTCCTGCTGGGCCTGCCGGGCAAGCTCGGTATGGCCGGCGACCAGGTCTGGCCGGCATTCCGCGACGGACGCATCGCCGAGATCCGCGACTACTGCGAAACCGACGTGCTCAACACCTACCTGGTCTACCTGCGCTTCGAGCTGATCCGCGGAATGCTGTCGGAACCGGATTACGCGTCGGAACTCGCACGGGTGCGCGCGTGGCTCGCGGAGCGCAAGGAAGCGCACTGGCTGCGATTTTCCGCGGCCTGGACGCCGGCTTGAGTCTGCCGGAGGCGGGCGAGGTCGCGGACATCGCCTCGCTCGACCACGATGGCCGGGGCGTCGCTCGCATCGACGGCAAAACGGTGTTCGTCGCGGGCGCCTTGCCCGGCGAACGTGTCCGGATCCGCCGCACGCGTCGCCAGCGCCGACACGACGAGGCGGAAGTCATCGAGGTGATCACTGCGTCGGCGGATCGCGTGACGCCGCGCTGCCCGCACTTCGGCACCTGCGGTGGCTGTTCGCTGCAGCACCTCTCGCACGAGGGGCAGCTCGCGGCCAAGGCCCGGATCGTCGCGGACGAGCTCGAGCGGATCGGCGGCGTGACTCCAGCCCGCTGGCTGGCCCCGCTCGCGGGCCCGGCCTGGGCCTACCGGCGGCGCGCGCGGCTCGGCGCCAAGTTCGTGGACCGCAAGGGACGCGCGCTGGTCGGCTTCCGTGAGCGCGGCAGCCCGCTGCTCGCGGACCTTGGTCAGTGCGAGATCCTCGCGGCGCCGGTCGGCGCGATGGTCGGGCGGCTCGCGGAACTGATCGGAGCGCTCGACATCCGGCGCCGCGTCGCGCAGATCGAGGTCGCGGTCGCGGACAACGCGACGGCGCTGGTGCTCCGCGTGCTCGATCCGCCGTCCGTGGCGGACCGCGAACGTCTGGCGGCGTTCGCGGCCCGCGAATCGGTCGAGCTCTACCTGCAGAGCGGCGGCCTCGACACGGTCGTGCCGCTCCTGCCGCCCGCGACGACCTTGAGCTACGCGATCCCCGGGCTCGACGTCGGCATCGCCTTCGCGCCGACCGACTTCGTGCAGGTCAACGGCGAGCTGAACCGCACGATGATCGCGCGCGCGCTCGAGCTCCTCGAACCCCGTCCCGGCGACCGCGCGCTGGACCTCTTCTGCGGACTTGGGAATTTCAGCCTGCCGCTCGCGCAGAGGGTGACCGAGGTCACCGGCGTCGAGGGCGATGCGCCGCTCGTGCTGCGCGCGGCGGAGAACGCGCGGCGGAACGGCATCTCGAATGCCCGGTTCCATGCCGCCAATCTCACGGCCGACGTCTCGCAGAGTGCCTGGGCGCGGCAGCGCTACGACCTGGTGCTGCTCGACCCGCCGCGGGCGGGTGCGCGGGAAGTGCTCGATGTCGTCGCCGCCGGCCGGCCGCGGCGCATCGTCTACGTTTCCTGCCATGCCGGGACGCTGGCGCGCGACGCGGGCATACTGACGGGCGTTCACGGCTATCGCCTGGCCGCCGCCGGCATCATGGACATGTTTCCGCACACCTCGCACGTCGAGTCCATCGCCCAGTTCGAACCCGCATGACGCAGGAGATCGAGCGCAAGTTCCTCGTGCGCGACGGCCGCTGGCGGGGCCTGGCGACATCGTCGCGGCAGCTGCGGCAGGGCTATATCGCGAACACGGCGCGCAGTTCCGTCCGCGTCCGCGCCGCCGAGGGGCAGGCCTGGCTGTCGGTCAAGTCCATGACGCCCGGGCGCGTGCGCGACGAGTTCGAGTACGAGATCCCCATCGCCGACGCCCAGCGACTGCTCGCGGATCATGCGGACGGGCCGTTGATCGAGAAGACGCGTTTTGAAGTGCCGATCGGCGGTCATCGCTTCGAGGTGGACGAGTTCAGCGGCGCCAATCGTGGCCTCGTCATCGCGGAGATCGAGCTCGTTGATCCAGATGAAGTGTTTCCGCGACCCGACTGGCTCGGGACCGAGGTCACGGACGACTCGCGTTACGCCAACTTCCGGCTGGCCAGCGAACCGTTCGGCAGCTGGCCGCCCATCCTTCGGGAGCGCGTGCTCGCGGGCGGTGCCGCGCCATGAGCCTCGGCCCGGTCATGGTGGATGTCGCGGGTATCGCGCTCGAACCGGAAGAACGCGAGTTCCTCGGGCATCCGCTGGTCGGCAGCGTGATCCTGTTCACGCGCAATTTCGAGAGCCCGGAGCAGCTCCGTCGGCTGGTCGCGGAGATTCACGCGATCCGGAATCCCGCGCTCCTTGTCGCCGTGGACCAGGAGGGCGGGCGCGTGCAGCGCTTCCACTCGGGGTTCACGCGCCTGCCGCCCGTGCGCGAGATCGGGCGCCGATGGAATGCCGGGCGTGCGGACGGACTCGCGCTCGCGCGCGAACTCGGCTGGCTGATGGCCTCGGAACTGCGCGCGGTCGGCGTCGACTTGTCGTTCGCACCCTGTGTCGACCTCGATTACGGCGTCAGCCGAGTGATCGGGGACCGGGCCCTGCATTCCGATGCCGCCGCCGTCGGGGAACTGGCGGTCAGCTACCTGCTCGGCATGCGCGAGGCCGGCATGGCCGGCACCGCGAAGCATTTCCCGGGCCACGGCGCGGTTGCTGCCGACTCGCACGTCGCGCTGCCGGTCGACCGGCGCGCGTGGCCCGACATCGAGGCAGACCTCGTGCCCTACCGCCGCCTGATGGCGAACGAACTCGCCTCCGTGATGGTTGCACACGTCGTGTTCCCGGAGGTCGATGCGCTGCCGGCCAGCCTCTCGCCGCGCTGGATCGGCGGCGTGCTGCGCCAGGAGCTGGGATTCCGCGGTGCGGTCTTCGCCGATGACCTGTCGATGGCGGGGGCGGCGGCATTCGGCGACATCACGACGCGCGCGCGCCAGGCGCTGGCCGCCGGCTGCGACGTGCTGCCGGTCTGCAACGATCGCGCCGCGGCCATCGAACTCCTGGACTCGCTGCGTTCCCCGGTGGACCCGGTCAGCCGAATGCGCCTCGCGCGCCTGCACGGGCGGGAACCGGGCGCCTTGTCGCTCGACACGGATCCGCGCTGGCACGCGGCTGTTGCGAGCGCGCGCGACTGCGTCGAGCGGCCTGCGCTCCAGCTCGAAAGCGATCGCCTCGCCTAGGCAGTGCGGGATTCCTGGCCGCCGAGGTCGTCGAGCAATTGCTCTGCGACCTTGAACCGGGCGGCCGGATTCGCTGCATCCAGTTTCAACCGCAGTCTCTGCTGGCCATCCAGCCGGTAACGTCCGCCCGCGTCCTGGATGAGCCGGACCACGCGTGCCGGATCGACGTGATGGCCGGCGCCGAATTCAACCACGCCCGACTCCGCGCCCAGTTCCAGCCTGCGGATACCGAGTCCCGCCGCGCGCAACCGCAGCCGATGGATCTGGAGCAGCGTGACGGCGGGCGGGGGCAGGGGACCGAAGCGGTCGATGACCTCGGACTGCAGGTCGTCGAGGCGCGCGCCGTCCGGCGCACCGGCGAGGCGTTTGTAGAGCTGCAGGCGCAGGTGCACGTCCGGGATGTAGTCTTCCGGCAGCAGCGCCGGCAATTGCAAGTCCACCTCGGAGCCGGAGTGCAGCGGCTTTTCCAGGTCCGGCTCGCGGCCTTCGCGCAGCGCCTGCACCGCGCGTTCGAGCAGTTCGAGGTACAGGCCGATGCCGACCTCCTGGATCTGGCCGCTCTGTTCCTCGCCGAGGAGCTCGCCTGCGCCGCGGATCTCGAGATCCTGGGTCGCGAGCGTGAAACCCGCGCCGAGGTCTTCGAGCGCCTCGATGGCCTCGAGCCGCTTGACCGCATCCGCCGGCAGCACGGCGAGCGGTGGGGCGAGCAGATAGGCCCAGGCGCGGTGATGCGAGCGGCCGACCCGGCCCCGGAGCTGGTGCAGCTGCGCGAGCCCGAAGCGGTGAGCCCCGTCGATCAGGATCGTGTTCGCGGTCGGCACGTCGATGCCCGACTCGATGATCGTCGTGCAGACCAGGATCTGGAACCGGCGGTGATAGAAGTCGAGCATGAGCTGCTCGAGATCGCGCTCACGCATCTGGCCGTGCCCGACGCGCACCGTGGCCTCCGGTACGAGCCGCCGCAGGCGGAGCGCAAAAGCCTCGATGTCCTCGACTGCGTTGTGGACGAAGTAAACCTGCCCGCCGCGGCGGATCTCGCGCAGACACGCCTCGCGGACCAGGCTGTCGCTCCATTCCGAGACAAACGTTTCGATCGCGACGCGTTCGGCCGGCGCCGTCGTCATCAGCGAGAGGTCGCGCAATCCCCCGAGCGCCATGTTGAGCGTGCGCGGGATCGGCGTCGCCGTCAGCGTCAGCAGGTCGACGTCAGCGCGCAGCTGCTTCAATCGCTCCTTGTGGCCGACGCCGAAGCGGTGCTCTTCGTCCACGATGACGAGTCCGAGATCCTTGAACGAGACGTCTCGCTGCAGCAGCCGGTGCGTGCCGATGACAATGTCGACCGTGCCGGCGACGAGTCCGGCGATCACGGCCTGCTGCTCGGCCGTGTTCCGGAACCGGGACAGGTTCTCGACCCTGACCGGCCAGTCGGCGAAGCGGTCGGCAAAGGTCTGGGCGTGCTGCTGGGCGAGCAGCGTCGTCGGCACCAGCACCGCTACCTGCCGTCCGCCGGAGACCGCGGCGAAGCAGGCGCGGAGCGCCACCTCGGTCTTGCCGAAGCCGACGTCGCCGCAGATCACGCGGTCCATGGGACGTCCCGAGCGCATGTCGTCGAGTACGGCTTCGATGGCGTCGTGCTGGTCGATCGTCTCCTCGAACGGGAAGGCCGCCGCGAAGGCGCGATAGCTGCCTTCGTCGAACTGGACGGCGCGCCCGGCGCGCGCCGCGCGGCGAGAATAGAGGTCCAGCAATTCCGCCGCGACGTCGCGCACACGTTCCGCGGCGCGGCGCCGCGCCTTCGCCCACTGTTCCGTCCCGAGGCGGTGCCAGGGCGCGGATTCGGGCGCTCCGCCGGTGTAGCGCGTCACGCGATCGAGCGTGTGCACCGGCACGTACAGCAGGTCGCCGCCGGCATATTCGATGACGACGAATTCGGCGGGATGGCCGGCCACCTGCATCACGCGCAGGCCGCGGTAGCGGCCGACGCCGTAATCCTCATGAACGACGGCGCTGCCGGGCGACAGCGAGGCGAGTTCGCGCAGGATCGCCTCAGGATCGCGATCAGCCCTGCGACGCCGCCGCTCCTGGCGCGCGCGTTCGCCGAAGAGCTGGTCCTCTGCGATGAGCGCGAGCCGACGATCCGGCAGCACCAGTCCCCGCACGTCGGTCGCGACCGTGAGTGCGAGCGGTGCCGATTCGGCGGCAAAGGCGGGCCAGTCGGCGACCACGGCAGGCTCCAGGCCCTGGCGGCGCAGGAGTTCCAGCATCACTTCGCGTCGCCCGGCGGAATCCGCCGCGAGCAGCACGCGCCCGCCGAAGCGCCCGAGGAAACCCGCGAGTTCCGCGAGGGGCTGCGGCCTGCGGGCATCGGCTCGGAGCGTGGGCGGCGGTTCGGTGCCGAAATTGAAGTAGCGGGCACTCGCCGCGAGCGGTTCGACCTTGACCGGTGTCGCGATCACGCGCGGGCGGCTGCCGAGCGCTGCCCGGAGCGCCTCCACGGGCAGGAAGGCCTGCTCGGGCGCAAGCAACGGCCGCTCGCGGTCGTGGCGCCGGTCTTCATGGCGCTCCAGGATGCCGGACCAGGCGAGCGGCAGGGATCGCTCGAGATCGGCAAGATCAACGATGACGGCCGTCGCCGGCAGGTGATCGGCGATGCTTGTCGTGGCGTCGAAGAAGAGCGGCAGCCAGGCTTCGATGCCCGCCGGTACCATGCCGGCGCTGATCGCCCGGTAAACCGGGCACTGCTGGGGATCGCCCTCGAAGCGCTCGCGCCAGCGGCCGCGGAATGCGGCGATCGACTCCGGCGAGGTCGGAAACTCGCGGGCGGGCAGGAGCGACACGGCTTCCATCCGGCCAGCCGAGCGCTGATCGGCCGGGTCGAATGCGCGGATGCTTTCGATCACGTCGTCGAAGAGGTCCAGGCGAAACGGCTGCGGGCTGCCCGCGGCGAAGAGGTCGACGACCGCGCCACGGATGGCGAATTCGCCCGGGCTCAGCACTTGGGTGACCTGCGTGTAGCCGGCGTTGGTCAGCCGCTCGCGGAGCGCTCGCAGGTCGATGCGTTCGCCGCTGTGCAATTCGAAGGCATGCGCGTCGAGGAATCGCCGCGGCGGCAGCCGGTCGAGGAGGGCAGCCTGGGTCGTGACGACGAGGCCATGCCCTAGCCGCGGCAAGGCAGCGAGCGTTCGCAGCCGCTCCGAAACGATGTCCGGGTGCGGCGAGAACGGATCGTAGGGCAGGACCTCGCGATCGGGAAACGACCAGGCCGGTGTGCCGGCGCCAGCGAAGAAGGCATATTCGGCGAGGAGCTGATCGGCCTCGCGGCCGGTCGCAGTCACCGCCACGAGCGGTGCCGCCACTTTTGCCGTCCACTCCGCGAGGAGGCAGGCGAGGCTGCTGCCGTAGAGTTCGCCCCAGCGAAGGGTCTCGCCGGGCGCGGGCAGGCGGGGTGCATCGGTTCGATCGCGGCTCATGCGCCATCCGTCAGGCAAACGACCCCGTTCCGGGCGAACCCGGCGAGGTCAGGCAGCGCAGGATACCCGGGCCGCGAGCGCCCGCAATGGTCAGCCGGCGGGCGCCCTCAGGACGACGGCGTGCAGCACCTTGTCGTGCTCGAAATACACGGCGAACTGCGGGTAGTCCCAGCGGGTGATCGGGGGACTGCCGACGGCTGCGTGGCGCGAGGTCGGTGCGCCGAACCGGCTCTGCACCGTTGCCATCGAGCTGCCCCGATTCGGATGATCCGCCGACGCGGCCGGTGTGCCGGTCGCCGTGCTGAGCGTTTCTGCGAGGGCCGGCTGCGCCGTGAAGAGCGCGAGCAGCATCAAAGTGCGTACGATAGACATCGCGATTCCTCCGCTTGGGAGTGTAGCATCGGGTCAGAAAGTGACGAGATTGCCCCGATAAATCCTTGATCCGCATCCCGAATTTGAATGATTAAGGCCTCATGCTGACCCCCCTGCCGCTGGGGCTCGGTCTGCGCTACGTGCGCGCCCGCCAGCACCAGTATTTTGTTTCCTTCATCAGCTGGGTTTCGCTCGCGGGCGTCTGCCTGGGCGTCGCCGCGCTCATCGCGATCCTGTCGGTCATGAACGGATTCGAGGGCGAGCTCAGGAGCCGTCTGCTGGCGCTCGCGGCCCACGCGACACTGCCGGCGCCGGCGGATCCGGCGGCGCTCGAAGCACTTGCCGGGCGGGCCGGCAGCCAGCCGGGCGTTGCCCGCGCCGAACCGTTCGTCGAGATCCAGGGTCTGCTGTCGCACGAATCGCTCCTTGCGGGTGCGGCATTGCGCGGCATCGATCCGGCGGATCACGGGCCCGGCACGCCGCTCGCGGAAGCGATGCAGCAGGGCGTGATCGCCGATCTCCTGTCCGGCAGCCGCCGCATCGTGCTTGGCCGCGTGCTCGCGATGCAGTTGCAGGCATCGGCGGGCGACACGGTATCCCTGCTGCTGCTGCGGACGGGCCCGGACGGCGAGCTGGCGCCACGCATCGGCGCCTTCGAGGTCGCCGGTGTGTTCGAGATCGGGCTCGCCGATCACGACGCGGCGATGGCCTTCGCTTCCATCGACGATGTCGCGGCGCTGGCGGGGCCCCGCGGCAACGCGGGCGTGCTCCTCTTCTTCGACGATGCATTCCAGGCGCCACAGCTCGCCCCAAAAGTGAGCGCCGCCGTCGGCGCCGGGCCGGCGCGCGACTGGACGGTCGAGCATGCAGCTTACTTCCGGGCGATCCGGCTCGAGAAGACGATGATGACGGTGATCCTGCTGCTGATCGTCTCGGTCGCGGCATTCAACATCGTCGCGAGCCTCGTCATGGTCGTGTCCGAGAAACGCAATGACATCGCGATCCTGCGGACCATGGGCTTGTCCCGCGGCGACGTGGTCTGGACCTTCGTGATCCAGGGCACGGTGATCGGCTGGTTCGGGACGCTGGCAGGCGTCGGCCTCGGCATCCTGCTCGCGATCCACGCCGGCGACGTCTCCTACGCGCTGGAGCGCTGGTTCGGCTTCGAGATCTTCGATCCGGAGGTCTACTACATCACGCGCCTGCCTTCGGAGCTTCGCGCCGCGGACGTCGTGCTGGTCGCGGGCGTGGCGCTCGCGCTGACCCTGCTCGCGACCATCTACCCGGCGCGGCGTGCCGCGGCAACGGAACCGGCCGAGGCGCTGCGCTATGAGTGATGCGCGCGGTGAGCCCCTGCTGCCGAAATGGAACGCGTGGATCGGGTTGCGCTACCTCCGCTCGCGCCGCGACAACCGGTTCGTCGGGTTCATCTCCGGCATCTCGACGGCCGGCATCGCGCTCGGCGTCGCGACGCTCGTCGCCGTGCTCTCGGTGATGAATGGCTTCGAACGGGACCTGCAGCAGCGCATCCTGGATATCGTCTCGCA
>JANNHT010000020.1:0-4337 GCA_031404555.1 Gammaproteobacteria bacterium
GGCCTCCGCCAGCTGGGCGCGCGCCGATGCGACCTGCGCCTGGCGGAGCGACACCTCCACCTGCGCCTCGGAATCGTCGAGGGTCGCGAGGATCTCTCCGGCCTCGACGTGCTGGCCTTCCTCGATCCGGACCTCGCGCACCTTGCCGGTGATCTTGGCCGATACCGTCGCCTGCCGGCGCGCCGTGACATAGCCGGTCGCATCCAGCACCGAGGTGCCGGCGCTCGTCGCCGGCATCGCGCGCGCCGTCGCGACCGTCACCTCGATCGCGGACTCGCTCGTCAGCAGCCAGGCGGCGGCGCCGACGACCAGGACGGCCGCGACGGCGATGCCGATCCACAGCCGCAGCCGCGACGGCGATGCGTCGGCGGGCGCATCCCGATCGATGCGCAATTCCTTCAGGAGGGCGGATTTATCCAAGCGTTTGGGTCGTGGTTCGGGTTCCGGGCCCGGAAGTCTGCCACAGACCCGGGGTCAGGCGCCGCCTTGACAGGATTCAGTCGGCGCGCCAGCGAAATCCCGTAGCGGCGATGACCAGGAAGACCAGCGTCATCGCTGCCAGCAGCCCGAGCTGCGGCAGGATGTCCGCCCACCCGGCGCCATCCAGCATCACGGCCCGCGCGGCATTCAGCATCTGCGTGAGCGGCAGGGCTTCGGCGGCAACCCGCAGCCAGGCCGGCGCGCCCTCGAGCGAGAACCAGACGCCGGACAGCAGCATCATCGGCCAGGACGCGAGATTGATCACGCCGTTCGCGAGCTCTTCGCTGCGAAACCGCGCGGCCATCAGGAACCCGAGGGCGATCATGGACATCGCCCCGACGACCGCGATCGCGAGCAGCTGCAGGACACTGCCCTCGTTGCGAAACGGCACGAACAAGGCGAGCGCACCGTAGAGCAGGGACGTCACGCTGACGGTCAGCAGCAGCCGCGACAGGATCTGCGCCGCGCCGAATTCCATCGCGGTCAGCGGCGTCGCGGACAATCGCCTCAGGAAGCCGGACTTGCGGTAACGCACCACGACATAGCCGACGCCGAACAGGCAGCTGAACATCATGTTCATGCCGAGGATTCCCGGCAGCAGCCAGTCCACATAGCGCACTGCGGCCCCGGTGACCGGTTCGCGGGTTGCGCCGTCCGCCGCCGCTAGCAGCAACAGCTTCTCCGCGAGGTAGCCCTTGGGCGAATCCGCATTCACCCAGTAGCGCGGCGCGGCGCGCAGATCGAGCAGCAGGTCGGCCTGATGACGCTCGACCTTCCGCACCGCCTCATCCAGTGCGGCAGTCTTGACCGCGTAGAAGTCCACGTGCTTGGTCGCGAGGAAAGGATGCAGCTTCTCGTTCAGTTCCGCCGCCGGTGGCGCGATCACGCCAACCTTGAAGAGGCTCCGCGGCTGGCCGCCGAAAATGACGGCGAAGGCGACGACGAGCACGAGCGGGAACAGGAAGTTGAAGACCAGCGTCGAGCGGTCGCGCAGGAACTCGAGATTCCGTGCATGCCAGACGGCGAACAGGCGGCGCAGGTTCACGTGCGCAGTTCCCGGCCGGTCAACTCCAGGAACAAGTCCTCGAGATTGCGTGGCCGCACCCGCAGGTGAGCGAGCGGGACGCCGCGGTCGAGCAGGGCCCTGAGGGCGCCCTCGACGTCCGGCGTCGAAATTTCGATGCGGTCATTCGCGACCAGCACCGGCAGCGGGAAGTCGGCCGGTTCGCCGCGGAAGTCTTCGCGTGGCAGCTCCAGCACCACGTCCTCGAAGTGATCCTTCAGCAGTCGCGCGGGCGAACCCTCGGCGATGATGCGGCCGCGATCCATGATCGCGATCACGTCGCACAGGTAGTAGGCCTCCTCCATGTAGTGCGTCGTCAGGAGCACGGTGCGCCGCTCGGCCTTGATGGCCCGGAGGAGTTCCCAGAAGTTGTGCCGCGCCTGCGGATCGAGCCCCGTGGTCGGCTCGTCGAGGAACAGCACTTTCGGGTCGTTGACCAGCGCGATCGCGAGCAGGAGCCGCTGGGACTGGCCGCCCGACAGCTTGCGGTTGTCGCGGTTCGCGACCTGGCCGAGCGCGCAAAGCTCGATCAGCTCGTCGACGTCCCGGCCGCGCGGATACAGGCCCCGGAACATCGTGAGAGTTTCGCGAACCGTCAGGAAATCCTGGAGCGCCGTCTTCTGGAACTGGATACCGGCCTCAGCGCGGAAGCGCGTGCTGAGCGGCTCGCCGAGATAGTGCACGGTGCCCGACGTCGGCTCGGTGACGCCCTCCATGATCTCGACCGTCGTCGCCTTGCCCGCACCGTTCGGCCCGAGCAACCCGAAGCAGACGCCCTCGGCGATCGAGAACGAAACGCCGTCCACGGCGCGCACGGCCGGGTACTGCTTGACGAGGTCGCGGACTTCGAGGACGGCTGTCATGCGGCGGGGAATCTCGGTTTCTCCGTCATGCTATATGATTGCGCGCGTGACGCCGAATCCGTTTCCGCACCTGCTGGCGCCGCTCGATCTCGGATTCGTCACGCTGCGCAATCGCGTGCTGATGGGCTCGATGCACACGGGCCTTGAGGACCGGCGCGACGACTATCCGAAGCTCGCCGCCTATTTCGCCGAGCGGGCGCGAGGCGGCGTCGGGCTGATCGTCACCGGCGGCATCGCACCGAACGCTGCCGGATGGACCAAGCCTTTCGCCGGAACGCTCTCCGGGCGCCGGCACGTCGACCGGCACCGGCGCGTCACGGACGCGGTCCACGCCGAGGACGCTCGGATCTGCATGCAGATCCTGCACACGGGCCGCTATGCCTATCACCCGCTCGCGGTCGCACCGTCGCGCCTGAAAGCGCCGATCTCCCGGTTCACGCCACGCGAGCTGTCGGAGCGCGGGATCCTCCGCCAGGTGGACGCCTTCGTGCGCTGCGCCGAGCTCGCGCAGAGCGCGGGCTACGACGGCGTCGAGATCATGGGTTCGGAGGGTTACTTCATCAACCAGTTCCTGGCGGCGCGCACCAACCAGCGCGACGACCGCTGGGGCGGCAGCTGGTCGAACCGCATGCGGCTGCCGCTCGAAATCGTCGCGCGTACGCGCGCAGCCGTCGGCGACCGCTTCATCCTGATCTACCGGCTATCCATGCTCGACCTCGTCGAGGGTGGCGGCAGCTGGGACGAGGTCGTTGAACTCGCGCAGGCGGTCGAGCGCGCCGGCGCGTCGATCATCAACACCGGGATCGGCTGGCACGAGGCGCGCATCCCGACGATCGCGACGATGGTGCCGCGTGGCGCGTTCACCTGGGTCACGCGCCGCCTGCGGGGCGCGGTGAAGCTCCCGCTCGTGACCAGCAACCGCATCAACGATCCGGCATTCGCCGAGCGCGTGCTCGCGACCGGCGACGCCGACCTCGTGTCGATGGCGCGGCCCCTGCTCGCGGACCCGGAATTCGTCGTCAAGGCAGCGAGCGGTCGCGCCGACGAGATCAACACCTGCATCGCCTGCAACCAGGCCTGTCTCGACCTCGTCTTCGAGAATCAGACGGCGACCTGCCTTGTCAATCCGCGCGCCGGCCGGGAGACGGAGCTCAACTATCCGCCGGCGAAGACGCCGAAACGGATCGCGGTCGTCGGCGCGGGGCCGGCCGGGCTCGCCTGCGCGACCATCGCCGCGGGTCGCGGTCACCGCGTGACGCTGTTCGAGAGCTCGGGCGAGATCGGCGGTCAGTTCAACATGGCCAAGGTGATCCCGGGCAAGGAGGAGTTCCACGAGACGCTCCGCTATTTCCGGCGCCAGATCGAGCTGACCGGCGTGCGCCTGCTGCTGTCCCGGCGCGCGGACGCGGCGGCGCTGACCGGCGGCGAGTTCGACGCGATCGTGCTCGCGACCGGCGTCGTGCCGCGGCTGCCCGCGATCGAGGGGCTCGATCACACGAAAGTCCTGAGCTACATCGACGTGCTGCTGCGCGGCCGCGCGGTCGGCGGCTCGGTCGCGATCGTCGGCGCCGGCGGCATCGGCTTCGACGTCGCGGAGTTCCTGAGCCACAATCCCGCGCATCCGCCGTCCTCGCTGGACATCCCGGCCTTCATGGCGGAGTGGGGCATCGACATGCGCCTCGCCACGCGCGGCGGACTCGTGCCTGAAAAGGACCTGGCACCATCCAACCCGCGCAGGATCTGGCTGCTGCAGCGCAAACCCACGCCGCCCGGGCGCGACCTCGGCAAGACCACCGGCTGGGTGCACCGGCTCGCACTGAAGCGCCGCGGCGTGCGCATGATGGCCGGCGTCACCTATGATCGCATCGATGATCGCGGGCTCTCGATCACGCAGGGCGGGGAATCGCAGCTGCTCGCGGTGGACCAGGTCG
>JANNHT010000021.1:0-5101 GCA_031404555.1 Gammaproteobacteria bacterium
CGCGCCTCGTGGCCGAAACCGGTGCGGCCGTGTTCGGCCCCGCGCGCGAGCGCATGCCGGTCGAGGTCACCCGTCTCGGGGCCGGTGGGCAGGCGATCCTCCCGTCGCTCGGTCTCGCGTTCGAGGTCCTGGATGTCCCCGGACACACGGCGGGCCACATCGCCTTTGTCGGGCACGGTGCGCTGTTCTGCGGGGACACGATGTTCAGCGCGGGCTGCGGGCGCCTGTTCGAGGGCACAGCGGCGCAGATGCTGGCCTCGCTCGACGCCTTGGCGGCGCTCCCGGAGGCGACCCGGGTGTTCTGCGGCCACGAGTACACCCAGGCCAACCTGCGCTTTGCGGCGACCGTCGAGGCCGGAAACGCCGATATCGAGGCCTATGTCCAAAAGGCGGCGATTCTGAGGGCCGAAGGCCGTCCGACCCTCCCTTCAACCATCGGGCTTGAGAAGCGCGTCAATCCTTTTCTGCGCAGCCGCCATGAAAATGTCAAATTGTCGGCCGAACGCCGGTCTGGCCGGCCCCTGCCGACCCCCGCGGCGGTATTCGCCGAAGTGCGCAGCTGGAAGGACAGTTTTCGATGAACCCACCGCGAATGCCGTCGATGCGTCTGTTCGGCCTGGCCCTGCTGCTGGCAGCCGTCGCGGCCTGCACCAGCGCCCCGCCCGCGGCACCCGCGAACTCCCTGCCCGTGGAAGTGATCGTCAACGATCCGGCCGCGGAGGCCTTCCCGGACGACTCAGAAGCCCCGCCGGCCCCTGAGCCTGTTGTCGAGGAACCGCCGGTCGCAGGCACGCCCGTCCCGGCTGTGCTGTACGGCGACGTCATGCAGCGCATCCGCAGCAACCTGTCGCTGCCGGACACCGATCACCAGCGCATCGACCGTGAGATCGAGTGGCTGCAGCGCAACCCCGACTACGTGGCCCGCGTCTTCGAGCGCGCGCGGCTCTACCTGCACTACATCGTGAACGAAGTCGAAGCCCGGAACCTCCCGGGAGACCTCGCGCTGCTGCCCGTGGTCGAGAGTGCGTTCAATCCGTTCGCGTACTCGCGCAGCGCCGCCAGCGGGCTCTGGCAGTTCATCGCACCGACCGGCGACCGCTACGGCATGCAGCGCAATTACTGGAAGGACGAGCGGCGCGACGTCGTCGATTCGACCGCGGGCGCGCTTGAATTCCTCCAGCACCTCAACGAACGCTTCGCCGGCAACTGGTATCTCGCGATCGCCGCCTACAACTACGGCTCCGGAAACATCCAGCGCGCGATCAACCGCAACCTCGCGCTCCGGCGCAAGACCGACTTCTTCTCGCTCTCGCTGCCGGCGGAAACCCGCGCCTACGTGCCGAAGCTGATCGCGCTCGCGCGCATCGTGCGGAATCCCGAAGCCTACGGCATCTACCTGCCGCCGATCCCGGACCAACCGTACTTTCGCGTGGTCCCGACCGACGGGCCCGTGGACCTGCGCAAGATGGCGGTACTCGCCGGGATCGAGAGTGTTGAACTCCATACGCTGAATGCGGCCTGGAACCGCTGGCTCACGGATCCCGACGGCCCGCACCGCGTGCTGGTGCCGGAGCGGGTCGCCGACAGCTTCACGAGCGCCCTCGCAGCGCTCGACCCGAGTGCGCGCGCGGGCCTGACCCTCCATCCGGTCACTGCGGGCGAATCCGTGGCCTCAATCGCGGGCCAGTACAAGGTGCCGGAGTCGTTCATCGAGCGCATGAATGTGGGAAAGGTCCTCCAGCCAGGTGAGCAGCTCCTCGTTCCGGGCGGCGATACCTCGCAGCTGCGCGCCGGTCTCGGCTCGGACATGGAGCGGCGCACCTATCGCGTGAAGAACGGCGACAGCCTCTGGAGCATCTCGCGCAAGCACGGCATGACGGTCGCGCAGCTCGCGCGTCTCAACGGCATCTCGACCCAGGCCATGATCCAGCCCGGCCAGCGCCTGCAGGTGTCCGGCTCACGCGCATCATCCGAGTCGCAGCCGGTTGCGAGCGGCAAGGTGGACTACCGAGTCAAGAATGGCGACACGCTGTCGGAGATCGCGCGGCGCTTCGCGGTGACGGTGCGCCAGCTCCAGAACTGGAACAACATGGGACGCAACACGATGCTGCGTGCGGGACAGCGGCTGACCATTCACGTCGGCAGCTGACATCGGCGGAGGGGAAGGTATGGGATTCCTGGCAGGAAAAAGAGTCCTGATCGTCGGCCTTGCGACCGACCGATCCATCGCCTGGGGCATTTCGCAGGCGATGAAGCGCGAAGGCGCCGAACTCGCATTCACTTACCAGAACGAACGCATCAAGGACCGCGTCGCGGAGCTCGCGGCCGAGGTCGGCTCGACGATCCTGATGCCCATGGACGTCGGCATCGACGCACAGATCGACGCCGCCTTCGCCCGGCTGCGTTCCGACTGGGGTTCGCTCGACTGCCTCGTGCATTCGGTCGCGTTCGCGCCGCGCGAGGCGCTGACCGGCACCTTCGTCGAGGCGACGACCCGGGAGTCGTTCAGCATCGCCCACGATGTCTCGAGCTACAGCCTGACCGCGCTCGCGCGGGCGGCGCTGCCGCTGATGGAGGGCCGGAATGGCGCGATCGTCACGCTCTCCTACCTCGGCGCCGTGCGCTCGATCCCGTCCTACAACGTGATGGGTCTCGCCAAGGCGAGCCTCGAGGCCAACGTGCGTTTCCTCGCGGCCGACCTCGGCGCGAAAGGCATCCGCGTCAACGCGATCTCCGCGGGGCCGATCAAGACGCTCGCGGCCGCCGGCATCCCGGGCTTTCGCAAGATGCTGCACCACGTCGAGCAGGTGTCGCCGCTCAAGCGCAACGTCACGACTGACGATGTCGGTAATGCCGCTGCTTTCTTGTGCTCCGATCTCGCGGCCGGCATCACCGGGGAGACGCTGTACGTCGATTCGGGCTATTCACACGTCGGGATGAGTTTCCCGGAGTAAGTGCCAGGCGCATTTCGCCGTCGACTCGCGCGAGCGAGGGCGGCCCGACGGGGCCAGCCGCAGGCCGCCCGCGATCAATTACTCGAACAGCTTCGGGTTGACGTCGATATCCGCGTTCGACCGCATGGCTGAAACGTAGGCCGTCGCGTCCGACATGGCCTGCCGTTCCCTCGCCTGTTCGCGCTGCTGCCGGCGCTCCTCTTCGGAGAGCGCGGCCAGCGTGCCGGCGCGCACCGAGGTCACGGTCCACACCGCCGTGTCGCCGGTGCCGAGGGTCGCCGTGCCATAGCGCGCCTTGCCCTCGGGCGACGGCACCTTGAAGGCTGCGATCTTCAGCTCATCCGGCAATCCGAGATCGTCGCGCCGCGCCAGGCGCGGCAGGTGGGTCGTCGCGGGAGGCGCCTTTTGCCAGGCGCGCGTCGCCGCATCCCAGGCTGCACCGGATTCGAGCTCGGTCGCGACCGCCGCGGCCTTCTCCGCTGCCAGCGCCTGCGCGCGCACCAGCCGGGCCGCCGCAACGATCGCCGTCCGGACCTCCTCGAGCGGGCGCGGCGCGGCCGGCACGTGCGCGGTGACGCCGATCGCGACCACCTTGCCCGGTGCGATCTCGACCACGCGCAATTCGCGGCCGGCCAGCACGTCGGGCGCGAACACCGCGTCGGTCAGCGCCGGCGTCGCGCCGAGCTCGCTGCTGCCCCCGCGTGTGAAGCGCTGGACGCGCTTGACCGGCAGTTTCATTTCCTCGGCGACCAGGACCAGGTTGCCGGCGGCCTCGAATGCGATCGTGTCGAGCGTCTCCTGCGCCTCGCCGAATGCCTGCTCGACCCGCGTGCGGCGCAACTCCGGTTCGAGTTCCGCGCGGACCTCGTCGAAGGATTTCGTGATCTCGGGATCCACAGCCACGAGCTGGATGACATGCCAGCCGAATTCGGTCTTGACCGGACCGCGGATCTCGCCCGGCGCCATGCTCCAGACGGCATCGCCGAAAGCCGCCACGAAGTCGCCGCGTTCCGCGAAGCCGAGATCGCCGCCGGCCTCCTTCGAGCCCGTATCGTCCGAGAGTTCCTGCGCAAGCTTGGCGAAATCCTCTCCGGCGCGCGCGCGGTCGTAGGCCGCCTTGGCCCGCGCTTCCACCGCCGCGTCGTCCTCACCCGCGGCGATCAGGATATGGCGCGCATGGCGCCGCCCGACCGTCGTGTAGCGCTGCTTGTTGGACTCATAGAATTCGCGGACGTCTTCTTCGCTGATCTCGGCCGCGGCGGCGAAGTTCTCGATGTCGAGCTCGATGAAATCGACCGTCGCCTGCTCCTGGGTCATGTACTGGCCCTTCTGCGACTCGTAGTAGGCCGCGATGGCGGCCTCATCGAGCACGACCGAGCCCAGGAAATCGGCGGCGGGCACGGTGATCCAGGCGATCTCGCGCGTCTCGTTCCTGAGCGCGACCGAGCGCTCGAACTCCGACGGCAGCACGAACGCCGAGGTGTACATGCCGCGGTCGAGCTGGCGCGCGAGCGCGTATTCGCGCTGCGCCGCCTCGAACTGCGCCGGTGTCTGGCCGACCGAGGCGAGCGCCGTGCGATAGGCGTCCTCCGAAAACTCGCCGCCCACCTGGAAAGCCGGGTACTGGCGGATCGCAGCGAGCACTTCGGCATCGCTCGCGGCGTAGTCGAGTTCACGCGTGCGCTGGCGGATCAGCTCGCTGCGCAGCGTCTGCTCGAGCACGCGTGCCTGCAGGGCGGTGCGCATCTCTTCCGGGACGCCGGCCGCGCCGAACGCGGTCTGGTACTGCGTCAGCTCGTCCTGGTAACTCCGCCGCACGTTCTCGACGGCGACTTCCTGGCCGTTGACCTCGATGCCGCGCGCTTTGGTGAAGTCGCCGACACTGACGTTGACGCCCCAGAACACGAACACGACGCCGAGCGCCAGCAGGATCGTGATCGCGAAAATTCCCTTCAGCTTGTCGTGGCTTTTCGCCGAAATCCTGACTGAAGCTTAGGCGGCGGCTTCCGAGGACTTTTCTTCCATCAGGGGCGAGACGTCCGCGCGCGTCACGGCAACGGCGTTGGTCGCGTACGCGACTCGCAACACTTGGCCGACCACGCCGTTCAAGCGCGTCGGCTGCGTGCGGCGCTCGCGATCGAGCCGCC
>JANNHT010000022.1:0-5529 GCA_031404555.1 Gammaproteobacteria bacterium
GGCACCGGCAGCTCCGCCGGCTAATCAGTTCGACCAAATTTGATTTCGTGAGCGCGCGATTTCTTCGCGCCGCTCGCGTTTGAGCTGCAGATTCAAGCGGACTGGTCCACGGTTTCCGCACTTCCATTGTCGTAAGCTTGCGCCCACCGTTGCCGCGGGTGGTCGGGGCCTTTCTGATGCGTTTACAGCCTTTCTGCGAGGCCTCCAGTTCGCGAATGCGCCTGGCGACGGCGGCACTGGTCTGCGTCGCTCTGACGGCCTCTGCGTGCGACAGCAGGTCACCGGCGCAAACCGAAGCGCGACAGCCCGAGATACTGCGTCGCGGCCTCGCCGGTCAGCCCGGCTCACTGGATCCGCATCGCGCCGAAGACGCTTTCTCGTACGACGTGCTTCGGGACATCTACGAAGGGCTGACGATCAGCAGCCCTACCGGCGAGGTCGTTCCCGCGGTTGCCGCATCCTGGTCGATTGCTGATGGCGGCAAGCGATATACGTTCGCGATTCGTGATGACGCCCGCTGGTCCAATGGCGACGCGGTTACGGCGCAGGACTTTGTGGCAGGTTTTCGCCGTGTCATGGATCCAGCGACTGCGTCGGGTGCCGCGGACCTGCTTCGCGCGATCGTCAATGCGCCTGAGATCCTGAGCGGCAAGCTTGGCCCGGATCAGCTCGGCGTTCGCGCCATCGACGAACATTCACTCGAGATCATCCTTTCGCAGCCACTTCCTTACTTCCCCGACATCCTGACAAACACCGTCGCATCGCCGGCTCACGTCACGATGCTGGCACCGGGCGCGGAATTCTCGAGTCCGGGCGGCGTGATCACGAACGGCCCATACCTGTTGAAGCATCTCTCGCCGGGCACCAGCCTGCATCTCGTGCGCAATCCCGAGTACAGGGATCCGGCATCGATCGCGTTCGACGAAATTCATTACGAATTTGTGGCAGACGAGAACTCGGAGTTCATGCGCTTCCGCGCCGGAGAGCTCGATGTGACGTACGGGGTGCCGGAGCAGCGTTTTGCCGAGTTGTCTGCCGACCCGAAGTCCGGGCTCCAGCATCGCGCGACCCTGGCCACCATCTATTTCACCTTCAACACCGATCGCGGGCCACTGCGTGGCCGGCCATCACTGCGCAAGGCGCTGTCTCTGGCCCTCGACCGGGAAGCCATCACTTCGACCGTGACACGCGCGGGACAAGTGCCGGCGTATTCGCTGGTCCCGGACGGCGTGTGGAACTACACACCGGCGCGATACAAGTGGGGCATGGACGCGCAGGCTTCGCGCGTCGAACAGGCGCGCGGCCTGTATCGGCAATCCGGCTACAGCGCTGATCGCCCATTGAGGCTCCGGCTGCTCTACAACGATAACGAACTGGTGCAGAGGGTCTGCCTGGCAGTCGCCTCGATGTGGAAAGAAACGCTGGGTATCGAGGTCGAACTGGTGCAGATGGAGTTCAAGGCGTATCTCTCCGCGCGCGCGGACCCGGCACAGTGGGATGTCGTGCGCGTGGGCTGGACCGCAGACTACAACGAAGCCTCGACTTTCCTCGACACGATGACGGAAAGCAGCCCGCAGAATTTCGGGCGCTGGAAGAACGAGACGTACGCGGCGTTACTCGCGGCGGCCGCGGTCGAACCCGATGCCATGAAGCGCAGTAAGACCCTGCGACAGGCGGAATCCCTGATGCTCCAGGAATACCCGCTGTCGCCGCTCTATTTCTACGTGACGAGGCGCCTCGTGCAACCGCGCATTTCGGCGCCCGCCATCAATCCGATGAACCGGACCTATTCGCGACACTTCGGTATCGCGAAATAATCCTCAGGGCGTGCGCTCGACCTTTGCAGTCTTGACCAGTTCGTCAAGGTGCGTCTGGAAGCGTTTCTGGTTCACCAGCGGTCCCAGATTGGCTTTCACCGCTTCGAAGGGCGGCGGGGTTGTCGGACGTGTCTCGACCAGCTGGATGACGTGCCAGCCAAATTCCGACTGGACCGGTGCGGTCGTGTATTTGCCGACTTCGAGCTGCTTCACGGCATCCGCGAAGGGCTTGACCATCTGCGAAGGATTGAACCAGCCGAGGTCTCCGCCTTCGGTCGATGAGCCGTCCTTCGAGTTGTCGGTGGCAAGCTTTTCGAAGTTGCCGCCTTTCTCGAGCTGGCCGATGAGTTCCTTGGCCTTCGCTTCGTCGTCAACGAGGATGTGACGGGCGTGGTACTCGAGCGGCGGCAGCTCGGCGACTCTGGCGCCGTATTCCGCCTTCAGTTCCTCCTCGGTCGGCTCCTTGCCCTCGGTGACCTTCTTAAAAAGCATTTCCGCGAGCGCGCTCATACGCACGAGCTCGAGCCGGGCATTCGCCTCGCCGGCGCCGAGGTTCTGCTTCTCCGCTTCCTGGGCGCCGACGTACATGCCGATCAGATCATCGAGCGCTTTCTTGCGTTCCTCGTCAGTCAGTTCCGCCGCAGTCTTGTTCTGCTGGCTCGCCTTGACGTAGAGTTCCCAGACGTCCTGGGAGATGGGCGTGCCATTCACGACGGCGACCGGCTTCGCGGCTTCCTGTTCCGGCGTTTCGGCTTTCGTGCAACCGACTGCCAGCAATGAAGCGGCGCAAGCGATTGCCAATACCTGCATGTATCTCATGATGTCCTCGATGGTTTGTCGTCGTCGGGTGAAACGGCTTCAATATTCAACGCGTGTATCTCGCCTGGCAACATGTCTGCCAGGGCCTCGTAAACCATGCGGTGCCGCTCCAGCCGGCCGCGGCCCGCGAATGCCTGAGACTCGATCCGCACCTGAAAGTGCCCCGCACCGCCGCGGGCACCGGCGTGCCCGGCGTGCCGCGCGCTGTCGTCGATGACAGTGACCTGGGCGCCGGCGAATGCCGTTTCCAGCTTCGTGCGGATCTGGTCAATTCTGGGTTCTGCCATCGCCATTCGCCTGGGCTGAGATCCAGAAACCCTGCGCGACGATGAACACAAGGGTCAGGCCGAGCATGCCGAACAGCTTGAAGTTCACCCAGGTCGCTTCGTCGAAGTAGTGGAACACGGCCAGATTGACCGCGCCCATCAGCACGAAGAACAGGATCCACATCCAATTGAGCCGGCGCCATTGCGCCGGACTCAGCTGGAACTGCGTATCAGCCGTCGACATCAGCCGCTGGATCAGCGGCTTGCCGCCGAACCGCGACCAGAGGCTCGCGAGGAACGCCGCCGCGAACAGCCAGTTCACGACCGTCGGCTTCCACATGATGAATGCGGTGTTGCGGATCACCAGCGTCAGCCCGCCGAACACCAGCACGAGGCCCGCCGACACGAGATGCATCGGATTGAAGCGTCGCGTGCGGAGCCAGTGGATCGAGACCTGGAGGACGGTCGCCACGATGATCGTGACCGTCGCGACATAGATGTCGGCCAGCTTGTAGGCGACAAAAAACGCGATGACCGGAAGGAAATCGAACAGCAGCTGCATGCGGGGGACCGGCAAAAAAAGGGCGCTAATCATAGCGGAAGCGGCCGGACCTTGCGCCCGGTCCATAATGGCCGATGGCAGAACGGCTCGAGTTGCATCCGACCACGCCGCAGGCGCGGGCGCTGAAGATGGCGGCCGAGTGCCTGCGCGGAGGCGGGGTCGTGGTCTATCCCACGGACTCCTGCTATGCGCTCGGGTGCGCGATCGGGGCCAAGGATGCGATGGAGAGAATCCAGCGCATCCGCCAGTCCGGCAATCACCGCTTTTTCACCGTGATCTGCCGCGACCTCTCCGAGATCGCGCGCTTCGCGCGGGTGGACAACTGGCAATACCGGCTGCTGAAGGCGTTCACGCCCGGCCCTTATACCTTTGTCCTGCGCGCTACCCGGGAGGTGCCGCGCCGGCTGCAGGAAGGGAAGCGCAAGACGGTCGGTATCCGGGTGCCGGATCATCCCGTCGTGGACGCGCTCCTCACCGAGTACGCAGAGCCGCTCATGAGCACGACGCTGATTCTCGCGGGCGAAACCGAGCCGCTGACCGACGCCCGCGAGATCGAGGAGCGCGTCGGGCACGCGGTCGACCTGATCCTGGACGCCGGCAATTGCGGCCTTGAGCCGAGCACGATCGTGGACCTGTCAGGCGATTCGCCGGTCCTGCTGCGGGCCGGAAAGGGGGACCCGCGGCCGTTCCAATGACCGGCAGCCGCCGGCATCGCACCGTATAATCGCGGCAATTTCCCGGGGATCGGCCCGGGGCGACACCCGGATGGTCCATGGACCTGAATTCGTTTCTCACGAACATCTCGATTGGCGCCGTCCCCATCGTTTTTGCAATCACTGTTCACGAAGCTGCCCACGGTTTTGTCGCAAAAAGTTTCGGTGACCGAACGGCCGAGGCCCAGGGCCGGCTGAGCCTGAATCCCATTCGGCACATCGATCCAATCGGCACGGTGCTGGTACCGCTGCTGCTCCTCTGGATCGGCGGGCCACTTTTTGGCTGGGCACGACCGGTGCCCGTGAATCCCCGATACATGCGCAACCCCCGCGGCAACATGGTCTGGGTATCCGCTGCAGGACCGGCGGCCAATCTCGCCATGGCAGTGATCTGGGCGATCCTGATGATGCTCAGCCAGCGAATCGAACTTGGTGTTGCTGGCCAATGGCTCGAAGCGATGGCAGCAGTCGGCATCTTCGTCAACCTGCTGCTCGCGGTCTTCAACATGCTGCCGATACCGCCGCTGGATGGCGGTCAGGTATTGACGAATCTGCTTCCGCGCGGATCAATCAGCAGCATGCTCGAGTCGGTCGCTCCGTATGGTTTGTTCATTCTGTTGGCGCTGCTCATGACCGGTCTCGTGTCGCCGCTGGTGAGCGGTCCCGTCGCGTTTCTGCAAGGCCTGCTGATCGCGGCCTTCGGCCTCCATTAAGGCCAGGTACAGAGGCATGTCGGCCAATCAAGGACAGAACCGTCGCGTCGTCTCGGGCATGCGCCCGACCGGCCAGCTGCACCTCGGCAACTACCACGGCGCGCTCGCGAACTGGGTCGAGCTTCAGTACAAGTACGAGTGCTACTTCTTCGTCGCTGACTGGCATGCGCTGACGACCGGCTATGAAGACACGGCAGCCTTCAAGTCGAATGCGCAGGAAGTCGTCATCGACTGGCTGGGCGCAGGTCTGAATCCGGCCGCGTGCACGATGTTCGTGCAGTCGCGCATCCCGGAGCACGCGGAGCTGCACCTGATCCTGTCGATGGTGACGCCCGTGTCCTGGCTCGAGCGTGTCCCGACCTACAAGGACCAGATCGAGCAACTCAAGGACCGGGACCTCAGCACCTACGGGTTCCTCGGCTACCCGCTATTGCAGAGCGCCGACATCCTGATGTACCGGCCTGAATTCGTGCCGGTGGGTGAGGATCAGGCGGCCCACGTCGAGATTACGCGCGAAATCGCCCGCCGCTTCAACCACATTTCCGGGCGCGAGCCGGATTTCGAGGCGCGCGTCGAAAGCGCGGTGAAGCGCCTGGGCGCCCGCAATGCCGCGCAGTATTCGGAATTGCGCCGGCAGTT
>JANNHT010000023.1:0-8311 GCA_031404555.1 Gammaproteobacteria bacterium
CCTCCTCAAAAAGCACCTTCGACATCGCTCCGTCATTGAGTAATGCTCTGATAAGATATTTTTCCGTGGTTATTTTGCTCATAAAACTCCTGTTTATTTTTTTTGTCAGTATCATCGCCTACGAGAAGTACATCGACGCGGCCTATCTCGAGCGGCTCGGTGAGGAATACATGCGTTACTTCCACCAGTACACGGCGTCGCCGCTCTTGATCGTCAACACCGCCGACATCGATCCCGCCAATAACTCGCGGGATTTCGACGAACTGTTCGAGACCATCCGCACGACGACCGCAGGCCGTCACTACGTTAATCCGGTCCGTGCCTGAGTTTCAGCAGTCGGCTCGCTGGCGTGCGAGCGCCCAGCGGACGTGCTCGCGCACGACCCCGTCCGGATGGTCGCGGTGCCGCTCGAGCGCTTCCGTGATTTCCTTTGATGCCGGCGCGTTGCCGAGCGCCACCGCGAGATTGCGCAGCCACCGCGCATAGCCGAGCCGCCGGAGCGCGCTGCCTTCGCTGCGCTCGAGGTACTCCGCCTCGCTCCAGCCGAACAGCGTGACCAGGTCCGGCGCATCGAGTGCGTGGCGCACGCGGAATCCCGGATCGGCCGCCACCTTTGCGAACTTGTTCCAGGGGCAGACCAGCTGGCAGTCATCGCAGCCGAACACGCGATTGCCCATCGCGGGGCGCAGCGCTTCCGGGATCGCCCCGTGGTGCTCGATGGTCAGGTACGAGATGCAGCGGCGCGCATCAAGTTGGTAAGGCGCCGTGATCGCGCCGGTCGGGCAGGCAGGGATGCAGGCGCTGCAGCTTCCGCAGCGGTCTTTCGCCGGCGCATCGACCGGCAGCGGCAAGTCGGTGAAGAGCTCGCCCAGCATGAACAGCGAACCCGCGCGCTCGTTGATCAGGTTGGTGTGCTTGCCGATCCAGCCGAGGCCGGCGTTTCGCGCCAGCGGCTTTTCCATCACCGGCGCGGAATCGACGAAGGCCCGGTAGCCGAATGGCCCGATCTCTTCCTCGAGCTTTCTCGCGAGCGCGCCGAGCCGGCCCCTCAGGATCTTGTGGTAGTCGCGCCCGAGCGCGTAGCGCGCGATGTAGGCCTTGCGGCCGTCGCTGAGCACCTCCTCCGGTGCCGCGGCATCGGGCGGATTCGCGGCCATGCGCAGGCTGATGACGCGGACCGTGCCGGGCACCAGCTCGGCCGGGCGGCTGCGCTTGCTGCCGTGGCGGGCCATGTAGTCCATGCCGCCGTGGCGCTCGTCCGCGAGCCAGCGCGCGAGATTGGCCTCGTCTTCTGCGAGCTCGACGCCCGCGACGCCCACCTGGTCGAATCCGAGCGCGCGCGCGTGCTCATCGAGGCGCGAGCGCAGCGCGCCCAGTTGTCCGGCAGTGAGTGGAGCAGCCATGGCGGCGGGGTCGGGTAGGGATGGCCAGTATAATCGCCGCGATGGACGCGCTGCCTGCCGCCATTTTCTCCGCTGCCGACGTGCGCGCCATGGATCGTCACGCCATCGAGGCGGGCGGCATTCCCGCCCACGACCTGATGCAGCGCGCAGGCGCTGCGGCCTTCCAATGCCTGCGGCATGCATGGCCCGGTGCGCGGCAGATCGCAGTCCTGAGCGGCGCTGGCAACAACGCGGGCGACGGCTTCGTCAGCGCGCGCCTCGCGCGCGAGGCGGGAATGGTCGTGCAGGTCGCCTGCGTCGGCGATCCGCGCCGGCTCGCGGGCGCCGCCGCCGAAGCATTCCGCGATTTCGCGGCGGCGGGTGGCAGCCATCGTCCCTTCGAACCTGGCGTCCTGTCCGGCGCCGAGCTCATCGTCGATGCACTGCTCGGCATCGGCATCGATCGAGATGTCGAGGGCCCGATGCGGGCGGCGATCGAGGCGGCGAATGCGGAGCGCGTGCCGATCTTCGCGCTCGACCTGCCGTCGGGACTCGACGCCGAGACCGGGCGCGTGCGGGGCGCTGCGATTCGCGCGGCGCGCACCATGACGTTCCTCGCGCTGAAGTCGGGACTTTATCTCGGTGATGCGCCCGACCACGTCGGGCAGCTGGAATTCGCCGGGCTCGGCCTGCCGCCGCCGTCGCAGTGGAAGCCGCGATTGATGCGTCTCGATGCGGCAGCTGTCGCCGCGATGCTGCCGCCGCGGCGGTCCTCCGCGCACAAGGGCGAGTTCGGTCGCCTGCTGGTCATCGGCGGCCACGCCATGCCGGGCGCCGCGCGGCTCACCGGCGAGGCGGCCCTGCGCGCCGGTGCCGGTGTCGTCACGGTGGCCACTTCCGCCGCGAGCGTCGCCGCGATCGTCTGCGAACGGCCGGAACTCATCGTGCGGCCCGCAGCTCCCGCCGAGCTCGCGCGACTCGCGGGCGCGGCCGACGCCGTCGCGATCGGCCCGGGACTCGGGCTCGATGATGGCGCCGCAGCCCTGTTCGACGCCATCGCAGCCGACGGCTGCATGCTCATCGTCGATGCCGATGCACTGACGCTCCTGTCGCGACGGCCGCGCCGGAACGCGCGATGGGTGCTGACGCCGCATCCGGGCGAGGCTGCGCGCCTGCTCGGCTGCGACACCGCCGACATCCAGCGCGATCGACTGGGTTCGGCCGCGCGCATCGCGGAGCGCTACGGCGGGAGCTGCCTGCTGAAAGGCGCGCGCACGATCGTGGCGACCGCTGAGGGCACGCCCTGGGTCTGCGATCGCGGCAACCCCGGCATGGCGACCGCCGGCAGCGGTGACGTGCTGACCGGCGTCGTCGCGGCGCTGATCGCGGGCGGTTCAGAGCCGCCGCTGGCCGCCGCGGCGGGCGCCTGGATCCACGCCACCGCCGGCGATCGCGCGGCCGGCCTGCAGCCTCGCGGCCTGATCGCCGGCGACCTGCTCGCCGAGATCCGACACGTGGTGAATGCGCCATGGAACTGAGGCTCGCGGACGAAGCCGCGACGATTGCGGCAGGCAGGAGGCTTGCGCGCACGCTGCCGGATCTCGGGTCGCATCGCCTGCTGCTCACGCTCGCTGGCGATCTCGGCAGCGGCAAGACGACGCTGGCGCGCGGGCTCCTGCGCGCGCTCGGCGTCACCGGGCCGGTCCACAGCCCCACCTACACGCTGGTCGAGGCCTACGAAACGGCTTCGGGCGCGGTCCATCACCTCGACCTCTACCGGCTCGCCGACGGTGCAAACGAACTGGAGGCGCTCGGATACCGGGACCTCCGCGCGCTGCCCGGCCTCGTCATGGTCGAGTGGCCGGAGCGCGCGGGGGCCGCGCTCGGCTCAGCCGACGTTCAGGCGGGGCTTGAGACACTGGGCTCCGGGCGACAGCTGCGGCTTGCCGCGGCGACCGAGGCGGGCCGGGGCTGGCTCGATTCCCTGTCGCGTGCTGCTGGAAGTTCCTGATCTATCTGGCTGAAAAGCTTGAATTAATCAGGGGTCGTCGCTAGAGTACCGAGAGCTTCCTGCCACGGGGCTCCATGCCATTCAGTCGCGGCATCGCTGCGTTCCTGCTGACGGCCGCCGCCGGTGCGGCAGCCGCGGAGCCGTCCGTCCTGAAGGACATCCGTCTCTGGGCGAGCCCTGACTCGACCCGCATCGTGCTCGACGTCTCGGCGCCACCGTCCTATGCGATGTTCGCGCTCGTCGGCCCCGACCGCATCGTCATCGACCTGGAGCAGACATCCGGCGACATCGCGGCGCTTCGCATGCCGGAGGGCACGGGCAATGTCAGCGCCGTGCGGCTCGGTGAGCGCGAGGGCGGCGGGTTGCGCGTGGTGCTCGACGTGAACGGCGCGGTCGTGCCCAAGAGCTTCCTGACGCCGCCGAACGAAACCTACGGACACCGCCTCGTGATCGACCTTGCGCTTGCCGAGGCGCCGCGCACGGTCAAGGTCGCACCGATCGACGGGCAGCGCGACGTCGTCGTCGCGATCGACGCCGGACACGGCGGCGAGGACCCGGGCGCGGTCGGCAAGTCCGGCACGCGCGAGAAGACCGTCGCGCTCGCCGTCGCGAAGCGGCTCGCCGAACGCATCAATGCCGAGCCCGGCATGCGCGCCGTGCTGACCCGCACCGGCGACTATTTCGTGCCGTTTCGCGAGCGCATCCGGCGCGCGCGCGCGGCGAACGCGGACCTCTTCGTGTCGATCCACGCCGATGCCTTCGTCAACCGCGAAGTGCGCGGCTCATCCGTCTACGTGCTCTCGACGCGCCGCGCGAGCAACGAGGCCGCGCGCTGGCTCGCCGACCGCGAGAACGCGGCGGACCTGATCGGCGGCGTCTCGCTCGACGACAAGACCGACGTGCTCGCGACCGTGCTCCTCGACCTCTCGCAGAACGCCTCGATCAGCGCGAGCCGCGAAGCGGCTGCGCGCGTGCTGAAGGAGCTCGATCACATCGGGCAGCTCAAGAAGAGCGACGTCCAGCATGCGAGCCTGATCGTGCTGACGTCCCCGGACGTGCCCTCGATGCTGGTCGAGACCGCCTACATCTCGAACCCGGAAGAGGAGAAGCGGCTCCGCGACCCCGCGCACCAGGGCAAACTGGCGGGCGCGATCCATGCGGGGCTGCGGCGCTACTTCTACGACAACCCGCCGCCGGGCACGCGCATCGCGATGCTCGCGGCGCGCGAGCGCGGACAGGCCCGTGCCGAGGCCACTGCGCCGGTCGCGAGCAACGCCGCTCCCCCGAAGGCCCTGGCAGCCCACTGACGGCCGTAGCCCGCTGCTAGACTGGCGTGCAAAACCGGGCACGCCATGCCGATTCGCCGCCTCGACACCGTCCTCGTTGACCAGATCGCCGCCGGCGAGGTGATCGAGCGCCCGGCGTCCATCGCGAAGGAGCTGCTCGAGAACTCGCTGGACGCCGGCGCGCGACAGGTTCGCATCGACGTCGAGCGCGGAGGGATCGGGCTCCTGCGCGTGCAGGACGACGGCGCCGGAATCCCCGGGACGGAGCTGCCGCTCGCGCTCGCGCGCCATGCGACCAGCAAGATCTCGACGCTCGACGACCTCGAGCGGATCGGCAGCCTCGGCTTTCGCGGCGAGGCGCTGCCGTCCATCGCCTCGGTCTCGCGGCTCAGGCTGACGTCGCGGCCCGCGGGCGTGTGCGAGGCGACGTCGATTGAGTCGGCGGAGGGACGGGTCGGCAAGCCAAAGCCGGCTCCGCATCCGCCCGGCACGACGGTCGAGGTGCGGGACCTTTTTTACCGCGTGCCGGCGCGGCGCAAGTTCCTGCGCGCCGAGGCGACCGAGTTCCAGCACGTGCAGAGGACGGTCACGCGGCTCGCGCTGTCGCGCTTCGACGTGGCATTCACGCTGACCCACAACCGCCGGGAGCAGTTCGCGCTCGCGCCGGCCGCCAGCCGGCTGGAGCAGGAGGCACGCATCGCGCGCCTCGTCGGCGCGGACTTCATCGCGAACTCGCGCTACCTCGTGCACGAGCATGCGGGGATGACACTCACCGGCTGGATCGGCCTGCCGTCGCAGTCGCGCGCCCAGCCCGACCGGCAATACCTGTTCGTGAACGGGCGCATGGTCCGCGATCGCCTGCTCGCGAGCGCGGTGCGCCTCGGCTATCGCGACGTCAGCCATGGCGGGCGACATCCCGCCTGGATCCTGTACCTGACGATCGACCCGGCGCAGGTGGACGTGAACGCGCACCCGCAGAAGCTGGAGCTGCGTTTCCGCGACGGGCGCGGCGTACATGACTTCCTGTTTCGCACCATCGAGCGCGCGCTCGCGCAGGCGGGCACCGAGCGCGATGCGGCGCCGCCGGTGGCTGCGCATTCGCTGCTCCCGGGCGGCTACGCCGATCGGGATGACTCATCCGGCGCGCTCGCGCTCGGAGAGCCGGCACCGGGCCACGCACCGTGGGGGGTGGGCGCGAACGGCATCGCCACAGCGGCGCCCGATGACGCGCCGCTCGGCCAGGCCGTCGCGCAGCTGCACGGCATCTATATCGTGGCGCAGACCGCGGAGGGCATGGTGCTGGTCGACATGCACGCCGCCCACGAGCGCGTCCTGTACGAGCGGCTGAAATCGGCGCTGGTCGCAGGCAATGGCGCGCGCCAGCCGCTGCTCGTGCCGGCCGTCGTCGAGACGACCGAGCCGGATGCCGCGCTCGCGGAGCGCCATGGCGATGAGCTCGCGGCGGCGGGCCTGGTCGTCGATCGCATCGGGCCGACGACGCTCGCGATCCGGGAGGTGCCGCCGGTGCTCGCCGGCCAGGACGTCGCCGCTGCGCTGCGCGACGCGCTCGCCGACCTCGGCCACCAGGGCAGCACGCACCGGATCGAGGAACGGCAGCACGAGCTGCTCGCGAACATCGCCTGCCGCAGCGCGGTGCGGGCGCACCGGCTGCTCTCGATCCCGGAGATGAATGCGCTGCTGCGCGACATGGAGCGCACGGATCGCTCCGGACAGTGCAGCCACGGCCGGCCGACCTGGACGCGGGTGACGCTCGCGGAACTCGACCGGATGTTCCTGCGCGGCCGATGCCGCGCCGCTCGCCTGCCGTCCACCTGCTCGTCCAGACTGGCGAGGGGTAGACCGCGCTCGCGGTGGAGCTCGTCCGGCAATTGCCGCTTGAGATCGTGAGCGTTGATGCAGCGATGGTCTATCGCGGCATGGATATCGGCACGGCCAAGCCGTCGCGCGAAGTGCTGGCGCAGGCGCCGCATCACCTGATCGACCTGATCGAGCCGACCGAGGGCTACTCGGCCGCGCGCTTCATCGCGGATGCCCAGCCGGTCTGCGCCGCGATCGCCGGCCGCGGCGCGATCCCGCTCTTCACCGGCGGCACGATGCTCTACTTCCGCGCGCTGCAGTCCGGGCTCGCGAAGCTGCCGCCCGCCGACGCAGCCGTGCGGAAACGGCTTGAGGCGCGCGCAGAGGAGCGGGGATGGCAGGCACTGCACGCGGAGCTCGCTGTGCGCGATCCGGAGGCAGCGCGGCGCATAGGGCCGGGCGACCGCCAGCGCATCCAACGCGCGCTCGAAGTCATCGAACTGACCGGCCGGCCGATCTCGGAGCAGCAGCGCGAGGACCTGCGGGGCGCCACGGCCGCAAGCGACCTGCGCCTCGTCCTCCTGCCGAAAGATCGCGAGCAGCTGTACGAGCGCCTCGCAGCGCGCTTTCACGAGATGATGCGCCAGGGCCTGCTCGAGGAACTGCGTCGCTTGCGCGCCCGGCATGCGCTGCACGCGGGCCTGCCGTCGATGCGCCTGATCGGCTATCGCCAGCTGTGGGATCACCTCGAGGGCGGCACGAGCGAGGACGAGGCCATCGGGCGGGCGATCATCGCGACGCGCCAGTACGCCCGCCGGCAGCTCACCTGGCTCAGGGCCGAACCGGCCTGCGAATGCTTCGATCCGGAGGATCCGCGGACGCCCGAACGAATCGCCGGGCGCGTCGTCGAATGGCACCGCAGCCACTGAAATCCCGCGCAATTGTGGTGCTAGACTCGTTGGTTGCTGGAGCCGCCAGTCCGCAGAGCGGCATGAAAGTACTAGAAAAAACAAGGAGTTGTCATGGCCCGTGGCCAATCACTGCAGGATCCCTTCCTGAATGCCCTGCGCAAAGAGCGGGTGCCCGTTTCGATCTACCTCGTCAACGGCATCAAGCTCCAGGGGCAGGTCGATTCTTTCGACCAGTTCGTCGTCCTTCTGAAGAATTCGGTCAGCCAGATGGTCTACAAGCACGCGATCTCGACCGTGGTGCCGGCACGCAACGTGCGCCTGCCGTCGGCCGAGGGCGCGGAAGCGGAGGAAGAAGGCGTCAAGGAGCCGGAACCCACTTGAGGCCGCAGACAGCGGACGCGTTTGTTCGATCGACCTGAGCGAGGCGAACGCGCCGTTCTCGTCCGTATCGGCCTCGGATCGCCGGTGGATCCGGATGAGCTGGCGGAATTCGAGGCGCTCGCGCGCTCGGCGGGCGCCGTTCCGGTCGCGACGATCACCGGTTCCCGGCGCACGCCCGATCCCCGATTCTTCATCGGCAGCGGCAAGGCCGAGGAGATCCGCCTTCGAGTCGAAGAGTCCGAAGCCGAACTCGTGCTGGTCGATCACGGCCTGTCGCCGAGCCAGGAGCGCAATCTCGAAAAACTGATCGGGCGGCGCGTGCTCGACCGGGCGGGACTGATCCTCGACATCTTCGCCCAGCGCGCCAAGAGTGCCGAAGGCCAGCTCGAGGTCGAACTGGCGCAACTGAAGCACTGGTCGAGCTGCGGATGCGAAAGCACGAGGGCGTCGAGACGTCGGATCTTTCGCGAGAGCAGAAAGGGTGCAATCAAACGCTCGCCGGGATCGAAGTCGCCCGCGAAC
>JANNHT010000024.1:0-3608 GCA_031404555.1 Gammaproteobacteria bacterium
CCGCGTTTCTGCTACCACGACAAGCTCAGCATCGCGGCCAACTGCCGCATGTGCCTGGTCGAGGTCGAGAAGGCGCCGAAACCGATGACGGCCTGTGCGACGCCCGTCGCCGAGGGCATGAAGGTTTTCACGCGCTCCGCGCGCGCGATGGCGGCGCAGAAGGCGACGATGGAGTTCCTGCTGATCAACCATCCGCTCGACTGCCCGATCTGCGACCAGGGCGGCGAGTGCGAGCTGCAGGATCTCGCGCTCGGTTTCGGCAGCGCCGACTCGCGTTTCGACGAACGCAAGCGCGTGGTGAAGGACAAGGACCTCGGGCCCCTGATCTCGACCGACATGACGCGCTGCATTCACTGCACGCGCTGCGTCCGGTTCACGGCCGAGATCGCCGGCATCCAGGAACTCGGCGCGACGGGTCGCGGCGAGGACATGGAGATCGGCACCTGGATCGAGAAGAGCGTGGACCACGAGCTCTCCGGCAACGTGATTGACCTGTGCCCGGTCGGCGCCCTGAACTCGAAGCCGTTCCGGCACCGGGCGCGCTCCTGGGAGATGACCGAGCACGCGCTGGTCTCGCCGCACGACCCGATCGGCACGAACCTGTGGGGCCACGTGCTGCGCGGCCGGCTGATGCGGATCGTTCCGCGCGCGAACGAGGACATCAATGAAGCCTGGATCGCGGACCGCGACCGCTTCTCGTATCTGGGCGTCTATGCCGAGGACCGGCTGAAGGCGCCGAGGATGCGGGTCGAGGGCCAGTGGCGCGACGTGGACTGGGAAACTGCGCTTGCTGCTACCGCGGGGCTCCTGCGCGATGCCGCGAAGCTGGATGGCGCGAAGCGGATCGGATTCCTCGGATCGCCGACAGCCACGACCGAGGAGGCCTACCTGCTCGGCCGACTCGCACGCGGCATCGGCTCGCACAACGTCGACTCCCGCCTGCGCCAGTCCGACTTCAGCGGATCCGGGCAGGACCCCGTTTTCCCGGGCCTCGGTATCGCGCTCGCCGACGTGGATTCGCTCACCGGCCTCCTGCTGGTCGGATGCCAGGTGCGGGACGAGGCGCCGATCTTCGCGCATCGCGTGCGCAAGGCCGCGCTCGCGGGCTGCAAGGTGAGCCTGCTCGGGACCGCAGGCCAAAGCTGCCACTTCCCGCTGCAGCGTCAGATCGTGGCCGACGCTGCCGATCTGGTGCCTCAACTCGCGGCACTCGCCTCCGGGGCAGGGCTGACGCCAGAGAATCACGCAATCGTCGAATCGCTCGCGGGCCCGCGAGCCGCAATCGTGCTGGGCGGCGCCGCGTTCCGGCATTCGCGCTTTTCCGAGATTCGCGCGGCGGCTGCCGCGCTCGCCGCGAAGACCGGCGCGACGCTCGGTTACCTGCCGGAAGGCGGCAATGCCGCGGGTGCCGCGATTGCGGGCGCCCTGCCGCACCGCCTGCCGGGCGGCAGGCCGGATCCCGAGGCCGGACTCGACGTTGCCGCGATGCTCGAGTCCCCGCTTGCGGCCTGTGTGCTGTTCGGCGGCATCGAGCCTTCGGGGGATATCGGGTACGCGCGCGCGCGCGAGCGGCTCGCCGCCTGCCCGCGTGTCGTCGCGATCACGCCGTTTGCAGACCCCGAATCACTGGCCTTCGCGCAGATCCTGCTGCCGATGGGAACGTTTGCGGAAACCTCCGGCACCTACGTCAATGTCGAGGGGCGCTGGCAGGAATTCCTGGGCTGCGCGCAACCAGTCGGCGAGTCGCGCCCGGGCTGGAAGATCCTGCGCGTGCTCGGCAATGCGCTCGGGCTCGAACTCTTCGGCTACGAGAGTTCCTTGCAAGTGCTGGCCGAGCTTCGCGAGCTTGCCGGCGAAACGCGAAACGTTGGTCTTCCGGCCGGCAAGACAGCGTTCGGGTCCGGACGTGGCGGCACGACGAGCACCGTGCCGATCTACCGGGTGGATGCGATCGTGCGCCGCTCAACCGCCTTGCAGATGACGCGGACCGCCCGCGCGCTGCCAGCCTCCGGGTGACGGATGCAGTGGTTCTCCGAAGTGATGCAATGGAAGGCCGCGCTGTGGGCGGCGATCCCGCCATTCTTCCAGATCACGATCCAGGTAGTCGCGGTGATGCTCGCCATCATCATCGCGGTCGCGCTCCTGACGCTCGCCGAGCGCAAGGTGATCGGCTACATGCAGCTTCGGCTCGGGCCGAACCGCGTGACTTTCTTCGGACTGAGGATCTTTCGCGGGATCGCCCAGCCATTCGCCGACGTGATCAAGCTGCTGTTGAAGGAGATCATCATCCCCGCGCGGTCGGCGCGCTTCCTGTTCCTGCTGGCGCCGCTGATCGTGCTCGTGCCGGCGCTCGCGGCCTGGGCCGTCGTGCCGTTCTCGCCGGAGTTCGTGCTGGCCGACATCGACGCGGGACTGCTCTTCGTGCTGGCGCTGACCTCGATGGGCGTCTACGGCGTGATCCTCGCCGGCTGGGCGAGCAATTCGAAGTACGCTTTCCTCGGCGCGATGCGCTCGGCCGCGCAGATGGTGGCCTACGAGATCCCGATGGGTTTTGCGCTGGTCGGCGTGCTGATGGTCTCGGGCAGCCTGAATCTCGGCGAGATCGTGCGGATGCAGGAAGGCGGATTCGGCAGCTGGAACTGGCTGTGGCTGTTCCCGTTGTTCGTCGTCTATTTCGTATCGGGGCTCGCCGAAACGAACCGCGCGCCGTTCGACGTCGCCGAGGGCGAGTCCGAGATCGTCGCCGGTTTCCACGTCGAGTATTCGGGCGCCGCTTTCGCGTCGCTGTTCGCGCTGCCCGAATACGCGAACATGATCCTGATTTCCGCGCTGACGGCGGTGTTCTTCTTTGGCGGCTGGCTGTCGCCGTTCCAGGGCTACCTGCCGGAGGGCTCGTTCCTCGCCGCGCCGGGCTTCTTCTGGCTGTTCCTGAAGGTCTGCTTCTTCCTGTTCGTGTTCCTGTGGGTGCGCGCGACGTTTCCGCGCTACCGCTACGACCAGATCATGAGGCTCGGCTGGAAGGTGCTGCTTCCGATCACGCTCGTCTGGATCGCGGTCGAGGCGGTACTCGCCTGGCTTCGCATTGGCCCATGGGCGGCATGAGGCAACCATGAAGAACATCCGCTCCTTGTTCCAAACGCTGTTCCTGTCCGAACTGGTGGTAGGGCTGACAGTGACCGCCCGGAATTTCTTCCGCCGCAAGGTCACGGTGCACTACCCGGAGGAGAAGACGCCGCAGTCGCCGCGTTTCCGCGGCCTCCACGCGCTCAGGCGCTACCCGAACGGGCAGGAGCGCTGCATTGCCTGCAAGCTCTGCGAGGCTGTGTGCCCGGCGCTCGCGATCACGATCGAATCGGAGACGGCGCCGGATGGCACGCGCCGCACCACGCGTTACGACATCGACCTGTTCAAGTGCATCTATTGCGGCTTTTGCGAGGAAGCCTGCCCGGTGGACGCGATCGTCGAATCGCGCATCCACGAATACCACATGGAGAATCGCGGCGAGAACATCATGACCAAGGAACGGCTGCTCGCCGTGGGCGACCGCCATGAAGCGATGATCGCGGCCGACAGGGCCGCGGACGCGAAGTTCAGGTAACCAGCATGCT
>JANNHT010000025.1:0-8038 GCA_031404555.1 Gammaproteobacteria bacterium
CGAGAGCGCGAGCTGGCTGCTTGCGCACGCGACGGCGGAGCAACTCGTCGCCTGCTTCGACCTCGACGCCTGGGGCCGGGCGCAATCGCGCCCTCGGAACTCCGGCAGATCGCGCGGGGCGCGGATGCCATCGGTCTCGCCGAGGGTTGGCGCGAGCCGGTCGAACGCTCACTCGCCTCGGTCAAGAAGCGCCTCGCCGACGGCGAATCGCTCTACGGCATCAACACGGGTTTCGGCAAGCTCGCGAAGACGCGCATCTCCGACGAAGACCTCGCGAAGCTCCAGCTCTACCTCGTTCGCTCCCACGCGGCCGGCGTCGGCCAGCCACTGCCGGATTCGGCCGTGCGCCTGGTGCTCGTGCTGAAAGCGGCGAGTCTCGCACGCGGATATTCGGGCGTGCGCCCGGCCATCATCGAGCAGCTCCTCGCATGCGTGAACGCAAACATCCTGCCGCTCGTGCCCGGGCAGGGCTCGGTCGGCGCCTCCGGCGACCTCGCACCGCTCGCGCACCTCTCGCTCGCGCTGATGGGCGAGGGCCGCGTGCGCGTGAACGGCAAGGAACAGGATGCGGTCACCGCGCTGAAGGCCGCGGGCCTGGCGCCGCTCGTGCTCGGTCCGAAGGAAGGCCTCGCACTGCTGAACGGCACGCAGGTGTCCACCGCGCTCGCGCTCGTGGGCCTGTTCGCGGCGGAGGACCTTTTGCTCGGCTCGATCCTCTCCGGTTCGATGTCGGTGGATGCGGCTCTTGGCAGCCGCGTGCCCTTCGATGCGCGCATCCACGCGGCGCGTGGGCAGGCAGCGCAGTCCGCGGTCGCGGGCGCGTTTCGCGCCGTGCTCGGCGAGAGCGCGATCGGCCGCTCGCACGAGAACTGCGACCGCGTGCAGGACCCGTATTCGCTGCGCTGCCAGCCGCAGGTCGCCGGCGCTTGCCTCCAGCAGATGCTGGACGTGGCGCGCGTGCTCTCGACTGAGGCAAACGGCGTCTCCGACAATCCGCTGGTGTTCGACGGCGAGGTGCTGTCGGGCGGCAACTTCCACGCCGAGCCCGTCGCATTCGCGGCTGACAACCTCGCGCTCGCGATCGCCGAGATCGGCGCGCTCGCCGAGCGGCGCATCGCGATGCTTATCGATGATTCCTTGAGCCAGCTGCCGGCCTTCCTGGTGCGCGAGGGCGGGCTCAATTCCGGCTTCATGATCGCGCAGGTGACGGCGGCGGCACTCGCTTCCGAGAACAAGTCGCTCGCGCATCCGGCATCCGTCGACAGCCTGCCGACCTCCGCAAACCAGGAGGATCACGTCAGCATGGCGACCTTCGCCGCCAGGCGCCTCATTGCGATGGCGGAGAACACGCGCGGCATCGTCGCCATCGAGTTGCTGGCGGCGGCGCAGGGCATCGACTTCCGCCGGCCACTGAAATCGAGCGATGCGCTCGAATCCGCGCATGCGCTGCTCCGAAAGCAGGTCGCCTTCTACGACCACGACCGGCACTTCGCGCCCGACATCGAGGCCGCGAAGTCCGTCATCGCCAGCGTCGAATTCCTGTCCCTCGTGCCCGCTGGCCTCACCGCCAGCCGCTGAGGGCGATTCGCTGCGATAATCAATGCCATGGCGTCCTTGCCGACAGTGGGGCTGATCGGCTGGCGCGGAATGGTCGGTTCCGTGCTGGTCGAGCGCATGCGCGAAGAGAATGACTTCGCGCTGATCGAGCCCGCGTTTTTCTCGACGACCCAGGCGGGTTCCTCGGGCCCGCTGATCGATGGCAAGGTCTCGCGCGTGGCGAACGCGAACGATGCGGCCGCGCTCGCGCGCTGCGACATCCTGATCTCCTGCCAGGGCGGCGACTACACCGAGGCGGTGCACCCGAAGCTCCGCGCCTCCGGCTGGCGCGGCCACTGGATCGACGCCGCGTCGGCGCTGCGGATGAAGGACGATGCGGTGATCATCCTTGATCCGGTCAACCGGCCGGTGATCGACGCGGCGCTCGCCGCGGGCGGTCGCGACTGGATCGGCGGCAACTGCACGGTGAGCCTGATGCTGATGGCGTTCGGCGGCCTGTTCCGCGCGGGCCTCGTCGAGTGGATGACAGTGATGACCTACCAGGCGGCCTCCGGCGCGGGCGCGAAACAGATGCGCGAGCTGCTCGTGCAGATGGGGCATCTGCACGGCGCCGCGGCCTCGCTGCTCGACGATCCGGCGAGCGCGATCGGCGACATCGACCGGCGCGCGGCCGCAGCGCTCGCGAACGGCATGCCGGTCGCGGACCTCGGCCATCCGCTCGCCGGCAGCGTGCTGCCGTGGATCGACCGCGACCTCGGCAACGGCGTCAGCCGCGAAGAATGGAAAGCGGGCGCGGAAGGAAACAAGATCCTCGGCACGACGAAGGCGCCGGTGCCGATCGACGGCATCTGCGTGCGCGTCGGCGCGATGCGCTGCCACAGCCAGGGCGTCACGATCAAGCTGAAGTGCGCCGTGCCGCTCGCCGAGGTCGAGCACGCGATCGCCTCGGCGCACGAGTGGGTGCGCATCGTGCCGAACGAGCGCGAGGCGACGCTCGAGTCGCTGACGCCAGCGACCGTGACCGGCAAGCTCGAGATCGCGGTCGGGCGCGTCCGCAAGGCGGCGATGGGCCCGGACTACGTCACCGCGTTCACGGTCGGCGACCAGCTCCTGTGGGGCGCGGCCGAGCCGCTGCGGCGCATGCTGCGACTGCTGATCGAGCGCTGATGCATCGGGCATGACAGAGCGAGTGAGTGACGGGCGGCTGAGCCTGCTCATGGCTCACCCGAGTTTCATGCGATTCCTGTCGGCGCGACTGCTCGCGTCCGTTGCGGTGCAGATGCAGACGGTCGCCGTCGGCTGGCAGATCTATGCGATCACGAAGAACCCGCTCGACCTCGGACTGATCGGGCTTTCACAGTTCCTGCCATTCGTGTTGCTCGTGCTGCCGGCGGGCCACATCGCGGACCGGCACAACCGCGCGGCCATTCTCTCGCTCTGCATCGCACTCGAGTTCATCTGCGCGCTCGCGCTCCTTGCATTCACGCTGTCTGGCCTGTCCGTGGCCTGGCCGGTGTTCGCCGTAATGGTCGCTTTCGGCGTGGCGCGCGCGTTCTCGATGCCGGCCGGCCAGGCGATCATGCCGAACCTTGTTCCCAATGCGCTCTTCCCGCGCGCGGTCGCGGTGAATTCGATCGCCTGGCAGGTCTCGACCATCGCGGGCCCCGCAATCGGCGGCCTCGTCTACCTCGCGGGTCCCGACATCGTCTACGGTTCGGTCGCGGCGCTGCTCGCCGCCGCATTCGTTCTCATCATCGGCGTGCGCACGGAAAAGCCCGCGCGCCCCGCGACGCCCGACAGCTGGCACGTGCTGCTCGAAGGCCTGCGCTTCGTGTGGAACAAGAAAGTGATCCTCGGCGCGGTCTCTCTCGACCTCTTCGCCGTGTTGTTCGGCGGCGCGGTCGCGCTCTTGCCCGCGTATGCCAGCGACATCCTGCACGTTGGCCCGGACGGCTTCGGCTGGCTGCGCGCAGCTCCCGGCATTGGCGCCGCCATCGTCGCGATGACGCTCGCCTGGCGGCCGATCACGCGTCACGTCGGCGTGCGGATGTTTGCGGGCGTCGCGATCTTCGGCGTCGCAACCGTCGTGTTCGGCCTCTCGCATGTGTACTGGGTTTCGCTCGTCGCGCTCGTGGTGATCGGCGCCTCGGACATGGTCAGCGTCTACATCCGCCACATGCTGGTGCAGCTCGAGACGCCGGACGCGATCCGCGGCCGCGTCAGCGCGGTCAACGCTGTCTTCATCGGCGCCTCGAACGAGCTCGGGGAATTCGAATCCGGTGTGACCGCCGCCTGGTGGGGACTGAAACCCGCGGTCGTCGTCGGCGGTGTCGCGAGCGTCGCCATCGCCGGCCTTTGGATGCGCTTTTTCCCTGGCCTCAGGCGCATGGACCGCCTGCCGGAGCGAGCGACCGCAGGGCCTTGACCCGGGCAGAGCGTAGCTGTATATCCATACAGGTATGCAGGCGGGCCACCAAAAGGGTCGCGGTGCGATATCCAACCGGGCGGGGCGCTTCGAGTCGCTCCAGGTCGAGGCGGTGGATGACGGCTGGGGCATCGCCGACGAGCCGCTGCCGCCGCTCGCTACGACCGTGCTGCCGGAGCCCGCGCAGTCGGTCATCACCCGCAACAACTCGCCGGACATTCCTTTCGATCAGTCCATCAATCCGTACCGTGGATGCTCCCATGGTTGCGTTTATTGCTATGCCCGTCCGAGTCACGCGTACATGAATCTCTCGCCCGGCCTCGATTTCGAGACCAAACTTTTCTACAAGAAGGACGCCGCGGCGCGCCTGCGCGAGGAGCTGAACCGCCGCGCCTATGTGTGTAGCCCGATCAACCTCGGGGCCAACACCGACCCCTACCAGCCGCTGGAAAAGCGTCTCGGCGTCACGCGTTCGCTGCTGGAAGTGATGGTCGAGAGCCATCACCCGGTCACGATCGTGACCAAATCGGCGCTCGTCATCCGGGATATCGACCTGCTCCAGCAGCTCGCTGCGGAACATCTGGTCCGTGTGTTTGTCAGTGTGACAACGCTCGATGACGAATTGAAACGGCGCATGGAGCCGCGCGCGGCTTCCCCGGCGGCGAGACTGGCGGCGATTTCAAGGCTGCGGGCGGCGGGCATTCCGGCGGGACTGATGTTCGCCCCGGTGGTGCCCGCCATCAACGATCACGAACTCGAGCGCGTGGTGGAGGCGGCGGCACAGGCCGGCGCGACCACGGCAGGTTATGTACTGCTGCGGCTGCCCGGTGAAGTCAGGGGTCTCTTCTATGAATGGCTCGAGACGCATTACCCGGATCGCGCGAATCGCGTCAAAAGCCGCATCCATGAGCTGCGCGGCGGCCGCGACAACGACCCGCGTTTCGGTCACCGCATGCGCGGCCACGGCCCCTGGGCCGAACTGCTGCGCCGGCGATTTGACGAAAGCTGCCGGCGCGCGGGCCTTGCGCAGCATCGCAGCGACCCGCTCACAACCGCTCACTTCCGCCCGCCAAGTCGCGATCCCGGTCAGATGGAACTGTGGTAGGCGGGGCGTATACTCGATTCGATTCGCCGCAAGCCAAGGAGGCACCCCATGCTGCGCATGAATCACCGGTCACTGAACCGGGCCGGCGCGGGCGCGGCGATGATCCTGCTGCTTCCGGGCTGCATGACCGCGCGGCTCGAGGAAGACCGCCAGATGTCGACCAACATCGCCGCGCACGAAGCGGTCGTGTTGCTCGCGAAGCCCCACGTCGAGGGCATCACCGCCGAAGACGAATTCATGGATTGCGTCGGCAACAAGATGGCGCGTGCGACTGGCATCCAGGTCGTCGCGAACGATCTCTTCGTCGACTCGATGTTTCCATGGCTCGAGCCCTCGACTGCGCCACAGCGGCCTGAGGGCGTCACCAGACTCCTCGCGAAGGACGTCGTCGCGGAACGCATCGCGCAGAGCGGCGTGCGCTATCTCATCTGGATCGACGGCGTGACGCGCCAGACCGACAGCGGCGGATCGCTCACCTGCACGATCGGCCCGGGCGGCGGCGGCTGCATCGGCTTCGGCTGGTGGGAAAAGGAATCCGATTATCAGGCCGTCGTCTGGGACATCAATTCCGCGAAGTCTGCGGGGTCGGTATCGACGAACGTGACGGGCACCTCCGCCCTGGTCGGAGTGCTGGTTCCGCTGCCCTTCATCGCGCGAGTCCAGGGCACGGCCTGCGACCGGCTGGCCACCCAGCTCGGGGGATTCCTGCGCGGCGAGGACCCCGCGGCGGCCGACGAAGGCAGTTGATGACAGAAGCTGCCCCGGACCGGTGAACCATCGGTCCAGGCGGCTCTCCAAGATTCAAGGACGGGCCCAGGGTCTGTCCGCGCCTGCGCGGTGCCGGCCGGGAGAATGAGCATGAAATCCATGAATGTGCTGCGTGCCATAGCGATTGCCGCGACCTTCGGCCTGCTCGTCGGCTGCATGACGCAGCAGTCGGCGTCACGCCCTGAATCGGGCGGCTCCTCCGGTGGTGGTGGATCCTCGGGCGGCGGTTCGTCCGGCGGCGGCGGTTCGTCCGGCGGTGGCTCCTCGGGCGGCGGATCGTCCGGCGGTGGCTCCTCGGGCGGCGGATCGTCCGGCGGTGGGTCTTCCGGTGGCGGCGGCTCTTCGGGTGGTGGTTCATCGGGTGGCGGATCTTCAGGCGGTGGTTCGTCGGGCGGCGGCGGATCGACGTCGGAATTTCCGACACAGGGCGATTCGGGCGGCCAGTCCGCGCCGATCCCGATGCCGGGCGAGGAAGGCGGATCGCAGGGTGGTTCGACCACTGGCCAGGGTTCATCGGGCGGCGGCACGCCGGGCGGACGGCCTTGCATCAGTTCGGATGACGTGAAGAAGGATGACGACGAAGATTCTGACGCGGACGAGGAATCGGACGCGGAAGCGAAGCCCGAGGTCGAGGTCTGCGTGGATCCGGCCGTTGCGGGTCGCTTGCCCGGCAGTCTGCCGGGTGGCTTGCCCGGCGGTCTGCCCGGTGGTGTTCCGGGCGGAGTCCCGGGTGTGCCGGGAACGCCGGGAGCCGGCGGCGGCAATCCGGGATCCGGTCCGACGGCCGCTGACGGCGGCGCGCCGGGCGCGGGCGGCATACCGGGCGGCAACGCGCAGGCGGGCGGCGGCGCACAGGGCGCGGGCGGCACGCCGGCTGGCAATCCGTCCGGTGGCGGAACGCCTGGCGGTGCCGGCAATGAATCAGGCAATCCCACGGGCGATCCTGCCGGTCAAGGCGCGGCTGGCCAGGGTCCGGCAGTGCCGGGCGGCGGTGGCGGTCGCAGCGAGGAAATCGGCAAGCGCCTCGACGAGACATTCGGTTCGTTCGACGAGGCCGTGAGAAACGCGCAGGCCGCGATCGCCAAGGATCGCGAAGCGGCCGGTAACGGCGGCGGCGAGGCGGGCGAAGAGAGCGGCTCCGAGGAAGGCGAATCCGGAAATGGCGGTGAGGAATCCGGCACGGGTCCGAAGTCGGAGGGCGGCCTCGAATCGACCAAGGGCAAGGGCCAGGGCGAGGGCGGCGACGGCAACGCGGATGTCGGCGACGAAGAGAGCCAGCAGGGCGGCGTCGGTGGCGGCGGCAGCGGCGGGCGCGGCCCGTCGGCGGTGCCGGCTGACGTTCCGGACGGCGCGGACGACGATATCGTCGCGCGCCAGATCCGCGAGGCGGCGATGAAAGAAACCGATCCGGAATTGCGCGCGGCGCTGTGGGAGGAATACCGTCGCTACAAGAAGGGACGCTGAACTTCCTGCGGGTAAAGTGGGCATGAATCGAATTTCCAGACTGTGGCTTGTGGGCCTGGCGGCGCTCGTCGCCGCTGGTTGCGTCAAGGAGACGCGACCGCTGCCGGTAATGCAGGCGACCCAGGCGACCACCGATATCCCGTCTGTTGAGCTCCTCGATGTCGGCGTGCACATCTTCGACGCCGGCGTGCCGAAGGAAGTCGAGGAGGACCCGGACCTCGCCGACAAGGTCCGCATCTATCCCGAGATCCGCCGCGCCGAGGCGCGCTACATCGCGATGCAGTTGCGGGACACCCTCGAGGGCACCGGCCATTGGGGCACGGCGCGCGTCGTGCCGACGACCGTCACGTCCTTCGATGTCACTGTGGATGGCACGATCGTCGAGTCGAACGGCGCCCACCTGAAGCTCGAGGTCACGGCCCGCGATGCGACCGGCAAGGTCTGGTTCGCGAAGAAGGAATATGAGGGCCGCGCCGATACGCGCGCCTACAAGGACGGCTACAACGCCGACCGCGATCCGTTCGAAAACGTCTATGTCGCGATCGCGAACGACCTGCTCGCGGCGCGCAACCTCAAGAGCGGCGCCGATCTCGCGAACATCCGGCGCGTGAGCGAGCTGCGCTTCGCCGCCGACTTCGCGCCGGTCGCCTTCAGCCAGTACCTGGCGAAGCATCCGAAGACCGGCGAGTACAAGGTGCTGCGCCTGCCGGCCGAGGATG
>JANNHT010000026.1:0-3000 GCA_031404555.1 Gammaproteobacteria bacterium
GATCATCACGGTGTACAGCGATCGCAGCTTTACCTTCATCCTGAAGACGCCTCCCGCGGCCGTGCTCGTCCGCAAGGCGATCGGCATCGAGAAGGGCTCGGGCACGCCGAACACCAAGAAGGTCGGCAAGATCTCGCGCAAGCAGCTCGAGGAGATCGCGAAGGCCAAGATGCCCGACCTGACGGCGTCAAGTCTCGAAGCGGCCGTGCGCACCATCGCGGGCAGCGCCCGCAGCATGGGCGTCGACGTGGAGGGCACCTGACATGGCAACCGTATTCAAGCGCCAGAAGCCCTGGGCCGAGCGCGTGAAGCCCGGCCAGCAGGTCACGATCGACGTGGCCGTCGGACTCATCAAGGAATTCGCGAACGCGAAGTTCGACGAGACCGTCGATGTCGCGATCAACCTCGGCATCGACCCGGCGAAGTCGGACCAGCAGGTGCGCGGCTCGACCGTGATGCCGCACGGCACCGGCAAGACGGTCCGTGTCGCCGTGTTCACGCAGGGCAAGAATGTCGACGCTGCGCGTGAAGCGGGCGCCGACATCGTCGGCCTCGAGGACCTCGCCGAGAAGGTGAAGGCCGGCCAGATGGATTTCGACGTGGTGATCGCGAGCCCGGACGCGATGCGCGTCGTCGGCGGCCTCGGCCAGATCCTCGGCCCGCGCGGACTGATGCCGAACCCGAAGGTCGGCACGGTGACGCCGGACGTCGCGGGCGCGGTGCGCAATGCGAAAGCGGGCCAGGTGCGTTACCGCTGCGACAAGGCGGGGATCATTCACTGCTCGATCGGCAAGGCGAGCTTCAAGCCCGAGGCGCTGAAGGAAAACCTGATGGCGTTGATCGCCGACATCCAGAAGCACAAGCCGTCGACGTCGAAGGGCGTCTACCTGCAGGGTGTGTCGGTGTCGTCGACGATGGGTCCCGGCATCGCCGTGGACCGCGCGTCGCTCGGTATCTGAGGAAACAGTTTTTTTCGAAGTCCGGGCAATGGCCCGGGCCATCGAAGACCGCAGGCGGGGCACCGGCCCCTTAATGGACGCCAGCGCAGATGGTGGAACCCGAGTCAGTTGTTACTGGTGACGGTCCCACCGCAAGGAGGGATGGATGGGACTGAAACTGGAAGACAAGCAGGAGATGGTGACCGAGGTGCAGGCCATTGCGCAGACCGCGCATTCGGTCGTCGCGGCGGAATATCGTGGCTTGACGGTGTCGCAGATGACCGGACTCCGCGCGAAGGCGCGTGCGGCCGGCGTCTACATGCGCGTCATCAAGTACACGCTGGCGCGCCGCGCGGTCACGGGGACGCCGTACGAGTGCATCGCCGGCAGCCTCAAGGGTCCGTTGATCCTCGCGTTCTCCAAGGAGGACCCGGGCGCTGCCGCCCGTGTCGTCAAGGATTTCGCAAAGGGCAACGACAAGCTGGTTCCGACGCTGGTCGCGCTCGGTGGGCGGGTTTTCCCGGCCTCCGACATCGACCGCGTCGCGAGCCTGCCGACCCGGGCGCAGGCCCTGTCGATGATGCTCGGCGTGCTGAAGGCGCCGATCTCGAAGTTCGTGCGCACGCTGGCCGAGCCGACCGCGAAGCTGGTTCGCACGGTGGCCGCGGTCCAGGCGACCAAGGCCGCCTGAGCGCAATACGGCTGATTCGGGTTTTCGAAACACTATTTATCTGGAGAGACGGAAATGGCTGCTAGCAAGGAACAGATTCTCGAGTCGATTTCGAACATGACGATCATGGAAGTCGTCGACCTCGTGAAGATGATGGAAGACAAGTTTGGCGTCACCGCGGCCGCCCCGGTCGCGATGGCGGCAAGCCCAGGCGGCGGAGCCGCCGCGCCGGCCGCGGAAGAGCAGACCGAGTTCACGGTCACCCTGAAGGCTTATCCGGCCGAGAAGAAGGTCACCGTGATCAAGGTGATCCGCGAGATCACCGGTCTCGGCCTCAAGGAAGCCAAGGACCTGGTCGAAGGTGCCCCGTCGACCGTCAAGGAAGCCGTGTCGAAGGCGGATGCCGAGAAGTTCAAGAAGCAGCTCGAAGACGGCGGCGCTTCAGTCGAGGTCAAGTAACGACCTCATGCGAGGGCACTGCCCCGCAGTCCGTGGCATCGGACAAAGGCAGCGCCGGCTCCCGCAAGGGAGCCGGACGCCTGCCCGTGTTCGCGATCTTGTTTCCGAAATTTTGATATCAGACAGGTGATGACGATGGCCTACACCTTCACCGAGAAGAAGCGCATCCGGAAGAACTTTGGCAAGCGCCAGGGGATTCTGGACGTGCCGCCGCTGCTCGCAATTCAGACCGAGTCGTACGCGCACTTCCTGCAGCTCGACGAATCGCGCGCGCTGCATGCCGAGCTGTCCTCTCACGAGGGCGGCCAGGTTGCCGGCGGACGGCTGCTTTCCGAGGAGCAGGAGAAGGCCATCATCACCGGCCACCTGAAGCGCGCGGGACTGCATGCCGCATTCCAGAGCGTATTCCCGATCAAGAGCTACTCGGGACATGCGACGCTCGAGTACGTCTATTACTACCTCGGCGAGCCGGTATTCGACGTCAAGGAATGCCAGATGCGCGGGCTGACGTATGCCGCGCCGCTCCGTGTCCGGTTGCGCCTGCGCGTCATGGACAAGGAGTCCCCGGGTGCGTCGCGCGTCAAGCGCGCGATCGAACAGGAGGTCTACCTCGGCGAGCTGCCGCTCATGACCGAGAACGGCACCTTCATCGTCAATGGCACTGAGCGCGTGATCGTGTCGCAGCTGCACCGCAGCCCCGGCGTGATCTTCGACCATGACAAGGGCAAGACCCACAGCTCCGGCAAGCTGCTGTTCCAGGCGCGCGTGATCCCGTATCGCGGCTCCTGGCTCGACTTCGAGTTCGACGCGAAGGACTGCGTGTTCGCGCGCATCGACCGCCGCCGCAAGCTGCCGGTCACGATCCTGCTGCGCGCGCTCGGCTATTCGAACTCCGACATCCTGCGGCTGTTCTTCGACCGCAATACCGTGCAC
>JANNHT010000027.1:0-2630 GCA_031404555.1 Gammaproteobacteria bacterium
CATCATCACGCCGCGCGGCGAGTACATGACGTTGTAGTTCAGCACCTGCGAGAGGTCTGCCCAGAGCTTGACCGCGTGGTCGTAGAGCCGGGCGCTCTCGTCGAACAGGTAGTTCGATCGGATGATGGTCGTGTTGCGGCCGGTGTTGCCGCCGCCGATCCAGCCCTTCTCGACCACGGCGATGTTGGTCAGGCCGTGCTCGGCCGCGAGGTAAAACGCGGTGCCGAGTCCGTGGCCGCCGCCGCCGACGATGATCGCGTCGTATTCTGGCTTGGGCTCCGCGCGCCGCCATTGCTCGCGCCAGCCGCGATGACGCGACAGGCTGTTCCACAGCAGGGACAGTCCGGACCAGGATTGCCGCTTCACGCCCGCCGCCTAGGCCTTCAAGTCGTCATTCCCGGGATCGTAGGGCGAGTCCACCAGCACGGTCGCATTCTTCCGCTCGCCGAGGATCTCGATCTGGAGTTTCGTGCCGACCGCAGCGAACGCCGACTTCACGTAGCCGATCGCGAGGCTCTTCTTCAGCACGTGCCCGTAGTAGCCCGACGTCGCACGGCCGACCATCGTGCCCTTCTCATCGAACAGCGGCTCGTTGCCCAGCGCGTCGGCATCGGTGACGCCGTGGACTTCGATCGTGACGAAGCGGTTCCGCACCCCGGCGGCCTGCTGTTTCTCGAGCGCCGCCCTGCCAATGAAATCGCCCTTGTTCATGCGCACGAAACGGTCGAGGCTGGCCTCGAAGGGCGTGTAGTCGGGCGTCAGGTCGAGGCCCCACATGCGATACGACTTCTCCATGCGCAGCGATTCCATCGCGCGCATGCCGGCCATGCCGATCCCGAATTCCTCGCCCGCCGCAAACAGAGCCTCGAACAGGTGGTTCGCGTACTCGATCGGGAAATGCAGCTCCCAGCCGAGCGCACCGACGAAGTTCACGCGCAGCACGTAGACGTCGGTCGCGAGGCCGACTTCGCCGACCTGCGCGGTCAGCCAGGGGAATGCGGCGTTGTCGAGCGGCAGGTCGGTGAGCTTCGCGAGCACCTCGCGCGAGCGCGGGCCGGCCAGCACGAAACAGCCGCGCGACGTCGTGATGTTGCGAAGCGCCACCGATCCGTCCGCCGGCAGCATCTTCTGGAGGTAATCGCTGTCGTAGCGCTCCGCCGCGCCGGCGCTGACCACGTAGAACTGCTGCTCGCCCTGCTTTGTGATCGTGAACTCCGAGCGGATGCCGCCGCGCTTCGTCAGCGCGTGCGTGAGCGACATACGGCCGATCTTCGCCGGCACCTTGTTCGCGACGAGATTGTCGAGCCAGGCCTCCGCGCCCGGGCCCGAGACCTCGTGCTTGGTGAAGGGCGTCAGGTCGATGACGCCTACCTGTTCCCGAATGCGCCGGCACTCCGCGCCGACGTGCTCGAAATAGTTCGTCCGCCGGAAACTCCACTCGTCCGCAGACGTGACGCCCGGCGGCGCAAACCAATTCGCGCGCTCCCAGCCGTAGCGCTGGCCGAACACGGCGCCCATGGCCTTGAGCTTCTCGTAGATCGGGCTCGTCTTCGCAGGCCGCGCGTCGGGCCGTTCCTCGTCCGGAAAATGTATGACGAACACGTTGCGGTACGTCTCTTCGTTTTTCTTCACGACGTAGCGCTTGCTGGTGTAGGGCCCGAAGCGCCGCGGTTCGACCGCCAGCATGTCGATGCCCGGCTCGCCCTCGACGATCCACTCGGCGAGCTGCCAGCCAGAGCCACCGGCCGCGGTGATGCCGAAGCTGTGGCCCTCGTTGAGCCAGACGTTCTGCAGGCCCCAGGCCGGCCCGACCATCGGGCTGCCGTCGGGCGTGTACGAGATCGGCCCGTTGACGACGTCCTTGATGCCGCAGTTCGCGAGCGCGGGCACGCGCCGCTGCGCGGCCTCGACGTGCGGGAGCAGCCGCTCGATGTCGCCGTCGAACAGGCTCTTGCCGAACCATTCGGGCACGCCGTCGGCGAAACGCGCAGGCGCGCCGGTTTCATACGGACCGAGTATCCAGCCGAGCCGCTCCTCGCGCAGGTAATACGACTTGTCGGATTCGCGCAGCACCGCGAGCTCGCGCCCGCCCGATTTTCGATATGCCTTCAGCTCGGGGGATTCGTCATAGACGATGTACTGGTGCTCGACCGGAATCGCCGGCACGTTGAGGCCGAACAGCCGGCCGGTCTGGCGCGCGTAGTTGCCGGTCGCGCAGACGACGTGCTCGGCGACGATCTCGCCCTTGTTCGTCGTGAGCTGCCATTCGCCCGAGCGCGTGCGCGACACCGCCGTGACTTCAGTCTGCTCGTGGATCTCAGCGCCCAGCGCCCGTGCGCCCTTGCGCAGTGCCATCGTGAGATCGGCGGGCGCAATGTGCCCGTCGTCCGGGTGGTAGAGCGCGCCGACGATCGCGGGCGTGTCGGCGCTGCCGCCGAGTTCAACCAGCGGCCAGAGCTCTTTGACCTCGCGCGGCCCGATCACCTGGAACGGCACGCCGATCGTGTTCGCCGTGCCGCAATACTTGTGGTACTCGTCCATGCGCTCGCGGCAGGTCGCAAGGCGGAGATTGCCGGTCACGTGCAGGCTGACGTCTTGGCCGGTCTCGGCCTGCAGGCGTTTGTACAGGT
>JANNHT010000028.1:0-1586 GCA_031404555.1 Gammaproteobacteria bacterium
GCGGCAGATCCGCGAGGCAGCCATGAAGGAGACGGACCCGGAATTGCGCTCAGCGCTCTGGGAGGAATACCGTCGCTACAAGAAGGGAAGCTGAACAGGCGTCCCGCGGGGCAGTGGGCATGACGATTCGACCGAAAATACTGTGGCTGAGGGGTGCGCTCGCGCTCGTCGTCGCGGGCTGCGTCAAGGAAACGCGGCCGCTGCCGGTCCTCCAGGCGACCCAGGCGACGGCCGAGATTCCGGCCGACCAGCTGCTCGACGTCGGCGTGCACATCTTTGATCCCGGCGTGCCGAAGGAAGTCGAGGACGACCCGGACCTCGCCGACAAGAAGCGCATCTATCCCGAGATCCGCAAGGCGGAGGCGCGTTACATCGCGATGCAGCTGCGCGATACGCTCGAGGACACCGGGCACTGGGGCCCGGCGCGCGTCGTGCCGGCGAGCGTGGACTCCTTCGACGTTACGGTGGACGGGGAAATCCTCGAGTCGAGCGGCGCCGACCTCAAGCTGCTGGTCACCGTGCGCGATGCGACCGGCAAGGTCTGGTTCGCGAAGCGCGAGTACGAAGGCCGCGCCGACACGCGCGCCTACAAGGACGGCTACAACGCGGACCGCGATCCTTTCGAGAACGTGTATGTCGCGATCGCGAACGATCTGCTGGCGGCGCGCAGCACGCGCCCGGGCGCCGAGCTCGAGAATATCCGCCGCGTCAGCGAGCTGCGCTTCGCCGCCGACTTCGCGCCGGTCGCCTTCAGCCAGTACCTGGCGAAGCATCCGAAGACCGGCGAGTACAAGGTGCTGCGCCTGCCGGCCGAGGATGACGTGCTGGTCAAGCGCATCGCTCAGATCCGTGAACGCGACTACGGCATGATCGATACGGTCAGCGAGAACTACGCGGCTTTCAGCGAGCGGCTGGAAGAGCCGTACACGAGCTGGCGCCGCTACACTTACGACGAGATCATCGCCGAGGAGAAGCTGAAGTCCCAGGCGCGCAATCGAATGATCCTGGGCGCCGCCGCGGTTGCGGCTGCCGTCCTGATCCCCGACAGCTGCAACAGCAGCGATTGCCAGCGAGCGACCGACGCGGCGCGCTACGGCGGTGTCGCGGGCGGCGTCGCCGCGGTCGTGAGCGGCTACCGCAAGCGCGAGGAAGCGAAGATCCACGCGGAATCGCTGAAGGAAATTTCCGGCTCGTTTCAGAGCGAGGCGGCGCCGCTGGTCGTCGACGTCGAGGGCCGCACGTTGCGCTTGACCGGCACCGCCGAGGAACAGTACGCGGAATGGCGCCGGCTGCTGCATGAGCTGTATCGCGAGGAAACCGGGCTCGTGCCCGCGGCCCCGGCCGCCGAGACCTCCGCGCCGGCGACGCAGAACAGCGGCGCAGGTTGATTCCGTATGGTCGAACTGACTCCCGGGCTCGAACTCGGCGCCCGGTTTGTTTTGATTCGCCGCCTCGGTAGCGGCGGCACCTCCCTGGTCTGGCTCGCAACCGACCGCGAACGCTCCGAACCGGTCGCACTCAAGGTCCTCGACCAAGAGGGGTCGCACAGAGAAAAAGGGGACGCATCCCTTTTCTGTTGAGTCAGC
>JANNHT010000029.1:0-8204 GCA_031404555.1 Gammaproteobacteria bacterium
GCTGACGGGCATGCAGCACGCCGATGGCGAGATCCTGGTCGCCAGGGCGGCCGAGAAATTCGGCATCCCGTTCACGCTGTCGACGATGAGCATCTGCTCGATCGAGGACATCGCTGCGAACACCAAGGCGCCGTTCTGGTCGGAGCAGCGCTTTTGCGCTCTGGCATCGGGCCTCATCCTCGGCAAGTGGAATCTTGATCCAGGACTTCTGCATGTCCCAGGCATCGGTCGGGCAGCGCTCGGCACACAGGCCGCAATGCACGCACAGGTCCTCGTCCTTGATCATGACGCGACCGGTCTGGACCAGCGGCTCGGAAACGAACAGTGCCTGGTCGGGATTGCGGCGCGGCGCCGTCAGGCGCGCGAGCACGTCCGCCTCCTCGCCATTGGCCGTGATCGTCAGGCAGTCGGTCGGGCAGATGTCGATGCAGGCGTCGCACTCGATGCAGAGCTTGGCGTGGAACACGGTCTGGATGTCGCAGTTCATGCAGCGGCTGACCTCTTCCGCCGCGCGGTCCGCGTCGAACCCGAGCTCGACCTCGATGTTCAGCTTCTTGAACCGCTCCTTGAGGCTGACGTGCGGCATCAGCCGGCGCGCCGCCGGGTCGTAGTCGTTCTTGTACGACCATTCGTGCATGCCGACCTTGCGGCTCTGGAGGTTGACGCCGCGCGGCATGCGCTCGGCCAGCACCTCGCCCTGGCAGTGCTTGTGGATCGAGATCGCCGCCTGGTGGCCGTGCTCGACCGCCCAGATGATGTTCTTCGGCCCGAAAGCCGCGTCGCCGCCGAAGAAGACGCCCGGCCGCGTCGACTCGTACGTGACCTTGTCCACGGTCGGTACGTCCCACTTGTCGAACGAGATCCCGAGATCGCGCTCGATCCACGGGAACGCATTCTCCTGACCGATCGCGAGGATCACGTCGTCGCAGGGAATGAAGACTTCCTCGGCGACGCGCTGGCTCCGGATCTCCGCGCCGTCCATCTCGTACTCGAGACGCTCAAAGGTCATGCCCGAGAGCTTGCCGTCCTTGACGACGAATGCTTTCGGCGCGTGGTTGATGATGATCTCGACGCTCTCCTCCTCGGCATCCTCGAGTTCCCACTCGGAGGCCTTGAAGAAGCCGCGGGGCTTGCGCGCCATCACCTTGACGCTCTTCGCGCCGAGCCTGAGCGAGGTGCGACAACAATCCATGGCGGTGTTGCCGACGCCAATGATCAGCACGCGCTCGCCGATCGACTCGATGTGCTCGAAGGCAACCGACTCGAGCCAGGCGATGCCGATGTGGATGCGGTCCGACTCGTTCCGTCCTGGCAGCGGCAGCTCCTTGCCCTTCGGCGCGCCGGTGCCGACGAACACCGCGTCGAAACCGCCGTCAGCGAGGAGCTTCTTCAGGCTCGCCACGGGCGTGCCGAGACGGAGGTCCGCGCCCATGCCGACCACGTAACCGATCTCCTCGTCAAGCACCTGCGCGGGCAGCCGGAATGAAGGGATATTGGTGCGCATCAGCCCGCCTGCGGTCGCGAACTGCTCAAGGATCACGACCTCATAGCCGATCGGCAGCAGGTCATTCGCGACGGTGAGCGTCGCCGGGCCCGCGCCGATGCAGGCGACGCGCTTGCCGTTTCGCTTCGCAGGTGCCTTCGGCAGCCGCGGCGTGATGTCGTCGCGCAGGTCCGCGGCGACGCGCTTCAGGCGGCAGATCGCAACCGGCTTTTCCTCGACGCGCCGCCGCCGGCAGGCAGGTTCGCAGGGGCGGTCGCAGACGCGCCCGAGGATTCCGGGAAACACGTTCGACTCGCGATTCACCATGTAGGCGTCGGAATAGCGGCCCTGCGCGATCAACCGGATGTATTCCGGAACGTCGGTGTGCGCGGGACAGGCCCACTGGCAGTCCACGACCTTGTGGTAGTAGTCCGGGTCGCTCGTATCGGTTGGTTGCATGCCTGCTCGGTGCCCCTGTATTCGGCCGGTCAGTATAAGCGGGGGCCGACCAGCTCAGCGATCCGCGTGGCGGTCTCGAGCGCGCGCAATCCGTCTGCGCCCGACACGACCGGGCGCGTGCCGCCCGCGATCGCATCGAGGAAGGCCTCGATTTCCGCCAGCAGCGCGTCGCCCTGCTCGAAACTGCGCTCCTCGACGTCGACCTTCGGCATCGCGCCTTCCGGCATCACCGCCGGGCGGCGCACGACCGTCAGCAGTTTCTGCTGCAGGTCGATCGACAGGTAGGCATCGGTCTGGAACACCCGGAGCTTGCGCTCCGATTTCATGCTGATGCGGCTCGCCGTGACGTCGGCGACGCAGCCGTTCTCGAAGCGGATGCGCGCGTTCGCGATGTCGATCTCGTCGGTGAATACCGGCGCGCCGATGGCGTCAATGGACGCGATCGGCGATCGCACGATGTGCTCGATCAGGTCGATGTCGTGGATCATCAGGTCGAGCACGACGCTGACATCGGTGCCGCGCGCCTTGAATGGCGCGAGCCGGTTCGATTCGATGAATCGCGGGTTCACAAGTTCGCCGGCGATCGCAAGGATCACCGGGTTGAACCGCTCGAGGTGGCCGACCTGGAGCACGCGCCCGGCTTTCTCCGCGGCGGCGATCAGCTCGCGCGCCTCGGCGGCGGTCGCGGTGATCGGTTTCTCGACCAGCACGTGCGCACCGGCTTCGAGGAAGTCCCGGGCGACCGTATGATGCAGGACGGTCGGGGTCGCGACGCTGACCGCGTCCACGCGGCCCAGCAACTCGTGGTGATCGGCATGGGTCGGGACGCCGAGTTCGGCGCCAATGCGCTCGCGCGCCTCGGCCGACGGGTCGGCAATGCCGACCAGTTCGCAACGGGCGAGGCCCGCGTATTTCTGGGCGTGAAAGCGGCCGAGGTAGCCGGCGCCGACGACGGCGCAGCGCAGTCGCGTCATGCGGGAGCCAGTATAGCCGTGCGGCGCGGCGGCTTGCCGCGATGCAGCGCGCGGCTCAGACTGGCGCGCATGGCCTGGAGCAATCCCGCCGCGAAATGGTACGCCGGACTGTCGCCGTTCTGGCGCCGGGAACTGCGCATCGCCGGCCTGCTGTTCGGCTTCGGGCTGGTCGTCATGCCGTTCCTGATCTACCTCGCGGGCGTGCTGACGCTCGGGCCCTACGAGGGCGGCCTGCTCGCGTTCCTGGGCTCGCTGCTCCTCGCGTTTTTCACCGCGACGCCGACCGCCTGGCTACTGGTCGCCGGGCCCTACCTCCTGTTCATGGCGGTCCGGTTCCTGACGCGGCCGCTGCGCCGCCAGGGCTGACCGCGATTCAGTCCTTCTTGCCGGGCTCGCGCACGGCCGCACTCTTGTCGCGCGCCGCGCGGAACTCATTGCCCGCGTACCAGGCCGGCCAGGTCTCGCTGTTCGCCACCCGCACGCCGACCTCGAACAGCAGCCGCAGGTCCTCGATCGAGCCGTCGACATTCCAGCTGTCCTGATACTCGTCGTCCGGCTTGTGGTAGCGCTCGGCGACGAACTTCTCCTGCCAGGCGACGCCGGCAGCCACATCGGAGTCCCGCAGGACGGCGCCCGACTTGATATAGAGCGCCGGCACGCCGGCCTTCGCGAAGTTGAAGTGGTCGGATCGATAGAAATACCCGGCCTCCGGCCTGCGGTCCGGCGTCAGCGTGCGCCCCTGGGTCTTGGCGGCGGCCGCCAGCAGCTCCTCGAGCTCTGAAGCGCCAAAGCCGATCACCTCGACATCCTTGGCGCGCCCGATCGGATACAGGGCATCGACGTTGACGACGGCCGCCGTCTTCTCGAGCGGCACGAGCGGCTTTTCGGCGTAGAACTCCGATCCGAGCAGGCCGGATTCCTCGGCCGTGACGGCCATGAAGATGACCGAGCGCGACGGCCCGGGTAGCAGATCGCGGAAACCGCGCGCGATCGCGAGGATCCCCGCGACGCCCGTCGCATTGTCCACGGCGCCGTTGTAGATGCGGTCCTCGGACTCCTCCTCGGCAATGCCGAGATGGTCCCAGTGCGCGACATAGATGACGTACTCGTCCGGCCGGTCCTTGCCGGGCATCACGCCCGCGACGTTCGGCGAGCGCATGCGCCGGATGGTGTTCCGCACGCCGCCAGCGGCCGTGACGCCGAGCGGAACCGGCTTGAAGCCGCGCTGCACCGCGGCCGCCTGCAATGCGGCGAAATCCTGGCCTGCGAGTTCCATCAGCTGGCGCGCCCGGTCCTGCGTGATCCAGCCCTCGAGCGCGGTGCGACCGGCGTTGCCGTCGGCCCGGTCCTGGTAGAACTGCGGGCCGGACCAGCCGTTTCGCACGACACTCCAGTCATAGGCCGCGGGCGCCGTGTCGTGGATGATGATCGCCGCGGCCGCGCCCTGGCGCGCCGCTTCCTCGAACTTGTAGGTCCAGCGGCCGTGATAGGTCATCGCCTTGCCGCGGAACAGCGCCTCCTCGCCCGTCACGAAGCCGGGATCGTTGACGAGGATCAGGGCCGTCTTGCCGCGCATGTCGAGGCCGGCGTAGTCGTTCCACCCGTACTCGGGCGCGACGATGCCGTAGCCGACGAACACGACCTCGCTGCCTGCAATGGATGACTCGGCGCGCACTCGCCGTGTTCCGAGCACCATGTCGTCGCCAAAGGCGAGGTTGATCGACCCGCCGCCTTTCCTGAATGACAGCTGGTGTCCCGCGGCCGTGATCTCGACCAGCGCCACGTCCTGCCGATAGCTGCCACCCGCGACGGGCTGCAGGCCGAGCTCACCGAACTGCTCCTCGATGAACTCGACGGTCGTCTGCTCGCCCTTCGTCCCCGGGGAGCGACCCTCGAAATCGTCCCCGGCCAGCTTTGCGACCAGCTCGCGGTAGATCTCGCCATTGATCGCAGCAGCCGCCTTCTTGAGGTCGCGGTCCTTGGCGCCGAAGGCACCGAGTGCGACGGCGGTGGCAAGGGCCGCGAACAGGAGCCGGGCCGGGATGTCCAATCGCATCGTGAATTTCCTCATCGGGTTTCGGGCCAGTAGTACCAGGCGATGCCGGCCAGCGCGAGCCACATGGCGGCCTGGGCCAGCCAGCGCCAGCGCCGCGCGCGCTGCAGGCCCAGGAATGCGGCCCCTGACATGACCGCGAGCAGCGCAAACAGGCCCGCCGTGAACAGCAACCCCGGGTATTCGCGGCCGATCGCGGCCTGGCTGCCCCCGGACAGCGCGAATATGACAACCACCATGACGAGCACCAGGGCGATCGATGCGCTGGACCCGAGCACGACGCCGGTCAGGAAGCCGAGCGGACCCATGAAAACGACCCCCGCGGGCCCGTGACGCGGGTACTTGATACCGCGGCCGGGCGCCCCTAGCCTGTCCTAGTCGAATGCGGCCCGCGGGCCGCGCGGAGAGTCTATCAGCCCATGAGAGCCTGGAAGAAAATGCCGGCCACCCCCCGCTTCCGCTGGCTGCTCACGGCAGCCGCGTGCGTCGTCGTGCTCGCGATCGCAGGCTCCGTCGCGCCGCGCGCGGCGCTGACGCCGGCGCTCGCCTCCTCCGGCGACCTCACCGCGACCGACCGCCATCGCCGGGTCATGCGGCTCGTCTCCGAGGTCGTGCGCCAGCAGCACTATCGCCAGGCCGCGCTCGACGACGACATGTCGGCGCAGATCTACGAGCGCTATCTCGAGGCGCTCGACGGCAGCAAGAGCTACCTGCTCGCGTCCGACATCGCGGAATTCGAGAAGCTGCGCTACCGGCTCGACGACGCGATCGAGGCGGCGGACGCTGCGCCGGCCTTCGAGATCTTCACGCGTTTCCGCGAACGCAACCGCGAAGTGCTGCGCCATGCCATCGCCCTCCTCGACGTGGAGCCGGACTTCACGCTCGACGAATCCTTCCGTTTCGACCGTACCGACGAGGGCTGGCCGGCCACGCAGGCTGAACTCAACGACCTGTGGCGCAAGCGCGTCAAGAACGATGCGCTGTCGCTGGTGCTCGCCGGCAAGACTTGGCCCGAGGCGAGCGAGCTGCTGCGCAAGCGCTACGAGCGCGGGGCGAAGCGCGTCGAGCAGATCACGGCCGACGACGTGTTCGAGACGTTCATGAACGCTTATTCGCACGTCTACGACCCGCACTCGAACTACCTGTCGCCGCGCAATTCCGAGGAATACAACATCGCGATGAGCCTCTCGTACGAGGGCATCGGCGCCTCGCTGCAGCTCGTCGACGATCACGTCACGATCATGAACGTCCTGCCCGGCGGCTCCGCCGCGGCCTCGACCGACATCAAGGTCGGGGACCGCATCACCGCGGTCGGCCAGGGGCCCGCGGGCCCGCTCACCGATGTGGTCGGCTGGCGGCTCGACGACGTCGTGCAGCTGATTCGCGGGCCGCTCAACACCGTGGTACGGCTGCAGATCCTGGCGAATGGCGCGACCCCGGGGTCGGAGGAATCCCTGCTGGCGCTGACCCGCTCGAAGATCACGCTCGAGTCCCAGGCCGCGCAGAAGAAGGTCCAGCACCTGAAGCGCGGCGATCAGGACCTGACGGTCGGCGTGATCTCAGTGCCGAGCTTCTACCAGGACTACAACGCGCGCGTGCAGGGCGATGAGGATTACCGCAGCACGACTCGCGACGTGCGCCGGCTGATCCAGGAACTGGCGGGCGAAAAGATCGACGCGCTGGTCGTGGACCTGCGCGACAACGGCGGCGGCCACCTGTCGGAGGCGACGAGCCTCGTCGGCCTGTTCGTCGAACGCGGCCCGGTCGTGCAGCTGCGCGAGACCAGCGGGCGCATCGAGGTGCTGGACGACCCGGAGCCGGGTGTTGCCTGGAAGGGCCCGCTCGTCGTGCTCGTCAACCGGGCGAGCGCATCCGCGTCCGAAATTTTCGCGGGTGCGATCCAGGACTACCAGCGCGGCCTTGTGGTCGGCCAGCAGACCTATGGCAAGGGTTCCGTGCAGAACCTGTACCCGCTCGACCGCTACGCGCTCGGGCCGAAAGCCGGATTCGGGCAGCTGACCGTGACCATCGGCAAGTACTACCGGGTCACCGGCGACAGCACGCAGCACCGCGGCGTCGTGCCGGACATCGAGCTGCCTTCGCTGCTCAACACCGAGGACATCGGCGAGAGCACGCGGGACAGCGCCCTGCCCTGGGATCGCATCAACGCCGCCCGTTTCACGCCGGAGCCGTCCGAGGCGCCGGTCGTCACGCTGCTTGCGCGCGTGCACGAGGCGCGGATCGCCAACAATCCGGACTTCGTCGCCCTGCAGGGCGATGTCGATGCGCTGGAACACCTGCGCTCGCAGCGCGAGGTCTCGCTCAATCTCGACAAGCGCCGCGCCGAGCGCGACGCGATCGACGCCGACCGCCTGCAGCGCGAGAATGCCCGTCGTGTGGCGCGCGGAATGGCGCCGCTCGCGGACATCGGCGCTCTCGACGAGGCCGACGCGCCGGACGTGGTCCTGGACGAGGCCGTCGAGATCGCCGCCGATGCGGCACAACTCCCCGCCCCGATGGATCCCGCCCGGCTCAGCTGAGCGAGCGCCGATTTTCCGGAATACCGCATATTTTCAACAGGTTACGCTTGAGTTCGTTTTTTAGTGTTATACTTGACTACAACACTAAGTGACCGTAACATAGCGCCACTGTTTGCCAGGAGCCGACCGTGATGCGCACCGCCAGCCGAACCGAGAGCCATGTCACCGGGTTGAGCCGCTACTGGCTCGCCATCCTCGTCCTGGCGGCATCGCTCGCGCTGGTCGCCTGCGGCAGCGCCAACGGAGACAGCAAGGGCAAGGACGGCAAGGACGAAGTGCCGGCCGTCCCGGTCGAGGTCGCCGCAACCAAGCGCGCGGAGATGGCCGCCATCTACACCGGCACGGCGCCGGTCGAGTCGGACCGCAAGGCCTTCGTGATGCCGAAGGTCAAGGGCGAGATCCGCGCGGTGCTCGCCGACGAGGGCCAGCGCGTGCGCGAGGGCCAGGTGCTCGCCCGCCTCGACGGCGACCAGCTTCGCCTCGAAGTCGCGCTGAGCGAGGCGACGATGCGCAAGCTCGAGCGCGACTACGCGCGCAACACCGAACTGCAGGCCAAGGGCCTGATCAGCGCCGTCTCGATCGACAACCTCAAGTACGAGCTCGAGGCCGCCAAGGCCAGCTGGGAGCTCGCCCGGCTGCAGCTCTCCTACACCAGCATCCGTTCGCCGATCAGCGGCACGGTCACGCAGCGGCTC
>JANNHT010000030.1:0-1557 GCA_031404555.1 Gammaproteobacteria bacterium
CGTCCTTCTCGCGGATCGAAGACACCTCGTGATAGGCGTTGAACACCTCGCCCTCGTCCAGGCCCAGGCTCTCCACGATGTACTGGTAGGCGTGGGTGTGGATCGCCTCTTCGAAGGCCTGGCGCAACAAATACTGGCGGCACTCGGGCGCCGTCGACGGCGGATTCGCCGACATGCACCACCCGGAATACTGGGATCTCGGTTTTCTCCAGCACGCGAAGCTCAAGGACGCCTACCGGAAGATCATCGACTCGATCTCCGATTCGCTCGATTTCTACGCCGCGATTTCCGGCTCACCGGTGCACGAGGCCTCGCAGGTGCGGTTCTACGCGAGCCACGAGGGCCTGCATCTTCTCTACGAGCAGGCTCAGACGCGTTACCTCAAGCGACGCCAGCGCTGGTACAACCTCTCGACGCACATGCCCTGGATCGGATTTCGCACGGCGACGCCCGGCGGCGCGCACGTCGAATACTTTCGCGGCATCGCGAACCCGATCGGCGTCAAGGTCGGGGACGGCATGGATGCTGCCCAGCTCAATGAGCTCATCGCGATCCTGAATCCCGACAACGAGCCCGGGCGGCTCACGCTGATCCACCGCTTCGGCGCGAAGCGGATCGAGGCGGCACTGCCCGCGATGATCCGCGCCGTGCGAGCGAGCGGCCGCGACGTGCTCTGGATTTCCGATCCGATGCACGGCAACACCGAGACCACGCCGCAGGGCGTCAAGACGCGCCGCTTCGAGAACATCCTGTCGGAAGTCGAATCGGCGTTCCGCATCCACGAGGAGTGCGGATCGATCCTGGGCGGCGTGCACTTCGAGCTGACCGGCGACGACGTCACCGAGTGCACCGGCGGCGCGCGCGGGCTGTCGGACGGCGATCTCGCGCGCGCCTACCGCACGAGCGTCGACCCGCGGCTCAACTATGAGCAGGCGCTCGAGCTCGCGATGCTGATCGCGCGCCAAAGGTCTAAATAATACCCATGATATTTCATGGAGTTACGGTTGGTAGTTGAGAGCTTACATCGCTCGCCTTCCGCAAGCGTGCTGCCGCCCGTGCCCGCCGAATGGCGGGAAGTTCTGAGTGCCGACGCCATCGCCTTCGTCGACGGCCTGATCGACCGCTTCGCCGAACCGGTCGCGACATTGCTCGCACGGCGCGATGCGCGCCAGCAGGCGTTCGATGCCGGCGAGCGGCCGGATTTCCTCGCCGAGACCCGCGCGATCCGCGATTCGGACTGGCGGGTCGGCACCATCCCAGCCGACCTTCAGGACCGTCGGGTCGAGATCACGGGACCGACCGACCGCAAGATGATCATCAACGCGCTGAACTCCGGCGCGAACGTGTTCATGGCCGACTGCGAGGACTCGCTGGCGCCGACCTGGGAGAACGTGATCCAGGGCCAGGCGAATCTCCAGGCGGCCGTGCGCCGCACCATCGGTTTCACGAGCCCCGAAGGCAAGCGCTATGAGCTCGCGGAGCGCACGGCAGTCCTGATGGTGCGCCCGCGCGGCTGGCACCTGCCGGAGAAGCACTGGCAGCGAAACGGCAGCGCAG
>JANNHT010000031.1:0-8418 GCA_031404555.1 Gammaproteobacteria bacterium
CGGTTGCGGATCTACGACGTCGCCGTGCACGACGCGCCGTCCGCCTACCTGCAGGCGCTGACCGACGGCAGCGATTTCGTGGTCGGGCCGCTCACGCGCGAGGAAGTCGCGGCGCTTGCGACCGTCGCCGACGGCCGCGCGACCACGCTCGCACTCAACTTCCTGCCGGACGGCATCGGCGTCCCGAGCCGTTTCTTCCAGTACGCGCTGTCGCCCGAGGACGAGGCGCGCCTCGCCGCGCGGCGCATCCTGGCCGAGGGCCGCACGAGCGGCGTCGCGCTCGCGCCGCGCTCGGACTGGGGCCGGCGCGTGCAGACGGCGTTCGTTGAGGAATTCATCGCGGGCGGCGGGCAGCTCGTGGACCAGGCCGATTTCCCGCCCAATACCGCCGATTTCAACGACCTGCTGCGGCGCCTGCTGCGCACGACGGGCCAGCGCGGCAGCACGCCGCGTGTCGACGCGCAGTTCATCTTCGTCGCCGCGCAGCCACTGCACGGCCGCATGATCCGCACCCAGCTGCGCTTCAACTACGCGAGCGCGCTGCCGATGTACTCGACCTCCGACGTCTACGACGCGGCGGGCCAGGGCAACGTGGACCTCGACGGCGTAATCTTTCCCGACATGCCCTGGGTGCTCGATCCGGTGGGACCGCCCGCCGCCGCGCGCGACCATGCAGAGCGCGTGTGGCCCGGCCGCTCGGGCGCGCTCGGCCGCCTCCATGCCTTCGGCTACGACGCCTTCCGGCTCGCGAGCGAACTGCGCCGCCTGCAGGGATCGGGCGGCACGCCGCTGCCGGGACTGACCGGCCGCCTCGCCGTGGATGCCAACGGTCGCGTGCGCCGCGAACTCGACTGGGCGCAGATCGTGAACGGCAAGCCGGCACCGATGCCGCCGCCCGGGGCGCTCGCTCCCACGCTGAATCCCTGAGTGGGCCTGGCACCGCACCTCGCGATCGGCCAGGCCGCCGAAGACGCGGCGGCACGCCATCTTGAGCGCGCCGGCTACCGGATCCTGCGGCGCAATTTCCGCGCGAAGGGCGGCGAACTCGATGTCGTTGCGATGGACGGCGGGACGCTCGCGATCGTCGAGGTGCGCTATCGCGCGAGCGACCGGTTCGGCGGCGCTGCGGCGAGCGTGACGCCGGCCAAGCGCCGGCGCATCGTCAATGCCTCACGCGCGCTGCTACGAATCGAGCCCGCGCTCGCGCGCAGGCCCGCGCGCTTCGACGTGATCGAGGTGACGGGTGGCGCCGATGCGCTGGTCTGCCGCGTGATCCGCGCTGCGTTCAGCCTCTAGTTCGTTCCGCCGGAAGGCGTCGCTTGCAGCAGGGATTTCACAAATTCGTCCAACGCCAACTGGCAAAAATTCTTCGGAAGTGCGTGTTCGGCGGACTCCGCCTCCGCCATCCTGCCCTGGCCGCGCAGAGCCACAGCCAGAAGTTCCATGGCACTCGGCGTCTTTCCGAGGCCATTGCAGGGCTGCCGATGCTTCGTGATCAGATCCCGCGCAAGTGACTCGGCGCGCCGGAATTCTGCCTGCGCAATCGCGATTTCGACCTGCAGGTAGCGCAACTCCGTGACCTCGAATTGATCCTTGCCCAGCGCGCTCTGCATGACCGGCAGCGCGTGCGACACCAGCTGCTCCGCTTCCGCCAGCAGCCTGCTGTCCGGATCAGGGTTCGCCTGGCGGCGCCAGTTCCCCAACAGGTAGGCGGCCAGAGTTCGCTCGGAGCCAGCCGTTTCCTTGTGATCGGACCCCAACACGCGGGTCCGAACCGCAATCGCTTCTCTCAGAAGGGGTTCGACCCTGACGTGGAACGGTTCGGGCGCGACTTCGCCGCGGACGACTGCAAGGTCGTGCAGGGCGTAACCCGTTTCGCGGTGATCCGTGCCGAACACCTCGCGGCAGACACCCAGCGCTCGTTCAACATACGGTTCCGCGAGATCATAGCGTCCAGCCGCGCGGATCAGCTGGACGCCGGTATCCGTCAGCGCCTGCGACGACTCAATTGATGACGCGCCGTAGCGCTCCGAGACGGTTTCGAGTGTGGCCTCCAGCTTCGGGAGATATCGTGCGGAGTCCCCTTCCGCCACCAACGCTTCGTTGGCCATGACCCGCGCCACAACGTACTCGCTCCGATCGGCCAGCTCGCCTCGCGGCGTCATGGCGATGCGGGCAACGCATCCCGATGAGACAACTGTCACGAGCGCCAGGAGGCACGCGGCGCGCGGGCTCACGTGCAACGGCTACTTGACGACGCGGAGCTTGGGCCGGCTGCCCGTCTCGTCCGGGGCCGGCACGGGCGGCGGCGAATCGCCGTCGTCCTGAAACAGCATGCCCTGGCCGGTTTCGCGCGCGTAGATGCCGAGCACCGCCGCGATCGGCACGCGCACCTGCTGCGGCACGCCGCCGAAGCGCGCGTCGAATTCGATCCAGTCGTTGCCGAGCTTGAGGTTCTGCGTGGCCTGCCAACTCACGTTCAGCGTGATGCGGCCGTCGCGGACATAGGCTTTCGGGAGTTCGCCGCCGTTGACCGTCGCGTCCACCACCAGGTGCGGCGTCTGGTGGTTGGCGGTCATCCATTCATGCATCGCACGGACCAGGTAGGGCCGGCGCGACGTCTGCTGCGTCACTTCACGTCCTTCCAGTACTCCTTTTTCAGGAAGTACGCGAAGGCCGTGAACATCAGCAGGAACAGGATCACCCAGACGCCGAGCGATTGGCGCTGGGCCTTGGCGGGCTCGGCGACGTATTCGAGGAAAGCCACGGTGTCGCGCACGAAAGCGTCGAACTCGGGGCCGGTCATCTGGCCGGGCGCCGTGCGCTCGACCGAGACCAGGTGGTCGACCGGCTTGCCATCCATCCCGATGCGCGTGTCGTGCTTCGGCGCCTGTGGACCCTGGAGATCCGCGAGCACGTTCGGCATCGCGGTCTGCGGCAGCACGGCGTTGTTCGCACCGGTCGGCCGCGAAGGGTCTTCGTAGAAGGACTTCAGGAAGGTGTAGACGTAGTCCACGCCGCGGCTGCGCGCGATCAGCGAGAGATCCGGCGGCGCATTGCCGAACCAGACGCGGGCCTGCTCGGCCGGCATCGCCGAGATCATCGCGTCGTAAACACGCTCGCCGGTGAACATCAGGTTCTCGCGCAATTCATCGTCGGTCAGCGCGAGATCCTCGCCGATCTGGCTGTAGCGCATGTACTTGGCCGAATGGCAGCCCATGCAGTAATTGACGAAATTCCGCGCGCCGCGCTGCAGCGAATACAGGCTGCCGACGTCGGTCTTCGCATCCTGCAACGGGAATCCCGAGCCCGCGGCACCGGCGGCGCCCGCCCAGACAAGCGCGACCAGAGTGGCGAGCCGGCCGATCGCCCTCACGAGGTCACCCGCGACGGTTCGGCCTTGAAGCTGTCGATGCGCGTGTACCAGGGCATCAGCGCGAAGAACAGGAAGTAGTAGATCGTGCCGATCACCGACATCGTCGTGAACGGCTGCACGGCCTGCATCAGGCCGCAGTAGCCGAGCAGGATGAAGTCCGCCGCGAACAGCATCAGCGCGACTTTGTAGATCGGCCCGCGGTAGCGGATCGACTTCACCGGAGCGCGGTCGAGCCAGGGCACGAAGAACAGGAACAGGATAGCCGCGAACATCACGAGCACGCCCCAGACCTGGGTGTTCAGGAACGCGGGCACCGCGCGGAGCATCGCGTAGTACGGCGTGAAGTACCACACGGGCGCGATGTGCTCAGGCGTCAGCAGCGCATTCGCCGGCTCGAAGTTCGCCGCCTCGAGGAAGAGCCCACCCATCTCGGGCGCGAAGAACACGACGGCTGCGAACAGCACCAGGAACACACTGAGCCCGTAGAGATCCTTGACCGTGAAGTACGGGTGAAACGGAATTCCGTCGCGCGGATGACCGTCTGGCCCCTTGTTCTTCTTGATCTCGATGCCGTCGGGATTGTTTGAACCCACCTCGTGCAGCGCGAGGATGTGCGCGACCACGAGGAAAATGAGTACCAGCGGCAGCGCGACGACGTGCAGCGCGAAGAACCGGTTCAACGTGATGTCCGAGATGAAGTAGTCGCCGCGGATCCAGTCCACCAGCGATTCGCCGATGATCGGGAAGGACCCGAACAGCGAGACGATCACCTGCGCGCCCCAGTAGGACATGTTGCCCCAGGGGAGCAGGTAGCCGAAGAAGGCTTCCGCCATCAGCGCGAGATAGATCAGTACGCCGAAGATCCAGAGCAACTCGCGCGGCTTCCGGTGCGATCCGTACAGCAGCGCGCGGAACATGTGCAGGTACACGACGATGAAGAATGCCGAGGCGCCGGTCGAATGCAGGTAGCGGATCAGCCAGCCCCACTCGACGTCGCGCATGATGTACTCGACCGAGTTGAAGGCCTCGATCGCATCCGGCTTGTAGCTCATCGTCAGGAAAATGCCGGTGACGATCTGCAGCACCAGCACGAACAGCGCGATGGAGCCGAAGTAGTACCAGAGATTGAAGTTCTTCGGCGCGTAGTACTCGGCGACGTGCTCATTCCACATCTTGGTCATGGGGAAGCGCGCGTCGATCCAGGCGCCGAAGCGCTGGAGCCGGGTGCCGCCGGCGGGGGTCTCTTCGCTAGCCATCAGGCGCCCACTGCCTGGTCGACGCCGATCACGATGTGGCCGGTGCCGGCATAGGAGTACGGCGGCACTTCGAGGTTGGTCGGCGCCGGCACGCCGCTGAACACGCGGCCGGACAGGTCGAACTTGGAGCCGTGGCAGGGGCAGAAGAATCCGCCCGGCCAGTCGGCCTGAAGCAGGCCGTCAGCGCTCGCGCCGGCACTGAAGCGGTTCTGCGGCAGGCAGCCGAGGTGGGTGCAGACGCCGAGCACGACGAAATATTCGGGGTTCACCGCGCGCGAATCGTTCCGGGCGTATTCCGGCTGCTTGGAGCTCTCGGAGCGCGGATCGGACAGCAGCGCCTCGGCATCGGCAAGGCGGGTGAGCATCTCGGGCGTGCGGCGGACGATCAGGACCGGCTTGCCGCGCCACTGGATCTTCAGCATGCCGCCTGGCTCGAGCTTGCTGATGTCGATCTCGACCGGCGCACCGAGGGCCTTGGCCCGCGCGCTCGGTTTCCAGGATGCGAGGAACGGGACGGCGGCGAACGCCACGCCGACCGCACCTGTCAGAGTCGTTGCGGCAGTCAGAAGCTGGCGGCGGCCCCGGTCGATTGCTTCGCCCATCGTTCTGTTTTCGTTCGCCTATTGGATTGACGCATTATACACGGGGATATGGAAATACCGGGATGGCCACGGCGCGCATGAAGAGGATTCCGGGCTGGTTGCGATGGGTCGCGCCCTGGGTCGCGCTCGGGCTCGTGGCGGCGTTCGCGATCGTCTGGCTCCGGCCCGAATCGGGCGCGAGTGAGCCTCTACCTGCAACTGACGAACCACCCGCAACCGCCGCGGCCGCGCTGCCGGCCGCCGGGAATCCGGAATCGCCCACCGTCTCGCCGCAGCCGGCGTTACTCTCCTTCGCCGATGCGGTCGATCGCGCGGCGCCCGCGGTCGTCAACATCTATACCGAACGGCGGGTGATCGTCTCGACCGCTCCGCCGCAGCTCGGCCAGCTCTTCGGCGATGCCTGGCCCGACTATCGCGAGCGCGTGGATCGCAGCCTCGGCTCCGGCGTCATCTACGACGCCAAGGGCCACGTCGTCACCAATTTCCACGTGATCGAACGGGCGGCGGAGATCAGCGTGCTGCTCAGGGACGGGCGCGAGGCCTCCGCCAAGCTGGTCGGCGTCGATCGCGACACCGACCTCGCCGTGCTTAAGATCGAGCTCGGCAATTTGCCGGTGATGCCGATCGGGCGTTCCGACCGGCTCCGGGTCGGCGACCCGGTACTCGCGATCGGCAATCCGCTCGGGCTCAACCACACGGTCACGCAGGGCATCGTCAGCGCAACCGGCCGCGGGCGGCTTGGCGTCGCGACCTTCGAGAACTTCATCCAGACCGACGCCGCGATCAATTTCGGCAACTCGGGCGGTGCGCTCGTGGACGGCAGCGGCCGCCTCGTCGGGCTCAACAGCGTGATCGCCGGGCGCCAGGCGGGCATCGAGGGCATCGGCTTCGCGATTCCGGTGGACCTGGTACGGGGCGTCGTGGATGCGATCCTGCGGGACGGCCGCGTCGTGCGCGGATGGATCGGCGTCGTGCCCGGCAACCTCAACCCGAGCGATGCCGCGCAATTCGGCATCCCGGAGGGCGCGGTGCTCGTGCGGGCGGTCTACCCGAACAGCCCGGCCGCGGCCCAGGGCGTCGCGCGCGGGGACTTCATCACCGAGGTGAACGGCAATGCCCTTCGCGGTGCGCAGGACCTGCTCGCGAGAGTCGCCATGCTGAAGCCCGGGCAGGGTGTGAAGCTCGAATTGCTGCGCGGACCGCCGCTCGAGGGCGCGGTGCAGCAGCACAACGTCCGGATCCTTGTGATCGAGCGCCCTCCGCAGGCGGCAGCAGCGAGATCTTCCTGAAGGGGACTGAACAAAGGGGACGCATCCCTTTGTTCAAAGGACGTGAGCAAAGGGGTGCGTCCCCTTTGTTCAGCCCCCTTACTTACGTGCGCGCGCCGGGGAGGCGCTTGATGCGCGCGCCGAGCTGGCCCAGCTTTTCCTCGATCAGCTCGTAGCCGCGATCGATGTGGTAGATGCGCTGCACGTCGGTCGTGCCCTCGGCGACGAGCCCGGCGAGCACCAGGCTCGCGGAAGCGCGGAGATCCGTCGCCATCACCGGCGCGCCCGAGAGCCGCGGCACGCCCTGCACGATCGCCGTATGGCCTTCGATCCGGATGTCCGCGCCGAGCCGGCGCAGCTCCAGCATGTGCATGTAGCGGTTCTCGAAGATCGTCTCGACGATGGTCGCGACGCCTTCTGCGACCGTGTCGAGCGCGGCGAACTGCGCCTGCATGTCAGTCGGGAAACCGGGATGCGGCGCCGTGCGGATGTCCACCGACTTCGGGCGCTGCCCTTTCATGTCCACCTGCACCCAGTCCGCGCCGGTCTCGACCGTGGCGCCCGCCTCGCGCAGCTTCGACAGCACCGCGTCCAGGTGCTCGGGCCGCGCTTTCAGGACTCGCACTCGCCCGCCGGTGATTGCGCCTGCGACCAGGAAGGTGCCAGTCTCGATGCGATCCGGCAGGATTTCATACTCGCAGGCGCCGAGGCGCTCCCGGCCCTCGATCTCGATCGTGTCGGTCCCTGCGCCGGTGATCCGGGCACCCATCGCGTTCAGGAATCCGGCGAGATCGACGACCTCGGGCTCGCGCGCCGCATTCTCGAGCACCGTGCGTCCCTCGGCGAGCGTCGCCGCCATCATCAGGTTTTCCGTGCCGGTGACCGTGACGGTGTCGAGCACGATGCGCGCACCTTTCAGGCGCCCCGCTTTCGCGTGGATGTAGCCGCTCTCGACCGAGATCTCGGCACCCATCGCCTCGAGGCCGGCGATGTGCAGGTTCACCGGCCGCGCGCCGATCGCGCAGCCGCCCGGCAGCGAGACGCGCGCCTCGCCGTGGCGCGCGACCAGCGGTCCGAGCACGAGTATCGAGGCGCGCATGGTCTTGACCATCTCGTAGGGTGCGACCGGCTTCGTGAGACCGCGCGCGTCCACCTCGATCCGCATGCGGTCGCCCATCGTGACGCCGACGCCCATGCCGGCCAAGAGTCCGATCATGGTCGTCACGTCGTGCAGGTGCGGGACGTTGCCGATCGTGACCGGCGCATCGGCGAGCAGTCCCGCCGCCAGGATCGGCAGCGCGGCATTCTTCGCGCCCGAGGCGCGCACCTCGCCATCGAGCCGGGTGCCGCCGGTGATCTGTAGCTTGTCCAGTTTTCAGCTCCTCAGCCGGCGTTGCGCTCTGCCCATTCCTCGGGCGAGGGCGTGTCGAGCGAGAGCGCGTGGATTTCGCCGCCGACCGCGGCGCCGAGCGCGCGATAGACAAGCTGGTGCCGGGCGAGAGTCCGCGCGCCCGCAAACTGCGGCGCGATCACCAGCGCCTCGAAATGCACGTTGTCGCCGGAGCGCACCTCGACCGTCGCGCCCGGCAGGGTGCGCGTATTACGGCGGGTTTCTTATTGGGGGCTGTGTGGTAGACAACATCGAGCGCGGTGTGGTTGATCTGCTGGAAGGGCTGGTCACCGTAGTTCCGCCGTCGGTGATTTTGTGGCGCGATAGGAACCTAACCAATGCCTGAAGTGGCTACTCTCGACCTCTCAACCAGCGCGGCGCTGTCCGCGCCCCCACCGGCCGTCGCGCCGGACGACAGTGCCCTTGGCGCCGAGCCGCCGGCCGCGCTGCCAAGCTCCGCGACCGCGCCGCTGATCGTCCGGTTTGCCGAAGTCGGCAAGACCTTCCGGCGCTTCGAGCTGCAGCC
>JANNHT010000032.1:0-3166 GCA_031404555.1 Gammaproteobacteria bacterium
GGGTCCAGGCCAGTGGGGAACGATGCGATCTCCGTCAGGTCCGCCAGCAGGTCGAGGCCCGCTGGCGAGTCCGTGAGCATCGGCGCGGCGAAAGCGCCCCTGCGGGCGCCCCAAGGAGGTGCGCTTTTCTGTGCCATGCCCACTTCCGCGGCAGAAGACACGATCGGCATTCCTGCAGTTGTGCCGATCGCAGAGCACGTGGATGTGTCCCAAGCCGTGAGAAATGAGTGCCAGCTAGGTGAGAAAGTGTCCGAATTCCTGGCGCAGTCCGCGTCGAATGTGGCCGTATCCGCCGACCCCAAAGTGGGGCGCTATCTCCGCATGGAGATTACGGAAGTTGTCGCCACCGGCGGTGGCGCATGGTCCGGCCCCAAGTGGATGACGGTGAAGGGCACCTTGCTGGAAAACGATAAGCCAATCGCTTCGTTTCGAGCCAAGCGATTCTCAACGGGCGGAGCCTTCGGTGGATTCAAGGGCACCTGCGCCATCATCGGTCGGTGCACCAAGAAGATCGCGGAGGACATCGCGGTTTGGCTGAAAGCCCCTGTTGATGGTGCGGAACTGGGCGACGCGCAGTAATCATGATGACGATCTCAAGACGTAGTGCTTTTCAGATTGCGTTGGCCGGCCTGCTTGTGCCTGGCTCTTTGGGAGCCAGGACTGCGGATGCAGCGTCACCAGATGCTGATTCTCCGGCAAGCAACGCAAAACCCATCGACGCCAATGAGTGCATTGGACGCATTACGAAGATTCGATCGCTCCTCCAAGAGCACAGGATCGCCGCGATCCTAGTCGAATCCGGCTCCACTCTCGAATACTTCACCGGCATTCGTTGGTGGCGCTCCGAACGCACGACTGCCGCGCTGATCCCGGCCGAAGGCGAAACGATCGTCATCACCCCATTCTTCGAAGTCCCCTCCGTCCGCGAATCGCTGATGATCCCCGCGGACGTGCGATCCTGGAATGAAGACGAAAGCCCGTTCGCACTGATCGCAAACGCGCTCCGCGACAGCAAGTCACCAGACCCGCTCGCCATCGAGCCCACGACCCGCCACTTCATCGTGGACGGTGTCAGCAAACTCATGGACGGCAAGCGGCAGATTGTCTCCGGCGAGGCCCTCGTCAACGCCTGCCGCATGATCAAGTCGCCCGCGGAGCTCGCGCTCCTCCAGGCCGCCAACGACATCACGATCGCTTCCATCCGTCACGTACACGCGAACATCAAGACCGGCATGACCGCGCCCGAGATCCGCGACATCCTCTACGCGAAGATGACGGAGGCGGGCGGCAAGGAGCCGTTCGCGCTCGTGCTTCTGAACGAAGCGAGTGCCTACCCGCACGGCACCGAGACGCCGCAATCCGTCCGCGAGGGATCCGTCATCCTCATTGACACCGGCTGCAAGGTGCACGGCTACTCGTCCGATGTCTCCCGCACCTGGGTGCATGGCGAGCCGACCAAACGCCAGCGCGAAGTATGGAACACCGTGAAGCGCGGCCAGGAACTTGCGCTCGAGACCGTCAAGATCGGCCGCCCGGTCGGCGACGTCGACAAGGCCGTGCGCGCGTACTACGAAGGCCTCGGCTGGAGCAAAGACTACGGCCTGCCCGGCACCTCCCACCGCACCGGCCACGGCATCGGCATGGACGTCCACGAACCGCCCAACCTCATGCGCGCCGACACCACGCCGTTCCAGGCTGGCATGTGCTTCTCGGACGAGCCGGGGATTTACATCCCGGGTGAGTTCGGCGTGCGCATGGAGGACTGCTGGTACGTGACGGAGCAGGGGCCCAAACTCTTTACGCCGCTCGCGAAGTCCATCGACGACCCGATCTAGCGGCCAGCCTCGAGCAGTGCGGTTGCCTCCAGCAGGATCGCAGCCGCGCGATCGAAAGCCGCCACAACCTCCGCCTCATGCGCCGGCACGGCACCCCGGTCATTGCGGTCGAGCGCATCCCAGATGCGGGGCAGGTAAGCGCTGCGGTAGCTCGGCTGCGGCGCCACCAGCAGGTGGCGGATGAACGGCCGGCCGCGTTGCCCCGCGGGCTCAACGAGCGCTCGCTCCACCAGTAACAACTTCTCATTGACTGCACGTGCCGTGCCAGCAGCGAGCGTCTCCTTCGCGAGCCGCTGCTCGAGTTCGGTCGCCGCCGCTTCCCAGCGCGCGGCCGCCGCGCGCGCCGCCGTGAGCCGGAGCGGTTTGTCACTGCCCGCATGTGCTTCGACGGCCTCGATGTAACCGATAGCCGCGCGCGCGTAATCCGAATAGCGCATCGGCAACACCGGAATCTCGGCCAGTCGCCACGCCAGGGTTCCCCAGAGTCGCGAAAGCACGACGCCGATGCCGAAGCCCGGATCGACCACGGTGCTCTGGCGGAAGTAGTTGTCGTACATCGAGTGATAGACGCCATACGGGCCGTCGAAATACATGTCGATGCAGGAGACCCCGAGATACTCCTGGAACGCCGTGTAGTCCGTGGCGCCGACGATCGTGTTGACCTGCGGCACCCGATCCTCGAAGCGCGACGCCCAGGCGTCGTAGAGCGGCTTGCCCGTCAGCGGATCGGGCACTGACTTCGTGACGTCCCGCAGGAAGTCGGCGAGCGCGGGCGTTGCGCCGCCGACAAATTCGGCGCCCGACACGCCGGCGTCGACGTTGATGTAAGTCACTGCGCCGCCGCGCAGGGCTTCGGCGTTGTCCAGGGCCCACTGCGTCGAGCCACCCAGCAGCGGTTCCTCGCCGTCCCAGACGGCGAAGACGACGGTGCGTCGCGGCCGATGACCCTGTTTCAGGGCTTCGCCGAACGCGCGCGCCGTCTCAAGGAGCGCCGCCGTGCCGCCGGACGGATCCACGGCGCCATAGCTCCAGGCGTCGAGGTGGTTGCCGAGGATCACCATCTTGTCGGGCTCCTCGCGCCCGCGGATCACGCCGATGACGCTGCGGAGCTTGCCGATGCGTTCGTCGTTCTGCACGTCCATGTCGACCGTGACGGGACCGGGACCGATGCGGTAGGTGAGTGGCAGGCCGCCCTGCCAATCCTTGGGCGCCACCGGACCGCCGAGGTGCTTCACACGATCGGCTCTACGACTCACGCTGGGCTCTCGTGCTCTGACCTGGCCGATCGGCCTTGGCCTCGAGGCAGGGCTGGGCGCCGTTGTCGAGATCGA
>JANNHT010000033.1:0-13092 GCA_031404555.1 Gammaproteobacteria bacterium
CGATAGTTCGAACTACGAAACTACGACCCGGCACCGAACGATCAGGCGACTTTCTGCTGCTCGAGTTCCTGGATGAGCTGGGGCAGCCGGTCGTAGTCCTCGGCCTTGTTCAGGAAGTACTTGATGCCGAGGTCTTTGGCGCGGCGCTGATACTCGGGCAACACGTAGTTGGTGAACACAATGATCGTCGGGCGCGGGCCCTTCAGGCGCTGCACCACGCCGAAACCCGTGCCCTGGCGGAGCTGTAGGTCCAGCACGATCGCGTCGATCGGATTGCCGATGATGGCCTCGACCGCGGCCGATTCCTCGTCCACAGAGCCGATGACCTCGACGCCATTCAGCGCGGCCAGCGCCTCTTTCAGGCGCTCCACCAGTACGCGTGAATCTTCGACGAGCAGGACGCGATACAAGGCACCGGCTCCTTACTGGATCAGGCCGTTGCGCAGGGCATACGACGTGATGTCCGCATTGGACTTGAAGTTCATCTTCTCGAGCACACGGCTGCGGTAAGTGCTCACCGTTTTGACGGAGAGGCACAGCTCGCGGGCGATGTCCGACACGGCACTACCGGTCGCGAGCTTGCAAAAGATCTGGAACTCTCGCTCTGACAGTTGCATGTGCATCGGCTTGCCGTCGCCGCCGCCGTCGATCTCCGACAGTAGCAGTTCCGACATGCTCGGACTCACGTAACGCCTGCCGGCCAGGATCGTGTGCACCGCATTCAGCAGCTCCTCGGGAGCGCTGTCCTTGCCGAGGTAGCCATGCGCACCCATGCGCAGCACGTTGATCGCGTACTGCCGTTCCGGGAAGCCGCTCAGGATCAGGATGCGCGTCTCCGGAAAACCGGAGCGCACGTGACGGAGGATATCGATGCCGCTGCGATCCGGCATGCCGATATCGAGGATCACGAGGTCGTAGCGCTCTTCGCGCAGGCGATCGAGGGTCTGCTGCCCAGTGGCGGCCTCGCCGATCTCCGTGATCGTGCGGTCCTCACCGAGCAGCTGGCGCAGCCCCGCGCGCACCACTGCGTGATCGTCGGCGATCAGGACTTTTGACATCGGCTGGCGTCCCGGCTGTTCATGCTGCTGTTCATTGTAGACGGATAGCACTGCGTTCCCTCCCTGATGTTCCAGTGGGATGACACTCCAATAGCAGTCATCCGGCTCCGACCAGGTCAGATATCCGCCCGTGCGTATGTCGGATTCTTCCTACATCTTTTTCTTTGTGTCAGATTCGTTAGTATCTGTGGGGAGGCACACGGACGATGCGATCCCTGGTCGGCAGCCGGCTCATCTACGCGCCCCTGATTCTGGGTGTCGCGCTGATCGTTGCGACCTTTGTCGTTGCCGAAACCGGCCATCGCCGCCTGCGCGAGGCGACCGATACGCTGATCGAGGCCCAGAACCGGCAGTTCCTGCTGTCGCGCACCCTGCGCATGCTGCTCCAGGCCGAGAGCGCGCAGCGTGGATTCCTGCTGACCGAGGACCCGCGCTACCTGCGCGGCTTCGATCCCGCGCTCAGCCGGGTCGAACCGCTGCTATCCGACCTGTTCGAAAGCTACGAGCGCTCCCACATCCGGGAGGAAGTATCGAAGATCAACGAGTTGCGCTCGCTCGCCGGCCGGAAGAGCGGCGAGATGCTCGCGACCCTGCGTTTGTACGGCGAGCGTGATCGCGCGGCCGCGCTCGCCCTCATTGACACCGACGTCGGACAGAAGGCCATGACCGACCTGCATACGCTGATCACAGGCTTGCAGGACGCCGAGGCCACGCGCGTAACAGCGGCGGCCGCCGCTTGGGCGGACGACCTCGCCACTTCGCGCGTGCTGCTGCTCGTGACGAGCGCCTTCAGCCTGATCCTGATCGTGACCATCGGCCTGCTGCTCGCACGCGACATGCAGCGGCGTGAACTGCGGAACGTCGCACTCGGCGAGCAGAACGCCGAACTCGACCGGCTGGTGCAGAACCGCACCTCGATGCTCTTCGACCTCTCGAGCAACATGCAGCGGGTCACCGAGCGCGAGAAAGCAGCGCTCGCCCGGGAGCTGCACGACGAGCTTGGCAGCCTCCTGGTCGCCACCAAGATCGATGTCTCCTGGCTGCGACGCTCCTACGATGACGGCTCGGAAGCCAGCAAGCTACGTTGGGACCGCGTGCTACGCTGCCTGGACGACGGGCTCAGCCTGAAGCGCCGGGTGATCGAGAGCCTGCGTCCGACGCTGCTGGACAACCTGGGCCTCGTCGCGGCGCTGCGCTGGCTGATGGATGAAACCCTGCGGCGCGCCGGAGTCCAGTGTGACGAAGAGTATTCGGACAACCTGCCTGAGCTTTCGCCGGACGCCCGGATCGCAGTGTTTCGCATCGTGCAGGAAAGCATGATCAACATCGTCAAGCATTCGAAAGCACAGTACGTGAGGCTCGCGGTCGGCGCCGATGAGCACGGGTTTTCCGTCTCGATCCGGGACGACGGCCTCGGCATCGATGAATCGCGCCTCAATGTCGCAAACTCCCACGGATTGCGCGGCATGCGTCACCGCGTCGAGTCCATGGGCGGTGTGCTCCGGATCCGCTCGCCGGGCCTCGGCGAGGGGACCGAAATCAGTTTCACGCTGCCGCTGGATCGCATCCAGCTCGCCGTCTGACCTGCCATGCGCCCGCCCGCCTGTGTCCGCCCCTCGCTGATCGTCGCATTCGCAATGGCCGGCTGCGGCGATTCGCCGCCCCCGATCGTGACGGAAGACCAGGCGCCGCCTGGCGCGACCGCCGCCGTCATCGCGCCCACGCCCGCGACGGCCGCCGTCGTACCCGACATGACGAGCTACGAGGTTGCGATCGCAATCGCCGCCGCCAACCGCAAGCGCGCTGAAACCGCCTGCGACACACTGCCCGAAGCGAATCGCGAGAAGTGCCACTCGGGCATCACCGCGGACTGGGAAGTGACGCAGACCGCGCTCGAAGACTTACGCGGAGAACAGCAATAGTCCTACAGGCGTAATCCCGGGGTCAGGGCATGCTCAGGGTCAGAGTCGCGGATGGGCCGCGACGATCTTGACTCAAGGAGTGAGCCATGAACTGGGATCGCATCGAAGGAAATTGGAAGCAGTTCGCCGGAAAAGTCCGCGAGCAGTGGGGCAAGCTGACCGACGATGACCTCGACGTCATCGAGGGCCGGCGCGAATCGCTGTCCGGCCGCATCCAGGAAATCTACGGGATCTCGCAGGACGAAGCGGAGCGCCAGATCGAGCGCTTCGAGAAGTCGCTGCCCGACCAGAGCTCGTCGCAGAAGCAGTACGGTTCGAACTCGAGCCGCCGTAACGACTCTCGCGCACCCGCACGCTGAGTCAGCACGGACCCGTGGGGCGTCGCGAGGCGGCGCCCCACGCAAGGTGAAGCACCAGGCTGGGAGAACGGAATGGCATCGAACAGCGCCCACTACCATTTGCCCGCGCTGGGCTACGCCTACGACGCGCTCGAGCCCGCGTACTCGTCCGAACTTCTTGAGCTGCACTACGCGCACCATCACCTGGCGTACGTCGACGGCGCCAACAGGACGCTCGACCTGCTGGCGGAGGCGCGCGCGAAGGGCGACTTCGCCCACCTGAACCAGCTCGAGAAAGACCTCGCGTTCAATGTCTCCGGCCACCTCCTGCATTCGATCTTCTGGCGCAATCTCGAGCCCCATGACGGCGCCCCGCCAGCTGGCCGACTGGAATCCCGCATCCGTGCGGCATTCGGCGGAACCGATGCGTTTCGACGCCAGTTCTCCGCCGCGGGCGCCGGGCTGAAAGGCTCGGGATGGGTCGCGCTGTCCTGGGAGATGTCGCGCGGCACGCTGCTGATCCACCAGATCCACGACCACCAGGACAACGTCACGACGGCCTCAATGCCACTGCTGGTTCTGGACATGTGGGAACACGCGTACTACCTCCAGTACCGCAACCAGAAGGAACGCTGGATCGCCCAGTTCTGGGAGCTGATCAACTGGGGAGACGTCGCGCGGCGCTTCGACAACGCGGAATGCTCGGACCTGGCGCTCGATCCCCAGGAAATGCGCCCGCCGTCGGTGGTGAGGCTCCGCAAACGCTGATCGGTGCCGGGTCGTAGTTTCGTAAATTCCACTGCCCGAGCAAATGTGCGAAAGTGCGGCCCGGAACAGCCGTTTCCGGGGGTCCGCATGCGTTTCATGATTGCCGTCCTGTTCGCCGCCCTGCTTGCGAGCGGCTGTGGCCAAGATCGCGAACGGGCTGCCAAGGAAGCCGCCAGGCGCGCCGAAGACGCCGCGGCCATCGAGACCCTCGGCACCGCTGCGGTGCTGTCGCGGAACCTCCCGCTCAAAGCTTGCCTCGAGGAACAGACCGCGGAAGTCGAAAGCGCGGCGAGCCAGTGCCCGACCTTCATCCTGCTCGCGCTCGATTACATGATCCAGGAATGCAGCGGTGCCGGCGGCGCGCTGAAGCCGGCTGAGGAAGCGGAAGCCTGGTCGCTTGACGTGGACGGCGATGGCAAGGCCGAGAAGCTCGTGGACCTGACGCGGAATTACATCTGCTACGGCGCGCCGTCGGTCTCGTCCTGCGGCAGCCTCGGCTGTCCGTACTTCCTGTACCAGCAGCGCGGCGAGGCCTGGGTTGAGCTCGGCGCGGTCAACGCCGACGATGCCCCGAGCATCGAAGTGATCGAAGCACCCGCCGGTACGCCCGCGCCGCTTCGCGGCGGCTGCCAGGGCGCGCGCCCGTGCAGCGAACTCACTCATTATGAATGGAAGGGCGATGCCTACGACCGCGTCTGGATCGAATTCCGCGGGCACATCGTGGACGTCGTGCCGGGCGGGCTGTGGACGCTGACCAAGGATGCGGCCGTCATCGACGCGCCAAACAGGAAAGGCCATACGCTCGATGAGTATCCCGCGGGCACCGCGATGGTTGTGCTCGGCAAGGCACGCGGCGGCGACTACCAGTTTGTGTCGCCCTGCAATGCCTGCCGGCGGGGGTTTGTCGAGTCCAACGCGCTCGCGAAGTAGCGCGTGAGCTTCACCCAGGCGATCGTCCGGCTGCCCGGGCCGACACTGATCTCCGGGATCACCTCCGCCAACGAAGGCGTGCCGGACTTCGCGCGCGCACTTGAGCAGCACCGCCACTACCGCGAGGCGCTGGAACGCTGCGGGGTCTCCGTCATCACGCTGCCCGCCGAAGAGCGATTCCCGGACGGCTGTTTCGTGGAAGACCCCGCGATCGTCACGCCCCGCGGCGCGATCGCGATGCGACCGGGCGCGATATCGCGAGTCGGCGAGGTCCCGGGCATCGTCGAGGCCCTGGCACCCGTATTCGGAGACTTCCCAGGCATCAAGGCGCCCGGGACCGTGGACGGCGGCGACATCTGCGAGGCGGATGGACACTATCTAATAGGTGTGTCGGCGCGGACCAATCCTGCCGGCGCCGAGCAGCTCGCCGCACTGCTGGCGGATGTCGGGTTTTCATCCGACCTCATCGACATCCGGTCCTCGCGGCGCCTGCTGCACCTCAAGACCGGCATCGCCTACCTCGGCGACGGCCGCATGGTCGTGACCGAGGACGTGCCGCGCGATGCGCTCGGCATGTACGAGCTGATCGAAGTGCCGGAGAGCGAGCGCTACGCCGCGAACTGCATCCGCGTGAACGAACGCGTGCTGATCGCGGCCGGCTATCCGCGCACGCGCGCGGCGATCGAGGACTGCGGCTACGCGACCGTTCCGCTCGAGATGTCCGAGTTCCGCAAGCTCGACGGCGGCCTGAGCTGCCTCTCCCTCCGCTACTAAAAGGGACGCATCCCTTTAAAAGGGGACACATCCCCTCACTAGCGGCCACCCTCGACGTCCGCCATGAATCCGATCGGCCGCTTCTTCGTTGTCGGCGGTGCCATGAGCGCACGAATCGCGCCGTAGACCTCGTCAAACTGCCTGCGCGTGCGCGCATCCAGTGTCGCCACAGACTTCTCAGTGCTTCCAGTCTGCTCGCAAGTTCGGTGTTCGATGCCAGGACTTCCCGCAGCCTTACGAAGGCGCGAACCACGTAGACAGACATTTCGACAGCGCGCGGGCTGTTCAGGACGGTCGCGGCCATGATGGCGCCGTGCTCCGTAAAAGCGATTGTCTGACTCCGGCGTCCGCCCCAACTTGATGTCGCAAATTGCGGCATCAAGTTTCGTATGTCTTTGATTTCAATTGGGAATGCGAAGTCCGGGGGAACCGGCCGCGGTTGCGGCGAACCTGTTCGCTCAGGCGCTTTGTAGTTACTCCGTACAAGGCAGCGAGATCGGCAATGAGTAGTACGCGCTGCTTTTGAAGCGTAATGATTCGGCGTGCGATTGCGCTGGCGTCAGCATCGAGATTCTGGGGTGACATCTCGAAGCAACATTCCAAAGCGTCGCACCGGCTGGTCCTCGTGATGTCGCTGCAAATCCATTGAAATTGGCGCTACTCAAACCGCATCGCCCCCACAGACTTCGCCGCGAACTCATCCGCGCTCAGCGGCTCCTGATCCAGCCGCCGCCGTATGCTGGACGCCGGCGGCGATGACATGGCGCCATTGCCGCAGCTGGGCGTGCTCGGCACTCATGTATCGGGGATTTTCACCTTCGGCGGCGCCAACAGCCTCGACATCCGCTTCGGCATCCTGGCGGTCGCTCTCGAAGCCGATCCCAGGCAGGACGACGGTTCACGAGCTGCACTGGTCAGAACTCTTGCCGCACACCGATGAATCCGACCAGCCGGTCGTAGGTGTAACGCTCGTCGTCCGAGTTGTCGAACGATTCCAATTGCGCATCGAGCACCAGTGAGAAACCGCGGATGTCCACGAACGGGAACGGCCGCTCGTAGCGAAGCTGCGCGTCGAACCCCTTCTTTTCCGGCGCTTCGTCATTGATTGTCGGATCGCCGACCGACTGCTGATCGAACACGCGCGAGCTGTACGTGGATTCCAGCGTGAGACGGCCGTCGTCCCTGAATCGCAGGGTCCATTCGAGGCCGACATCCCATTGCGTGCGGTCGGCAAAGCCGACGCCGTTGTCCTCGCGGAGCTCGTAGCTGCCGGTCAGTTCGAGCGCGTTCCGCCTCGAGAGCGAATGCCGGTAGCGCGCATCCACAAGGTAGCTGCGGTACTCGAGATCCGTGCCGGACACCGGAACGCCGGCGGCATCGCTGCTGCGCCGGTCCTTGTAGATGCGTTCCTCCAGCTTCAGGTTGACCCGCAGATTGCGGCTACGACCGCCCAATTCGTATCCGGGTCCGACGCCAAACTCGTAATAGTCGAGCCGCTCCAGCCCGAACTGCTCATAGTCATGCACGTAGTTCCGGTCCGCGGCCGTCGCCTCGATTGAGAAGCGCCCGAACGCCTTGCCCGGGAAGCGCCACTGCAATAGCAGGTCGGCCCGTCCACTGTCGTAGCGATCGCCGATCTCGTTGCCAAGATCGTCGGTCGCCACCTGTCCGGTCAGGCGGCTGACATAGGTCTGGTCGCGCATCGCGTAGCGCAGCGACCAGTCCCAGCCGTGCTCGCGGTACTTCTCGGCCGAGTCGCCGCGCGCGCGCACGAAGATGCGTGCGCGGTCGGCGTCGCCCAGGGCAGATTCGTAGAGCCTCCCCGAGACGCCGATGTCCGCCTGCTTGTGCCAGCCCTTCGCCGCCATGCCCTCGGCATTGACCGTGGCCTCGATTTCAGTGAAGTAACCCTTCCGTTCGCCCAGGACATCGTTGAGTTCGAACGCATTCGAGTCGTAGCCGAATCCGCCGCGCAGGTCGATGTCGGATTCGGCGGATGCGTTCGCGCCGGCCAACAGGCCGATCACGGCTGCGGCGAGCGCGGTTGCGGAAGTTCTGGTTCGCATCGGTTGTTTCCTGTCATCGACCGTTCAGGGTTTCGTGCCGGGCGCGCCCGGCTGTGGCTTGGCACGTGTACTCGCTTGCGCAGCCGCGGCAGCGTCGCCGGCGTTTCGATAGCCTTGCGACAGCCGCGTCCACAGTTCGGCATCGTCGCCGGCCAGCGCCGCGGCGCGATTGAGCTCACGCAGCGCGTCGCTGCGGCGCCCGGCCTGGAGCTCGGTTTCCGCCAGCAGCAGCCGCACTTCCGGATCGGACGGCTTCTCGGCGACCGCGTCCGACAACAGGACGCGGGCACGGTCGGTCTCGCCCCGTTGCAGCAGGAGCCGAGCCAGCCGATCGCGTATGCCGGAATCCGCCGGGGCGACGCGCATCGCGACCTCGAGGTCGGCAACCGCCTCGGCATCGCGGCCGGCGCGCTCGTGCAGCCGCGCGCGATTGATCAGCGCCGGCGTGTAGCGCGGATGCGCTGCGAGTATCTGCCCGTAGAGCCGCAGTGCCTCGGTCTCGTTGCCGCTGCGCGCATGCAGCACGGCCAGGTTGAGTTGGGTGTTGCGCGCGCCTGGATTGCGGTCCAGGCTTGCGCGATAGGCCTTTATCGCCCCACCGGGATCACCGCGCTCGGACAGCACGCGCCCGAGCTGGAACCAGGCCTCGGAGTTCTCTGGCCTCGCCGTCAGGCTGCGGCGCAGCAACATTTCAGCTTCCTTCGTCTGGCCGAGCCGCGAGGCGGTTCGAGCGGCAACCAGCAGCACCTCCGGCGAGGGCGACGGCCGCGCCAGCAACAGTTCCAGCATGGCGCGGGCTTCTGCGTAGCGCTTTCGCTCGAGCAGCATGAGCGCCGCCTGTTCGATCGCGTCGTCGTAGCCGCCAGGATGCAGCTGCTCGGCCCGCCGGACTTCGAGCAGCATGCGACCGGAGTCGCGATCTAGCAGCGCCAGCATCGCGCTCGCATAGGCACGATCCGCCTCATCGGCTGCGTTCCGCGTCAGCCAGGTCAGCGAGCCGCGCGCCTTCGATGGGTCGCCGCCGGCCAGCAGGTGACGCGCCAGCGCCTTGCGGTAGTCCGCGCTGTCGCCGTCAAGCTTGACGGCGCGGGTCAGGTACGTGTTCGCCGCGGCGCGATTGCCGCGCTGCTCCTCGAGCAGACCCATCAGCAGGTGCGCATCCGCCAAACGTTTGTTGAGCGCCAGCGCCTTGCGGAAGGCGGCATACGCCGCGTCCACCCGGTTGCGCTTCCACTCCGCGTTGCCGAGATCGAGCCAGACCCGCGGCGCGTCCGGCCGCAGGCTCACCGACTCGGTCAGGAACTGCACAGCCGCATCCCATCGGCCGGCAGCACCGTGCGCGAGCCCGAGCTGATGCAGGGCTTTCGACTTGATACGGCCGCTCGAGATCGCGGCCGCGCGGGTCAGGTACTGCTGCGCCTGGGTGAAGTCCCCTGCGCGACGCGACAGCACGCCGAGGTTATAGGTGGCTTTCTGGTGATTGGGCGATGCGGCGAGCACATTGCGGTACATCTCGGTCGCCCGCACGGCATTGCCCAGATCCGACTGAGTGCGGGCGCGGAGAAACAGCGCATCCACGCGATCCGGCGCCCGCTCGAGGCAGCGAGCGAGCAGTTCATCGGCGAGAGCGTAGGCGCGGAACGTGCGCGCCTGGCGCGCGAGCTCGTGCAGCACGTCGGCATTGGGCTCCGCCTGCGCCAGCAGCTTGCGCGCGCTGGCCGTCAGTTCGTCCGGCGTGCCGTACAGCGGCACCGCGGCAGCGAGCGCACTGCGTTCCTCGCCCTCGTCCTCGCCATCTGCCGCCGCTTCCAGCTTCACGACAATCGGGCTTTGCGCGCGGCGCGCGACCAGTTCTTCGGAAGCGGCCAACAGCGCCGTCGCGGCAACCGCAATCGCCGTCAGCACCAGGCCGTTCTCCCGCCAGTCGATTTTCATGTGCCTTCCGCCAGCGCCTCGCGCAGGCCCGGCACCAGACCCTTTTGCAAGGCGTTCTGGATCTCGATGCCCGGGCGAGCATTGATCTCGATGACGACCGGGCCGCGCCGCTCGTCCAGGCAGACGTCCACGCCGGCATAGCCGAGCGGCACTGCTTTCTGCGCGGCGCAGGCAATGCGTAGCACCTCCTGCCAATGCGGCAAATCGCGGCCTTCGAGCTTCTCGCCGGTGTCCGGGTGGGTATCGATCACCCGGCCGTCGTGGATGCCGGTGCCGAGGCGCCCGCTTTCGAGGTCCACGGCAAAGCCCGCGGCGCCCTGGTGCAGGTTGGCGCGGCCGCCGGACTGGCGCGTCGGCACGCGCAGCATCGCCGCGACCGGCTTGCCGCTCACCACCAGCACGCGGATGTCCGGAATGCCGCCCGGTGCGATCGACTGCGAGAACGCATCTGGCCGGATCAGTTCCTCGAAAATGGCGCGATCCGGTTCGTCAGCGGACGAATGGAGGCCGCGCGTGATGTCGCGGACGTGCGCCCGCAGCTGCTCATAGGTCCAGATCTCGCCGTTCAGCAGGCGGAATTCATCGGCATCGCTGCCTTCGAACAGCACGATGCCCTGCCCCTGCGAACCAGACGCCGGTTTCAGTGCGAAACCGCCGGAAGCATTCAGTGCCGCCCGCCGGTAATCGAGCTCGTGCTCGGTCTCGACCGAGAGCAGCGTACGCGGAGTCGGCACGCCGCCTTCGTCCAGGTGCCGTTTGGTCGCCAGCTTGTCGTTCGCGACCGTGATCCAGTGAACGGCATTCAGGCGGGCGATGAAATGAATGTTGCGGGAGTTCAGGCCGAGCACGCCCGCATCGTCCGTGCCCGCGGCGCGGAACAGGCGCAGGAACCGGTAGAACTCGCTCGCCCGGATGCCGGTCCACCGCCCGACCGCCAATTGGGCCGCGAGCACCGCGAGCAACAGTTCCGGGAACTGGAAGAACAGTCCCCGCAGCAGCACTGAACTGAATGCCAGGTAGCAGAGCAGCGTGACGAGCATGGTCCACGCGATCGTGCGAACCAGTTCGCCGAGCCGGCTGCGCTCCATCATTTCCTGCAGGCGCTCGGCGGCAAAACTCAGGATTACGACCGGAAACAGCGCGAGCAGCGCCAGCCGATGACCGGCGCTCTCCGTCGCCATCACCCCGCCGATCAGGATCAGCGCGGTCAGCACGGTGATTACGGCCGCGATGCGCGGCACCACCAGCACGCGCATGCCGCGGAACCAGCGATGCGTTACGGCACCAACGGCGAGGATCACGACGAATCCGAGCATGCCCGGCAGCAGGCCGGTGTAAACGCAGCCGGATGCAACCAACATCGGCAGAAAGACGCCGAAGGTGCGCAGTCCGACCACGTTCCGGCAGAAGGTCACGATCAGTGCGACCAGCGGGAACAGCAGGAACACGCCGGAGATCTGTTCGTTCGCCGCGATGAAACGCGCGACGCCCGCGAGCCAGGCTGGTGCCGCCGCTTCCTCGGGCTTCAGGCTTTCCGCGGGTGCGAGCAGGCGCCGGATGCGGAACGCGTGATCGAAGTTGATGTCACGCGTGTGGCTGAACAGGAACTCGTCGCCGCGGTAGAGCTTGAGGTAGTCCGCCGGGATCGCCGCGAAGTGCCCGTTCAGCGGATCGAACGGCACCCAATGGCCGCCGAGCAGGGCTTCGACCCATTGATGCGAGGTGCGCTTGACCCCGGGCTCGAGGATCACGCCACCGACGAGCCGCGCCGGGATGCCGTTGAGCCGCGCAAGCGCGACGAATAACCGGCTCTTGCCGTTGCAGCTCGCCTGGCCAAGACGCAGTGTCGTGAGCGCATCGGTATAGCCCTTGAACGGCACCGGTTCGATCTTGTCGTGCGTGTAATCGAAGATTGTGCGCAGCACCTGCACCTGGTCGGCCGACTGCGCGGGCCGTATGCGGTTCCACAGGCTGCGGATCTCGGGATGCCGATAGGGAATGGCTTCGGTTTCTTCGAGCTGGCGCCGCGCCGAATCGCCGAGCGGCATGCCGAAGCCAAGACCGGCCGGCAGCTCGTAACGCACCGCGCGGGTCGAAAGCCGCGCACTGTAAAGAACGCGATGCTGGCCCTCCGGCGGCCTGCCATTCCACTCCGCGAAACGGCCCGCGGCGGTAACCTCGTCGGAAAATGCGAGCGGGCCCTGCTCGAAGCTCTCCGTGATGATCGTCTGGCGCTCGTCGGCGACGGGCAGGAAGGTGCCGAGACGGACCTCGCCGCCAAAGCCCTCGAACATGAGTTCGACGGTCAATTCATGAATGGATGCCGGCAGAACCTCATCGAGCGTCGGGCGCGCCGACCACAGATGCGCCCCCAGCAGCAGCAGTGCTGCGACCAGCAGCAGGATCGGCACGCGCTGGGCCTTGAGGTTCATACGAGCCGCGAATCATGTCATCGGCCCCAGCCGGGTACCTTGCTGGTCGTCGGCAATTCCCGACGACAGGCCGCCGGGCCATCCAAATGTGAAGTACAGCACATTTTCCGGCGTCGTCGACGGCCACCACTCTCAGCGTTGGATTGTCGGAGCCGGGCTAGAGCCTTGCTGGACCTGCGGCTCGCGCGCGGACCCGCGGCGCCCAGCTGGACCGATAGCGGACCAGGCAAGACGCGTTACGGCGGAAGATCGACCACTTCGGGATTCGAGCACGTCACGCGCGTCGAACTGGCGCAAGTCGCGATCGAAGCCGGAGCGACCCTGCCCTGGAACCTGCGTGCCCAGGTACAGCTCAACGTGCAGCACAACATCGCCGACAGCTCATGCCTTTCGATTCATGCGAATTGAATTGCGCCAATAGCCTTCCTCCTACAAGGCGCGCCACGCGACAGTCCCTCGCCGCGCTACGCGCGGTTTCCCGGCCGCCCTTCGACGGCCGCTTTCCTCAGCTTTGGAATGTTGGAGCCGGGCCTGCTCCACTCGTCTCGGCCCGCTTGAATTCACGTTTGCCTTTCGGCCGTGTGCCCTGTTTGCCAGGGGTACCACCGTTGCCCATCAGGTCGGTTGGCGGGAGCGGTTGCTCCACTCTTCACGATAGTAATTCTAGCAGTTTTCCGCAGGAAATTGGAAAGATCTGAAAACAGGCATAATCCCCCCGTGAGCCGCTTCCTCAAGTCCATCCTCGTCATCCTGGCTGCCATCGCCGTGGTGCTGACCCTCTGGACCCTGTTCACGCTCAACTGGTCGTACGCGGAAGGCGAACGCGCAGGCTACGTGCAGAAGCTTTCCGAGAAAGGCTGGATCTGCAA